>PBGU01000051.1 GCA_002719135.1 Gammaproteobacteria bacterium
TCCGAACACTTATCGGGTTCCCCGATCTCAGCTATACCGGTCCATTCATGTGCTTCGAAAATGAAGTCGACACCACCCATGAACGGCATAACGACCAGTGGCTGTATCGCTTTTGTCTCGATACAGACTTCTTCTTTGCATTCCCGCATTGCCGCGTTGGACACGGTTTCGCCCGCTTGGAGGTGCCCACCGGGCAGTCCGAGGTATCCATCCATCAACCCCGTTCCCTTTCGACGGAGTAACAACAGTCGACCCCCTTCATCGAAGATCAACGTGTGCACGACGATCGGAAACGTTACGCTGTCCATGCTTGGATGATGGCACGGACCGGATAAATTTTGTTTGGCGTCAGCGAACTTCCCAAAAAAAAGCAGCGCATGAATGAGCTCTCGCGACAGCTTACTCTCGGTATGCCTCCTCGGCGTGGTCTCTACGATCCCGCTCTCGAGAAAGATGCCTGCGGCGTTGGATTTATTTGCGACATCAAGGGCCGAGCGAGCCGCGTAATCATGGATGATGCCAACCACATGAATTGCTGCATGGTCCACCGCGGCGGCTTGGGCTACGAGAAAAATACAGGGGATGGGGCGGGCATCCTTACTGGCTTGCCTTTTCATTTTCTGCGGCGTGTCGTCCGTGATGTGTTGGATACCGAGTTACCCCAGGACGGCGCATTTGGCGCAGGCGTCGTATTCCTGCCACGTGATCCGAAGGAACGAGCGCACTGCAAGCAAGTTTTTGAATCTACTATCGCAGAAGCCGGTCAGCGCCTTGTCGGGTGGAGAGAACTCCCCATACAACCAGATAAGGCCGATATCGGCGACGCAGCTCGGGCAGCGATGCCAGCAATGGAACAGGTCTTTATCGCATCGGACGAAGGGCTTGAAGGGGACGCGCTCGAGCGCAAACTGTACTTGATTCGAAAGCACGCAACGCACCAGTTACGTTCTAACGAAGAACTCGTCGAACGATCGTTGTTTTACGTTTGTAGTCTTTCGACCAAGGTCATTATCTATAAAGGCATGTTGACGCCACACCAACTGTATAACTTCTTCCCTGATCTCGCTGATACCGACTACCAAACACATCTAGCCATGGTCCACTCGCGTTTTTCTACCAACACCTTTCCCTCCTGGGATCGAGCTCAGCCGAACCGATTTATGAGCCACAACGGCGAAATCAATACGCTACTCGGTAACAAGAATTGGATGAATGCTCGTGAAGGAACGCTGCAATCCGACCTCTTTGGCAGCGATCTACAGAAGCTCTTCCCGGTGGTTGAACCCGACTGTTCGGACTCCGGCACATTCGACAACGTTCTTGAATTCTTGCGTCTAACGGGACGGACCCTGCAAGAGTCCGTCCTCATGATGATCCCTGAGGCATGGCAGCAACACACCACTATGTCTCCCGAGAAAAGAGCGTTCTATGAGTACAACTCGTGTGTATTGGAACCATGGGACGGACCCGCATCAATTGCTTTTACGGATGGAACCTATATTGGAGCTGTCCTCGACCGAAACGGCCTGCGACCTTCTCGTTACTACATTACAGACGACGACAAATGCATCATGGCATCGGAGGTCGGCGTGGTCGATATACCACCCGAGCGAGTGGTCGAAAAAGGTCGGCTGCAGCCCGGTCGCATTTTTCTCATCGATTTCGAAGCGGGGCGCATGATCCCGGATGAAGAAATCAAATCGGATTGGGCTCGACGACAGCCATACGGCGAATGGCTTGCGAATGAACGTGTTGAATTGACTGATCTCGCTTCAGAAAAACCGGTGCCGGGTCTCGATGTCGATTCAGTTCTAGCCCGCTCCCAGGCATTCGGCTACACGGTCGAAACACTCCAATTTATGCTACTTCCGATGGTCAGAGAATTAAGGGACCCTCTCGGTTCGATGGGCAATGACGCGGCCTTAGCCGTCATGTCCGATAAGCCACGTATGCTCTACGACTACTTCAAACAGCTGTTTGCGCAAGTCACCAATCCGGCCGTTGATTCAATCCGCGAAGAAGTGATCATGGCTTTGGAATGTTACATCGGGCCTGAAGCAAACCTGCTCAGCACAACGCCTCAACACGCTCATCGCCTTCGTATTCCGCAACCTGTCCTATCTAATGAAGAACTCTCGTTACTGAAACACATCGACCACCGCGGTTGGAAGGCCAAAACCATCGATCTCACGTTTCCAACGCGATCTGGACGGGATGGCTTACTAGCATCGTTGGACCGTATCGCGTCCGAAGCAATCGACGCCATTGGCGGTGGATTCAAACTCATCGTGCTATCTGATCGGGCAGTCGATGCAGGCCACGTCGCCATAAGCGCGCTCCTTGCAGTCGGGACCGTACACCATCATCTCGTCCGTCATCACGCACGTACACGTATCGGTATCGTTCTCGAAACGGGTGAAGCGCGAGAAGTCCATCACCATTGTCTGTTAGTTGGTTTCGGTGCGGACGCCGTCAACCCGTACTTGGCGTTCGAGACGCTATGGCAGGCCCGTCGCGATGGGTATCTTGAAGACGCAGCTCACATTAGTGATGACGACGATGTTGTCGAGGCATACAAAAAGGCATCGGCCAAAGGCATGCTCAAAGTCATGGCGAAGATGGGGATATCAACGCTGCAGTCATACAAAGGAGCACAAATCTTCGAGGCCGTTGGCCTTGCCGAGGAAGTTATCGATCGAGCCTTTGCCGGGACGGCGAGTCGCGTCGAAGGTGCAGGATTTGAGGTACTCGCAGAGGAAATGCAACGACGTCACGCAATCGGCTTCCCTGGTCGGAATGCGGTTGCCGAGCCCGTCCTGCCTAACCCGGGCGACTTTCATTGGCGGCTTGGAGGCGACCGCCACATGTGGGATCCGGAGGCCGTGGCCGACCTTCAATCAGCTGCGCGGACGAACAATGAAGAGGCTTACTGGCGATTTGCCGACCACGTCAACAAAACCAATACTCGAGAGGCGAATCTTCGTGGTTTGTTGTCGTTCAAAACGACGGCGACCGTCGCTATCCCCCTCGAACAAGTCGAGCCTGAAACCGAGATCATCCCGCGCTTTGCCACGGGTGCAATGAGTTTTGGCTCAATCTCCGCCGAAGCGCACGAATCGCTAGCCATCGCAATGAATCGAGTCGGGGGTAAGTCCAATACAGGTGAGGGAGGTGAGGACCCTGATCGTTTTCAACCGATGGAGAATGGCGATTCTAAGAGGTCTGCGATCAAGCAAGTCGCCAGTGGTCGCTTTGGCGTGACGGCAAACTATCTAGCCAATTCAGACGAACTGCAAATCAAGATCATTCAGGGTGCGAAACCCGGTGAAGGGGGCGAATTACCCGGCAGTAAGGTCGACGACTACATAGCCAGCATCCGGCACTCAACTCCAGGCGTTGGGTTAATCAGTCCGCCACCTCACCATGATATTTATTCCATCGAGGACATCGCACAGCTAATCCACGACCTCAAGAATGCGAACCCTTCAGCGCGTATCAGTGTCAAATTGGGAGCGGCAATCGGCGTCGGTGCAGTCGCGGCCGGGGTCACTAAAGCGCGGAGTGATCACCTCGTCATTGCGGGCGATACCGGTGGTACGGGCGCGTCACCTTTAACATCTATCAAGCACGCAGGTGTGCCTTGGGAACTTGGTGTTGCTGAAGCGCATCAAACCCTGGTGATGAACAATTTGCGTTCACGTGTGGTGCTGCAGACCGATGGGCAGTTGAAAACTGGACGAGACGTAGCCATTGCCATCTGCCTTGGGGCCGAGGAGTTTGGTTTCGCGACCGCCCCTTTAGTGGCGCTGGGATGCATCATGATGCGCAAATGCCATTTAAATACCTGTCCCGTTGGCATCGCGACGCAGGATCCCGGGCTGCGCAAGAAATTTGCAGGAGCACCCGAACATGTCGTGAACTATTTTTTCATGGTCGCAAAGGAACTGCGATTGCTCATGGCCGAACTTGGCTTCCGTACCGTTAACGAGATGATTGGGAAAGTCGACGTGTTGGACGTCGAGCCCGCGGTTGACCATTGGAAAGCAAAAGGCCTCGATCTGTCACGGGTACTCAGCAAAGCAGAAGAACCCGAAAATTGTCTCGGTGTTTTTTGCATCCACGAACAAGATCACGGTTTGGACCACGCGCTTGATAACAGGCTCATCGAACTCGCCGAACCCGCGCTCGCTAACGGTACAAGGGTTCGCGCTGAACTCGATATCCGGAACACAAATCGAGTCGTCGGCGGGATGCTATCCAACAAGATCATTTGTCGGCGAGGAGCAGAGATGCTGCCCGACGACAGCATCCACTTTAAATTCAACGGCAGTGCCGGACAAAGCTTTGGAGCTTGGCTTGTTAAGGGTGTCACCCTCGAAGTCGAGGGCGATGCCAACGATTATGTCGGCAAAGGGCTTTCAGGCGGAAGGCTGATCATTTATCCACCCAAAGCAAGCCGTTTTGTCGCGGAAGAGCAAGTATTAATCGGCAACGTTGCCTTATACGGAGCAACCGCGGGCGAATGTTTCTTTCGAGGTGTGGCGGCCGAACGTTTCTGCGTCCGTAATAGTGGAGCTCATACCGTAATTGAGGGTGTCGGAGACCATGGTTGCGAGTACATGACCGGGGGAATGGTCGTCGTCCTCGGTCCGACGGGTAGGAACTTTGCTGCCGGCATGAGCGGTGGTACCGCGTACGTATACGATCCAGCCGGATCGTTCTCCAATTACTGCAATACAGATATGGTTGAACTCGAAAGGGTAGAGGCACGAGGTGACGTCGACGCATTAAAGGTATTGATCGATAAACATGCAATCTATACAGGTTCGACTAAAGCAAATGCATTGCTCGACGACTGGGCTGCATCCGTTAGCGCATTCGTTAAGGTGATGCCCACTGACTTCAAGCGGGTACTAGAAGAACAGAAATTGGCTGCAGAGATTGCAGAGAACGAGAGTGGTTGGGCTAATTAGCCATGGCCATACAACACACGGCTAATCATGGGTAAGACCACCGGTTTTATCGAATTTCAACGCGAAGCTGCTCCGTACCGAGACGCGGACACACGCCTTCTCGACTTCGACGAGATCTATACGCAACCGGGCACAGCGCACCTTGAGAAACAGGGAGCTCGCTGCATGGATTGCGGTGTCCCTTTTTGCCAATCCAACGCGCCTCGCGAGCATCGTATTGGTAGAGCCGGCTGTCCCATACACAACCTTATTCCAGAATGGAACGATCTCGTATACAGAGGCCAATGGCGTGATGCCCTCGATCGATTACACGCAACCAACAACTTTCCGGAATTTACTGGGCGAGTATGCCCCGCGCCATGCGAGGGAAGTTGTGTGCTGGGGATTACCGATCCACCCGTCACCATCAAGAACATCGAGATGGCAATCATCGACCGCGGCTTCGAAGAAGGGTGGGTAACCCCACGCCCCCCACTTTCTCGAACGGGAAAATCTATCGCCATAGTCGGATCGGGACCCGCTGGCTTAGCAGCGGCAGCGCAACTTAATCGCGTTGGCCATTCGGTAATCGTCTATGAGCGAGCCGATCGAATCGGTGGCTTGTTGATGTACGGGATACCCAATATGAAGCTCGATAAAACAGCGGTCGTCGAACGCCGTATCCACCTCCTCCAACATGAAGGCATTGAATTCAAGACCGGAATCGACGTCGGAGACGGTTCGGGTAACACGTTTGACGTATTTAAGCTCATCGCAGAAAACGACGTGCTTCTTCTAACCACCGGGGCAACTACGCCTCGAGACCTACCGATACCCGGTCGGAATTTGAATGGCATCCACTTTGCAATGGATTTTCTGACGAAAAATACGCGCAGTCTTTTAAACTCAAATCTAGAGGATGGCCAATACATTGACGCGCACGATAAAGACGTCATCGTCATTGGTGGGGGCGATACGGGCACCGATTGTCTAGGTACATCGCTCCGACACGGCTGTCGTTCGCTGACCAATTTCGAAGTATTTCCTGCGCCCCCCAAGGAAAGATCGCCGACTAACCCATGGCCCGAGGACCCCGTGGTTTTTAAGGTCGACTACGGCCACGCAGAGGCGGCGGCGAAATTTGGTGGTGACCCGCGAGCATGGGCGATCGATTCGCTTGAATTTATCGACGATGGTCACGGTAATGTGGCGGGCATTAAAACCGTCGATCTTGATTACGCGGGAGGGCAACGCACAACCTTACCCAATTCAGAACGGACTTGGGACACCAATTTGGTTATTTTGGCGATGGGCTTTTTAGGGCCGGAACATTATTTATCCGAAGCCCTCGGCGTAGATCTCGATCAAAGATCTAACTACGCCGCGGACAAAGGCACGTATCAAACAAGTATCTCCAAGGTCTTCGCGGCAGGTGACTGTCGGAGTGGTCAGAACATTGTCGTGAGAGCAATAAACGAAGGGCGAGAGGCTGCTCAGTCCATCGATCGACACCTGATGGGATCTTCAATATTACCGGGATAAGGCATCATCACGGCGCTTTAGTCCCGAGACAACTTCGTCCCTGCAGCGAGCGTTTGCTCTAGTTTTCCCTGAGGAACATCGCTTTCAACAGATACTTCTCCGATTCGTTTTGCCAACACAAACCGCATTCGCCCTCCAATCACTTTTTTGTCCATTGCCATAGACTCTAGCATCAGTGAGGCGGGGCATTGGGAGGCTACCACGGGCAGTCCATACACCTCGATCAACCGCCTAACTCGGTCTGCGGTGTCGGACCGACAGAGATTCATTCGCACCGACAAATCCGCCGCCATGACCATGCCAATCGCGACGGCTTCTCCGTGTAAATAGGACCTAAAATCTGTCGCCGTTTCTATGGCGTGGGCAAATGTATGGCCGAAGTTCAACTTCGCCCTGACGCCTATTTCGCGCTCGTCCTCAACAACGATCGCCGCTTTTAGTTGGCAAGAGCGGCAGATCGCATATTCCATGGCACTCGGCTCTCGGGCAGACAGGGCTTCCACATTCGCTTCCAGCCAGCCAAAAAACTCCGGATCGCCTATTACGCCGTATTTAATAACTTCAGCAATTCCCGCTAGGAATTCTCGATCCGGGAGCGAATTAAGCGTATCGGTATCCGCAATAACCCGATTCGGTTGATAAAAGGCGCCGATTAAGTTTTTCCCTGACGAATGGTTGACGGCCGTCTTTCCACCCACCGACGAATCGACTTGGGCGAGCAACGTGGTTGGTACTTGCACATACCCGACGCCTCGTTGGTAGCTCGCCGCCACATAGCCTGCGACATCCCCGACAACACCGCCGCCCATCGCGATGATTGTACTATCGCGGTTGTGACCGCCGTCGACGAGACGATCGATCACTTGGGAAAATGTCTTGAGACTCTTGAATTCTTCACCATCACCGATCTCGATCACGTCAAGATCTCGATCTATCGCGGAGGTCAAAGTATCCAGATACAAGTCCGCGACGGTTGCATTCGTTATCACCGCCACCCTGGAACCAAGCGCGTCGAGCCAAGATGCCTTTCTGTTTATCACCCCCGACCCGATTAGGACGCGATATCCGCGATCTTCGTTTAAAACGATGTCAACATGCGCAACCATCTTACGATTCCGCCTTTTCAATGGCGTCCCGATGCCACTGGGCAACCTCTCGTGCGACTTTTCGGATGCTTGATCCGTCCGTCATGAACGTGCAATCCGCAACGCTCTCGTACAAGGGTCCCCGTTCGCGCGCGAACGTCTCCAGTGTCGCCGCGGGGTCCACATCCCTTAACAGCGGCCTTCTACGGTCCTTTCGAGTACGCTCCGCCAAAAGACTTATTGGGCTTGTAAGGTAGGCAACGTACCCTCGATCGGAAAGTACACGCCGATTCTCTTCACGTAAGACCACACCACCTCCCGTCGCGAGTACGATCCGATCCATAGGCGTTAGCTCGTTAATGACCTGGGTTTCCCTCTCCCGAAATCCATTCTCACCTTCGACATCAAATATCCATGCGATCTCTGCACCCGCACGGATTTCGATTTCATGGTCAGAATCGTAGAACGAATATCCGAGCTCGTCCGCAAGTTGTCTACCGACGCTCGACTTCCCGACGGCCATAAGACCGACTAGAAAGACGCTTGTGTGTTTCATGACAACCTCGTCAAAGATGCCAGGTCGATTTTACCCTGTGGCTTCCACACACACAGCAAACGTTTAGTCCAATTCGTGACCACGCGTTTGCCGCGATCTGTATCCTTTTAGCAAGACGTTTCGTTAACGACCAAGGCACAAAAAGCGCGGCGAAAAGCCGTTTTGAAGACATTAAGTACGAATATTGGAGGTGTTCTAGCGCGACGTAACGCTCAAGAGTACATTCGTCCCCACTCAACGTATTCGATCGCGCGCCATTAAATGAATTGTCTGAGTCGATCACATGATGAGACAAATATGCAGGGGCCTCGTGTCTAGGGCCATGGTGCGGCACACAAAAACCATCAAATATTTGTTGTGGCTTATTGGCATTGGCTCGTGCGGAAGCGTGACGATCTTCGCGGCTGTCTTTTTATATTTGGATCCGCAAATACCTGATGCCGAAACCTACCGCCACTACCAACTCGAAACACCGCTACGAATTTACGCCGACGAGGGCGAATTGCTCGCGGAATTCGGTAACCGCCGGCTCATTCCGATCGAATTGCAAGATATTCCTCAATATTTCAAGGATGCGCTGGTATACACCGAAGACAAACGCTTTTACGAACACGGTGGCGTGGATTGGATCTCGCTCGCCAACGACGTTGTAAAGCTGCTGGTTAACTCTACGGTTCTCACGGGCGCCTCAACGATAACGATGCAACTGCCACGTAACGTCGCCGATCTATCGCGCGAACAAACCTTCGTACGAAAGTTCAAAGAAATGCTATTGGCTCTCAAAATTGAACAAGAGCTGTCGAAAGAGGAGATTCTGGAGCTCTATATCAACGTCGTTCCATTTGGTAAACGTGCCTATGGGCTGCAGGCTGCCGCATACACCTACTACGGCAAATCCGCCCAACAGCTGAACCTTCCACAACTCGCTATGTTGGCAGGTATTCCCAAACGCCCAGAGGCCGGAAATCCTATCAACGGCCCGACATGGGCGTTACAACGTCGTAATTTAGTACTCCGCCGGATGCACCAAAACCGAATCATCAACGAGCGACAGTACACGGCCGCCGTCGTCGCACCGATCACAGCGAAAGTCCACCATCGCGACGTCGATCTTGATGCCCCCTACCCCGCCGAATGGATACGACGCGACCTAATCGAGCGCTATGGACGTGACATTTATAGCGGTTTCGTCGTGTACACGACCATTGACGCCGCGCAGCAAGCCACCGCGCAGACTGCAGTCAGAACTCACCTACAAGCCTATGATCGGCGCCATGGGTATAGAGGCCCCTACGGTCGCGTACGCATTTCCGCCAACGAACAATCCTTGGATCCTTATTTAAAGAGCTTTGAAACACGTCGTCCGATCGGCGAACTTGAACCCGCAGTAGTGGTTTCAACCAGCGACGACGGCGTCCAGGTCCTACGTGCTAACGGCGACACCGTTGTCATTTCTCGCGAAGGCTATCGGTGGGCGCGCCCGTATATCGATACGGACAGTCGCGGCAGAACACCGCGCAGCGCAGGAGAAATCCTCGATCCAGGCGATCTAATTCACATAACAGCAAAAGACGAGCAGTGGCACCTAGCCCAGATACCCAATATTCAGGGTGCTTTGGTCGCCCTTAATCCACGCTCTGGCGCCGTAACGGCAATGGTTGGGGGATTTGATTTCTCGCGAAATCAATACAACCACGCGGTCCAAGCCGCTCGTCAACCCGGATCGAGTTTCAAACCTTTTGTTTATTCCGCAGCTCTCGAACACGGAGTAACTCCAGCCAGCGTGTACCTAGACGCTCCTTTGGTCTTTGAGGACAAGAATCTCGAGCAACTCTATCGGCCCAGAAATGACAGCGGCGAATACAATGGGCCTACCCGACTTCGTGAAGCTCTGTACCGTTCTATCAACTTGGTATCCATGCGCGTCCTGCTTGANGTTGGTGCCGGCAAGGTGATGCGATACGTGAGCCGTTTCGGGTTCGAAACCGATACGTTTCCACGTAACACGCAGCTCGCAATCGGGGGAGGGACGATGGCGTTAACTCCTCTCGAAATGGCGAGTGGTTACGCGATCTTCGCCAACGGCGGTTACAAAATCACGCCTCACATCGTCAAGCGCATCGAGGCCCTCGATGGCTCTGTCATCTTTGAACCCAAACATCCAATAGTATGTCGCGCTTGCAAATCCAACACCGATCCTACGCCGCACAGTGCGACGCGTGTTGTTGACGAGCGGAACGTCTTTATCATCAACTCAATGCTCCGCGACGTGATTAAGCGCGGAACAGGACGTGGTGCACTCCAGCTGCAAAGAGCAGATCTGTCGGGCAAAACGGGGACAACAAATGAAGCAGCCGATACCTGGTTNAACGGCTTCCATGCAGATCTCGTGACTTCTGTCTGGGTTGGATTTAGCAATCACAGACCTATCGGTTCAACGGAATACGGTTCAACGACACCGCTACCTATTTGGATCGACTTTATGCGAGAAGCTCTAAAAAACACGCCCGAAACGTCGTTTGCGCAACCTGCAGGAGTGGTCAGTGCGAAGATCGATCCACGGACTGGGCGCCTCGCCCCTCCTGATCAGGAAGATGCCATCTTNGAGTATTTTTTTAACGAAGACACTCCAACTTCGGATGCAAGACCGCAAAGCAATTCAACACCCAGTGTTTTGCGGCCCGAGGACGTCTTTTAGTTANTTATCTAAGCTATCCCGAAGCTGCAATGACAATTAACCANATCCACGCGCCTAACGCGCCAAAAAAACTCAACGAGCGCAGCGTCGCAGCACCGCGGATGTAGAAAACCGCGTGCAGGATTCGGGCAATCACAAAAACCATCGAAGCAGTCCCGGCTTGATCCGCAGTTCCGGTGAAATGCACGAGCGCCAGCCCAACAAGAAAAAGCGCTAATGCTTCCCATGCGTTCGCCTGCGCCGCATATGCACGTGCGCCCGCACCTTCTAATAACGCAGCCTGGCCTCGCGGATTGTCGTTGTCGACAGTGCCAAGATTCGTCCGTCGAAAATAACCACCAACTCCCGCTAGAACATACGGTAGCACTGCAACAATCACGAGGCACCATAGAGACAAAGTCACTTTTCTCTCCTTCTCATTACGGTTCGATCTGGGAGCGAACCTAACNTAACAAACCAAAGGGCTTCAGATTCAAAAACAAAACACCGCCTCGATTTCACTCGACGATTTTTACGAAATCTCCGGCGCGAGGTTCGCCATGCGGGTGACCCCCATTTAATAGACGCAAGGACTCCTCTGGGTACCGCGCAATCGCGGTTCTCTGCGCCAATTTGGCATAGGTGTCGTGAGGGTCCGCGACTAAGACTTTTAAGCGTCGCGTGTTCGCCATTTGCACGTCTGCAGCAGTCATTCCTCGAAGCGTCTTGAGCGTCTCAATGAAAACAATACGGAATGCGTCGGCATCAATGTCAGGACCAGCCTCCCCCCGAAACAAAAACACGTGCTTGCCTCGATATATGATACCGATCAGCGCTACCGGAGTTTCGGAATCTTCGGCTTCAAGCTCGCCAACGTAGTTTTTGAGACCGTTGAGTTCGAGTTCTGATCCATTAACAACGTCATCCCGTTTCAGGACGTCGACAATGTATTCTTCCGGACTTTTACGTTTTACCGGTTCATGCCGAGCAACGCTTATTTGGGCCTCTTTCTTTCCTCCCGGTGCTTTGCCCAAAACTTGGGATGNGGTATTCGTCACGGTCCAATTTTCCGGNAAATCGACCGCAATCCTCAATCCCCCNTGATAAAANGTTNGGCCTCTAACTATCCCAGCCGCGGCTTCGTCTCCATACGCTAATCCATCAATTAAGGACCAAAAATCTCCAATTTGCTCAGTAACTTGATCCGGTAACTGGCTTTGGGCGTACGCAACCACCTCATGCAGTCGCTTATCATTTTTTGGATGCGACGAGAATAGCCCATGGTAAGTGGACNGCTGATTCGCGACCTGCTTAGAGAACAATTCTTGGTCCTTCAAGACTTGCACGACTTCAATCATGGCAAGTGGGTTATAACCCGAGCGAGCGAGAAATTCCGCGCCGTAGCGATCCGCTTCTAGTTCCATCTCCCGACCGTATCCAGATAATAGGGTGGTNGTGGCAGCGTTTGAAACGTCATATAACTCGCCTCGTCCCGTTATCATCGCCGCGGCAATTCCGGCGGTTTTTCCTAGCAGATTGGCGACCTTACGCCGNCGCGCATGCTCGCCGACAACATGACCAATTTCGTGGCCGATTACAGCCGCAAGTTGTTCCTCCGAACTGAGAAACGCNAGCAATCCGCGGTTCACAAATATGAACGCGTCAGGTGTTGCAAATGCGTTGATCTGCGCATTATCGAGAACGGTAAACTTATATTTCTCGGGAGCACCCGAGGCATATTGCAATAACTTGTGTCCAAGGTTCGTTACGTAGTCTTGCCAACCGTCATGCGGATATATCTGTCCGTTCTCGACGAACTCGTCGTACATTTTCTTGCCGGCGCCGGCGCCCATGGCACCAGTTGCGGTGAACAAAATCGTGATGAGTAAAAGAGTGCGCTTCACGGCGTAGACTTTCTTGTTCCGACAAANTAAGGCTAACACCAGCGGCCTCAGAAGTTCCTGAACTTATCCGGGAAATCAGGTCGGCGTTTTACTCGACCGGTCCCCAAAACGTTGACGNAAGCGTTCTACCCGACCACCGGAATCAACAATCTTTTGCTTACCGGTATAGAACGGGTGACACTCTGAACAAACTTCAAGGTGGATATCACGACCTATGGTGGATCGCGTTTTGATCACGTTGCCGCAACTGCANGTGGCCGTGATGTCCGAGTACTCAGGNTGAACCTCATTTTTCACAGCGCTACCGTCCNGCCGTTTGTGATCGGNCGGCGCAGTGTAGGCAATAGGTAATTTGGACGCAACCTNNGGTTCCGTCGTACACGTGGCCGTACCCNGGCCTCTCAGNACGACTTTTGAGTANTCATTGCCAAGTGATTTGCCTGCTCCNTTACCGGGAACNCGGGTCCGAGTGCCTCTCGGAAAANCCCACGTNNTAGGTATCGTGACNGCCCTGTCNGATCATCCNACNCGATCAATGAAACCCNTCGAAGATNTCCTCGANGCNGCNCCCATNCTCACNGCGGACTTGCTNAAACTTGCATCNTGGCTNNCTGATTATTATCACNANCCGATCGGGNCCGTNTATGCGGCNNTNATTCCNACCCTNGCGCGGCGTGGCAATCCCACTGAATTCNNNCCACCGTTAANNTGGATCNNCGTCGGGAAGTNAACTCCGNCNTCGCTCGNTNGAGCNCCTCGACAACGTCNATTNTGGGANTCTCTNNCNAATGNAGGTCCAGTCACCACGGACGAAGCNCGAAAGTNTGGGGCTACGCTCCCGTTGCTCAGGAAACTNGANGAAAGAGGCNCGATCGTTTCGCAAGTCGANCGAGCAGACTACAGAATCANNCNTTCCGATATCAAACCNACTTCNGAACAAACCGCGGCNATTCGAGCNATCACNGCTAACCTCNANCAATTCGNGGTNNATACGCTTTACGGTGTGACNGGTAGCGGCAANACTGAGGTTTATCTGCGCGTCATTGAAAACGNGNTGAAGCAGAAGAAACAAGCCCTCNTGCTCGTTCCCGAAATCGCTCTNACCCCGCAAACAACTGCTCGNTTTNTCGANCGNTTTGGCGCAGCCGGGGTTATTCANTCCGCGGAGTCAGACCGGGAACGNTTTAGNACTTGGGCNCGCGTCGCCANTGGAGAGCATCAAATNCTCATTGGAACACGCTCGGCTATATTCTCGAATTTTCGAGNTNTAGGCGTAATCGTAGTAGACGAAGAACATGACCCNTCNTTTAAGCAANCTGAAGGATTGCGCTATTCGGCCAGAGACGTCGCCGTCATCCGNGCCCAAATGCTGGNNATTCCGTGCGTTCTAGGAAGTGCAACGCCNTCGCTCGAGACCNTCGCCAACGTCGACCGAAAAAGGTACTCGATGNCNCGGATTTCTGTTCGACCCGGNAGNCGAAAAATGCCCACGTTTCGCGTCGTGGACATCCGGGGTAAACGCCTCAATGGAGGGTTAAGCGAACCGTTGNTANCNGTTATNCGGCAGCATTTGNATAACAACGCGCANGTCCTGGTTTTCATCAATCGACGNGGNTACGCNCCGACCCTATGTTGTTCACGTTGNGGNTGGCGGGCCGAGTGCGACGCCTGTGATGTTCGGCTTACTCTCCATCAATCACCNAAACTACTTCAATGTCATCATTGTCTGCGTCGCTANCCAACNCCAACCGCATGTCCGGAATGCGCGAGCGAGGAAATCGTTGCGCTCGGTGCAGGGACCCAACGCGTCGAACAAACNCTTAAGACAGAATTTCCTGACNTCCCCANNNTNCGGGTNGACAGGGATACCACCCGATCTCAAACCCAACTACAAANCCTATTCTCTACCTTAACCAACCCNTCCAGGCGNATTCTTGTTGGGACTCAAATGCTTGCAAAGGGTCATCACCTNCCNAACGTCACGCTNGTTGCCGTTGTGAACGCCGACAACGGTTTNCTNTCTCCAGACTTCCGAGGCCCTGAACGNACCGCTCAGCTCATTACTCAGGTNGCCGGTCGCGCCGGGCGTGCNGAAAGACCNGGCGAGGTTTGGATACAGTCCTATGACCCNGCCAATCCCAATCTTGTGGCGCTNACAGAGTACGGGTACGACGGTTTTACAAAGACCGANATGCAGCACAGGCGAATCGCCCAATTGCCNCCGTTCACNGTNATGGCGATGCTTCGNGCAGACGCATCGAANTCCNACGAATCCGAGNCCTTTCTCCTCNANCTCCTTGCGATCGTNGCAACATTTGACATTGAAGCNTTGGGACCCGTCNCAGCNCCNCTCGCNAGAAAAAGCGGTCGTTTTCGTCATCANGCCTTGTTGNTCTCNCGTCGCAGGTCNGAGATACAGCGNGCNCTCGAAGCNGTNGAGANCAAAGNACCNAACCAGAATTCNGTCCGTTGGTCNATCGATGTCGATCCTATCGATACNTTCTAAATTTGTTCAACCACGATCTCCGATCGATAGTATGGTTNNCACATGGNCGNCAATGNTAAGAAACGTAACAGTCGCGCACGAGGATCNGCTCAANAAGGTCGNCGAACTAAACTCACCGGNTTTAGCNCCAAGTCCTTTTTCGCCGGTATCGNGGTCGGGATCTTGGGTACGNTNGGCATTTCGCTAGTTCCATCGCTCNCCCTTGACTCTGCAACTAGTTCACANCGTACCAACAANACGCNCGGNCCAGACTCGTCANCCACGCGCTACGAATTCTGGGANACACTNCCCACGAACGACGTNNCAGTGAATACCAANCCNTATNAANNGAGNACTACNAAAAGTGCGGNCGCAANAGAATATTTGCTTCAGGCNGGATCATTTCGTAAACANGACGAAGCNGANGCNNTGCGCGCNGAGCTGATCTTNGCGGGATTGGCGGCAACCACCTCNGAGGTGAGGCTGGTCGGNGAAGATNGATGGTTTCGNGTNTTGGTNGGACCGTANACATCCCNNCGCGAAACCCGCAAGGNCATGTCGGCGCTCNGAACCAAGNAAATATCAGCGCTGGTACTNGAGCGNCCTCCTCGCGACNGTTGAATTTCGCGGTTTCGCTCCCCACTATGGATNGACCCNGTCAGTTAATNGGCTCTCATGGAACAATTTCGCGGNACNACCATCGTATCTGTTCGTCGACCAGGCAAAGTGGCCCTNGGNGGTGATGGTCAAGTCTCANTAGGCGACACGATCATGAAAAGTAATGCCCGGAANGTCCGGCGCNTATCTGANGANCGTGTGATCGCNGGNTTNGCNGGCGGTACGGCCGATGCGTTTACCCTNTTCGAACGGTTCGAGGCTAACTTGGATAANTATCAGGGCAACCTCACTCGAGCNGCTGTCGAATTAGCAAANGACTGGCGTGCGGACCGNGCNCTNCGTCGACTCGAAGCCTTGCTNGCNGTTGCTGATGAAGAATCCTCNCTCATCATCAGNGGCAACGGCGANGTGATAGANCCCGAAGACGGACTCATCGCCATTGGNTCGGGTGGTCCTTATGCTCAAGCTGCAGCNAAGGCTTTGCTCGATAACACNGAACTGAATGCTGAAGAGATCGTCTCCAGAGCNCTNNCGATCGCTGCCGAGATCTGCGTTTACACCAATCACTCAACCACCATCGAGACTCTCGACGCTAAATCATGATGACTCCTCGAGAAATCGTNCACGAACTCGACCACCACATCGTTGGCCAGNACGACGCTAANCGAGCGGTCGCAATCGCCTTGCGCAATCGTTGGCGCCGTATGCAACTCNACGAGGATTTACGCGAGGAGGTCACTCCNAAGAACATTTTNATGATCGGTCCNACGGGGGTCGGTAAAACNGAAATCGCCCGACGANTNGCGCGGCTTGCCAACGCTCCNTTCATGAAAGTTGAAGCAACAAAATTNACTGAAGTCGGCTANGTCGGNAGAGATGTCGAGTCGATCGTCCGCGATCTTGCAGACATGGCGGTGAAAATGTTGCGNGAAACCGAGNTGGANAAGGTCCAGCACCGAGCCGACGACGCGGCCGAGGAGCGGATTCTCGACGCACTTTTGCCGGAACCTAGAACNACGCCGAGTGATGACAACGGCGAGAAAAANGGCTCAGACACCCGGCAGAAATTTCGAAAAAAACTTCGCGAAGGAGAACTCGATGATCGNGAAATAGAAATTGATGTTGANACCGCACAAATAGGTGTGGAGATCATGGCGCCNCCAGGAATGGAGGAAATGACCAGCCAGNTGCANAATATGTTCTCGAGTCTNCCCACAGGNAAAACAAAGAGTGCCCGNCTNAAAATACGCGACGCCTATCGTCGTCTCCGTGAAGAAGAAGCAATAAAGCTGNTGAACGAAGACGAGATCAAGNCCCAGGCCGTTGACGCCGTGGAACAAACNGGCATNGTNTTCTTAGATGAAATTGACAAAGTCACCCGGAGGTCTGATCACGTCGGNGCCGACGTTTCGCGCGAGGGCGTCCAGCGAGACCTATTGCCGCTTATNGAAGGCTGCACGGTTTCNACTAAGTACGGGATGATCCGTACCGATCACATNCTCTTCATCGCCTCAGGGGCGTTCCATCTAGCCAAACCATCCGACCTTATACCTGAGCTTCAAGGACGCTTACCAATTCGCGTGGAGCTGCACCCACTAACGCCGTCGGATTTCAATCGAATCCTTACNGAGCCAGACGCGTCTCTCGTCGAACAGTACGTTGCGTTGCTTGGCACCGAAGGAATCGAGGTTACCTTCACTGAGGAAGCGCTAACGCGAATTGCTGAGCTCGCCTGGCAGGTAAACGAAAATACNGAGAACATNGGTGCACGCAGGTTGCACACAGTCATGGAGCGTTTGATGGACGAGGTTTCGTTCAGNGCCGGNGATACAACCAATTCACTCCACGTCGACGTNGCCTACGTTAACGACCACTTGGAGAGCTTGGTTACCGANCAAGATCTGTCGCGGTATATCTTGTAGGTGNGCCCGTGAACCCCCANTCGATCACGTATCACGCNGCGTCCCGAACGCTCGAACTTTGTTATGCCGATGGCGTNGACTCGCTTTTACCGGCGGANCTTTTACGNGTTTACTCGCCNTCAGCNGANGTCCGTGGTCATTCCGAGTCAGAACGGAAGCTACANACGGGAAAGAAACACATCGCCATCGATTCNATGGAATCGATNGGGAATTATGCGCTNCGAATTGTTTTCAGTGATGGACACGACACCGGNATCTATTCTTGGGACTACCTCGNAGATCTATCNCGTCACNAAGAAGAATACTGGNAAAAATANATTGTTGAATTGCNGNCAGCTAATGCGTCCCGATTACCCACGATTCCCGTCGGACAGTGGAAACCAGAGGTCGAATCGTGANNGAGGATCGAGTGAATTTCGGCNACGATTTCGTCGAGCCTGACGAAAAAACCCGNCGCGTGGGNAATGTNTTTCGAACCGTCGCCNATCGN
The DNA here is from genome assembly GCA_002719135.1 of Gammaproteobacteria bacterium. Taxonomy (GTDB): domain Bacteria; phylum Pseudomonadota; class Gammaproteobacteria; order Pseudomonadales; family Azotimanducaceae; genus UBA11889. Next base: position 18,232 of record PBGU01000051.1, read on the forward strand.
TACGACNTCATGAACGACGTGATGTCGTTNGGACTCCACCGAATTTTTAANCGTATCGCCATCGAGACCACATCGTTAAGACCNGGATCAANGGTNCTNGATGTCGCTGGNGGTACAGGCGATCTTTGCGNNCTTCTNGCCNATGNGGTCGGNCACGAAGGCCAAGTAATTCTCGCGGANATCAACGAATCAATGACCAATGTTGGTCGCGATAAGCTCATCGATTCNGGTTATGCATGGATTCANATNACGGTNGCNGATGCTGAAAAGNTACCTTTTCCGGACTNNTATTTCGATGCNATTACTATCGCATTTGGTTTACGCAATATGACGAATAAGGACTGNGCACTGACCGANTGTCACCGNNTCTTGAAACCNGGTGGAATCCTCGTCATTCTCGAGTTCTCNAAGACAAANTACCCTTTGCTGAANAGNGCCTANAGNTTNTATCAGCAGTCTTGGCCCATTGCNGGNCAACTGATCGCAGGNGATTCCGCGCCCTATCGCTACCTAATAGAGTCGATAGACGTNCATCCGAATCANNNGGAACTAAACTGCATCATCACGGACGCCGGTTTCCGTGANGTTCGTTACGAAAATTTATTGGGCGGCTTAGTCGCCATTCATCGAGCTGAAAAATGACCCTCATTGAATCCACCACNGCCNCCNCGATTGAAGCCGTACTGCGNGCCAAAAACAGNCTCGACGACGGCGCNAGAGAAGCCATCGAGAGGCTCGANGANAAGTGCATAGTGATTGACGCCACCGGGTTGAATTTGTCATTTCGNTTCACCGGGGGTAAGGCNAGAGTCCTCGGGAANATTGATCCTNCNCCNGACCTAAAGGTNAGCGGTTCGATTTCGGNAATCTTTGAAGNCATGTTNGGNAAACANACCGATGTGNTCTCGCTTGACGGTGATTTGACNNTACTNGAAGACTTTCGACGCGTCTTCAAGCCNGCGCTGGANGCACAACAANTAACCGATCAGATGCGCTCNGCNGCCGAAGTNGGNGTGGGCGCGATGCGATCGGCNGTCGAGGGCGTGGCAAACGANGTCACCCGCCGTACTACCGGTGCCGCAAACCGAGCCGAGATCGACGAACTCAAATCTTCCATCGAAGAATTAACATCGGCNGTTGAAGCATTACAAAAACGTNTCAAAGAGNCAGAAGAACGTTGATTCCGCTACGTCGAGGAGTACAGATTCTCGCAACTGCGNTGCGGTTTCGGCTGGATACGATTCCACAANNATTTCAAATAGANCATTGGACACGGCATCTGTTNCCCACGTCATTGCTTCCNACTCCNNNGACNTCNGAAGCAAAACGATGCAGNCTTGCTATCGAACGCCTTGGACCCGTGTTCATCAAGTTNGGACAACTCCTCTCAACNCGACGAGATTTNTTNCCCGANGAATACGCCGACGAGCTCGCGCGCCTCCAAGANCGGGTNCCGCCATTCCCANGTGCGATGGCNATTNCCACGATNGAAACGGAGATCGGNCGNCCTCTTACAGNNTCTTTCGCGACTTTTTCGGAGCAACCCCTCGCCTCCGCGTCACTTGCACAAGTGCATGAAGCCACCCTGACCAGCGGCGANGANGTTGTCGTCAAAGTCATACGGCCCGGTATCGCANNNGTCATTAAAAAAGACCTNGCTCTCATCCTCGCATTGGCAAAGTTGCTCGAACGTTTTTTTTCCGATGCCCGCCGATTGCANTTGATTCGCATCGTTGAGGATTACGAAAAAACCATCCTTGCAGAACTCGATTTATTGCGGGAATCGGCAAACACGGTCCGGTTACGACGAAACTTTGAAAAGTCGTCTTTGTTGTACGTACCGAAGATCTACGACGATTTGTCTTCTGTGAACGTCCTCGTCATGGAGCGGGTAAAGGGCGTGCCGATATCGGACCTCGAAACTTTACGCAGGTGTGGGACAGATCTTAAAAAATTAGCCGAGCGCGGCGTCGAAACTTTTTTTTTGCAGGTATTCAACGACAACTTTTTTCATGCCGACATGCATCCTGGAAACATTTTCGTCGACGTTTCCGATCCGGCCAACCCCAGCTACATCGCTGTCGATTGCGCCATCATCGGACAACTGACCAAAGAGGACCAAGCCTACCTTGCGCGGAATATCGTCGCGTTTTTCAACGAAGACTACGCTGAGATCGCAAAACTCCACAGTGAGTCCGGTTGGATCTCCGGTAAGACCGATGCGCGCGAATTCGAATCGACGATTCGGCAGTTGTGTCAACCCTTTTTTCAGCGCCCCCTGGCAGAGATATCGTTTGGATCCTTTTTAATTGCCCTCTTCTCGGCGGCTCGTCGGTTCGATATGGAAGTCCAACCGCAATTGGTGTTGTTACAGAAAACTCTATTGAATATCGAAGGCCTGGGACGACAGCTATATCCAGATCTCAATTTATGGGCAACGGCAAAACCCTTCATGGATAAATGGACGCGTGANCACTACGGNCCNGGAGCCATACTCAAAACGNTAGTAGATCAAGGNCCCGGGCTTATAGAGCTCCTTCCNCGCATTCCCGAGCTGCTCNTAACGGGNTCGCGTCAATTGCCNGAGCTNGGACGNCTCGCGGTCNAACAAAAACAAGCTATGGAAAATCTCACCTCGGCGCTACTTTCGGAACGACGACGACGACGACGCGCCCGCGTNGCTGGCGCNGTNTTAGTGGTTGCTGGNNTGGGATTACTTTGGGAATCGTTCNTGGAGGTGATCGCTATCGGNGGAGATAACATGACNGCAACNGCCGGNNTCGCCGCAACATTGNTAGGTTCAGTTCTGGTGGGCCGCGGTTAATTTACCGCCCNGGTCGNTNTTTCCNCGANCNAATANCGTTTNCGCCAGGGGTCTATAATGATCGGTCACTCTTAGAACGAGAGGGAGATTGNNATGTCTTTCGGTNTCACAGAATTACTGATCGTACTTGCGATCGTCATCATCATTTTCGGTGCCAAACGAATCAANAACTTNGGCCCCGACCTTGGNNGCGCTATCANAGGNTTTCGATCCGCACTGTCCGANAACAACNACNNGGAGANAGCCNNCACNGATTCGTCAGCTACAGGCGANGTNGAAAACGTTTCCAGCGAAACCGACNNCGACGATACGCCNAAACAGGATACGAATGTTTGATATTGCGTTCCCNGAACTCGTGCTNGTGTGCGCCGTCGCGTTGGTGGTGCTNGGGCCGGAGCGTTTACCCACCGCAATTCGNACGCTNGGACTTTGGTTCGGTCGATTACGACGGAGCTATTACAGNGTCAAAACNGAAATAGAACACGAAGTCGGCATGGACGATATTCGTCGTCAATTGCACGACGAACAGATCAAAGANGAAATCAANCGCTTGGAACAGGACGTAAAGACCGAAATNGATGGGGTNACAGACTCTATCGANCCCATCGCGCGGCAGCTAACCTCTGACNCCNCCACAGACGATAAAGAGGGGGCAACCGCCGGTGGCTGACGAGGCCACCAATNCTNAGACCGAAAAATCCGCAGCCGATCACGATCAGGCTGTCGACAACGATGAACGACCTTTTCTCTCACACNTNCTNGAGCTNCGTNGCCGTATNCTCAAGTCACTANTAGTCGTTNNCCTGCTTTTTATACCGACTTTCTACTTTAATACGCTCATCTTTGAATTCATCGCCNCGCCGTTGCTNGCGCATCTTCCCGAAGGTGGCACNATGATCGCAACCGACGTCGCGTCGCCATTTCTAACNCCNTTNAAGCTGGCGATCCTGGCGGCTATTTTTCTTGCGATGCCCGTNATNCTCCACCANGCCTGGGGNTTCNTCGCCCCTGGTCTNTACTTNCGNGAGAAACACTTTGCAACNCCGNTGCTTGTTTCCAGTATTGCTCTTTTTTACTTAGGCACNGCNTTCGCCTANTACCTCGTNTTCCCGTTGGTGTTCGGTTTTTTTGCGAGCGTCAATATGGANTTCGTAACNTGGATGACGGACATCAGNCCGTACCTGGATTTCATCGTCAAGATGTTCCTCGCATTCGGGTTGGCGTTCGAAATCCCNATCGCTACGGTNCTGTTGGTCATGACAGGTTTCGCTTCGCCTGAANCCATGGCAAAGAAACGAGCTTANGTGTTGGTNGGATGNTTCTTTATCGGCATGCTTTTAACGCCTCCNGACGTGATCTCCCAAGTTCTGTTGGCCATCCCGATGTGGGCGCTATTCGANCTTGGAATCTTCCTGTCGCGTTTCGNTACTCGTGGTCGAGAAGAATCGTAACCGGCCCATCATTTTCNAGCGCAACCCGCATATCAGAACCAAACGATCCCGTTTCGACTTGATNCGTTTCGCGCCGCAANNTCTCNACGTAGTGNTCGTATAACCGTTCAGCNTCNGCAGACTCTGCGGCCGAGCTATAGCTCGGCCGGTTTCCACGCNNAGTTTCNGCGGCTAGCGTAAATTGAGAGACCNCCAACAGACTTCCAGCGANATCNACAACAGATAGGTTCATAGCCTGTTTCTCGTCAGCAAAAATACGNATCGANAGAGTCTTGCGTGCCATCCATTCAGCCGTNTCTTTNGTATCGCCTCGNACGACGCCTAGGAAAATCAATAGTCCCGGNCCGATTTNGGCAACNACATCGTCCCCCACCGANACCTGAGCCTTNGTTACCCGTTGCANTANTGCTTTCAATCNACCGACCAACNGAGAATTTCGCTTAAANTANCANTCATGCGCNCGATCCCTCGACCTCAACGCCGAGCTGTCGCACTCATTTCGGGTGGACTCGACTCGNTGCTCGCCGCACGCGTCGTACAGGAACAAGGCATTCATGTTGAAGGGGTCAACTTTTTTACCGGTTTTTGCGTCGANGGNCATACCCANGCGATTCGCGATCGNAAACACGAAAAGCCCAAACGCAACAATGCNTTGTGGGTGGCNGAACAACTCGGTATCAAATTACACGTTATCGACATCTCCGAGGACTACAAAGACGTTGTTTTGCATCCCCGNCACGGCTACGGCCAGAACCTTAACCCTTGTCTCGACTGNAAAATCTTCATGGTAGGNAAAACTCTGGAACTTGGACTGATAGACGATCTGGATTTCGATTTCGTTTTGACAGGCGAAGTNATCGGCCAACGACCTAAATCCCAACGGCGGGAAACGATGCCGATCATTGCCAAGGAGTCCGGCGCCAACGACAGACTTNTACGGCCNCTGTGCGCACTCAACCTGCCGCCAACTCTTCCGGAACGAGAAGGTTGGGTAAACCGCGACCAATTATTCGGGTTTCACGGGCGTAGCCGGAAACCACAAATGGAACTCGCGGAAAAATTTGGTTTTAGCGACTACGCACAGCCTGCGGGCGGATGTTGTTTCCTCACCGATGAAACGTATTCAAACAAACTCCAGGACCTCTGGCAGGCTCGAGACTCGAGGGACTACGAATTGGACGACATCATGCTACTAAAAATTGGTCGACACATACGGCCAAGGCCTCACTTCAAACTAATTATCGGTCGCGAGGAGGGCGAAAATCGATTCTTAGCCGGCTACCGCAATCAGTTCACTCACCTTAATGTTACCGACTATCCCGGTCCACTCGCGCTGATCGACGGTAACCCGACGACGACTGATATCGAACTCGCCGCACGCATTGTGGCTCGATACAGTCAAGGAAGGGCCGCCGACAAGCTGTTGGTGACGGTCGCGTCCGTCACCGGCCTAACGCGCGACATCGAGGTGACCCCCATGGCACCGAACGAACTCGAACCTAGCTGGCATGTCGGCTCCTAACCAACCGCTCAAGATTGTCGATGCGCGTGGGCTTCTTTGTCCCCTCCCCGTCATTCGGACGCAGGAGAGAATCAAACAGTTGACTCCCGGAACGATTCTCAAGGTTCTTGCGACAGATCCTGGGTCGCTCGAAGATATTCCCGCTTGGTGCCGCGTGCATGGCCACACCGTGCTCGAAACTAGACATGAACATCACGATATCCAACTCGTCATCCGCGTATCAGGTTAATAGCGAAGGTGAATCCAATCGTTACGCTAGTTCCAGTCTCGGGCTATGCGGAAAGTCCCTAATGTNCCATTTTGGTGCACCTCTTAAGCAATATTGACGGGGACGTCCATACTGCTCTATTTTAGTGCACGTTTGAGCTTTTAACTGATAGGCAAAGCCTCATCCTACGAATTGCATATATGACGATGTTAATTATTCGCGCGATTCCCTTTAACTCTTCCAATTATTGCGCTGTTATTGGGCATCTAGCTTAAAGTTTTCGTGATAATCGACTCAAACAACATTCTTGACCATCTTAAAGTGGCGGTCATTGTTCTCGACGAGGCATTGTCTGTGGTTTACCTAAACCAAACCGCTCAATCGCTATGTGGTCAGAGCCTATCCCGATCGTTGGGAGCGTCGTTTTCCAGCTTGTTCCAAGATCCACATCTAGCGGCAACGACATTGAGAACCAACCTCGCCTCCGATCAGCCGTTTACGAAAAGAGAAACGTCATTACTGATAACGTCGAAAGGAGAGAAAATCACGGCTAACTATTCCATCTCACCACTACAGAATGGACGCGTGCTCATTGAAATCGAACCACTGGACCGCTTCAAACAAATTAATCGTGAAGATCAAAACCGCACAGCTCAACGCGCGACTCGAGAACTTGTTCGTGGTCTTGCGCACGAAGTAAAAAACCCCCTCGGGGGCATCCGCGGAGCGGCTCAACTGTTACAGGCGGAGCTTTCGACTGAACAACACGAATACACCGCGGTCATCATGAGNGAGGTCGACCGATTGTGTAATTTGGTCGACCGACTGCTCGGCCCGAACAAAGCGCCGTCGTTCACCCAGGTCAATATTCACCAGATCCTGGAGCGTGTGAATGCGCTAGAGACCGCNGCCATAAGGGGAACCAATCACGCCGATGCAGCTGTCGAATTTGTGCGCGACTACGATCCTAGCGTCCCTGATCTTGAGGCGGATTCCGAGCAACTTGTCCAAGCAACCCTCAATATCGTACGGAATGCCCGTNCCGCACTCGAGGCAACCACTAACCCGGTCATTACCTTAATGACAAGCGTCGTGCACAGATTCACGATTGGGAAGCGGATTCATCCACTAGCCATCAGGATTGCGATTAGTGACAACGGTCCGGGGATCCCACCCGATATCATGGATCAAATTTTCTTTCCGATGATTACTAGTAAAGCCAACGGTCATGGCCTGGGATTAGCGCTAACTCAAGCGATTGTTGANCANCACCATGGCATCATTGACTGCACAAGCGCTCCAGGGTTGACGACCTTCGAGATGTACCTACCGCTCGAGCAACCCAGACATGACTAATCTAATCGTTTGGGTCGTTGACGACGACGATAGCATTCGTTGGGTGCTCAATCGCGCATTTGAAAAGGCCGGGTTCACTACTCGGGATTTCGCGAACGGCGAGCTACTGCTCGATGCGCTTAAAAGCGCNCAACCTAACGTGATCGTCTCCGACATNCGCATGCCCGGCACCGANGGTTTCGATGTTTTATCCGAGGTAAACACCCGGTTTGAAAATTTACCGATCGTTATTATGACGGCGCATTCAGATCTCGAAACAACCGTCACGTCATTTGAGCGCGGCGCCTTCGAATATGTCGCTAAGCCTTTTGACATCGACGATATCGTCGCCACAGTTCAGCGTGCGGCAAACCAAACCCATCTACCGCAAGATCCCATTGAGCTGGATGCCGAGCCTTCCGCCAACGGTATTGTGGGTCGAGCGCCGGCGATGCAAGAAGTATTCCGAGCAATCGGACGCCTCACACAATCGACGGCAACCGTAATGATCACGGGTGAAAGTGGCAGCGGCAAAGAGCTCGTTGCCCAAGCCCTCCACGATCACAGTCCTCGAGCCACCGGTCCATTAGTCGCCCTCAATATGGCTGCCATACCGAGTGAGCTGATCGAATCTGAACTGTTCGGACACGAGCGAGGAGCATTCACCGGTGCCACTGAACAGCGCGCCGGTCGCTTTGAACAAGCCAATGGAGGCAGCCTTTTCCTCGACGAAATTGGCGATATGCCGTTGCCTGCGCAAATTCGCCTACTGCGCGTGCTTGCAGAAGGAAGCTTTTATCGAGTTGGCGGACGCCACAATATCAGCGTCGACGTGCGTATCATTACAGCAACCCACCGAAATCTAGAGTCTCTTGTTCGAGACGGCCGATTTCGCGACGACTTATACCATCGAATTAACGTGATTCGCATACACGTTCCACCTCTACGCAACCGCAAACCCGATGTCGCTATCCTTGCCAGCCATTTTCTCGCTGGCACCGCCCAGGAACTCGGCGTTGAACCAAAAACGCTCAGCACAGAAGTCATCGCGTTATTTGAGACCCTAGACTGGCCAGGCAACGTCCGGCAGCTTAAAAACACCTGTCGTTGGCTCACCGTGATGGCTCCCGCACAGGAGATATTGGTTACCGATCTACCGCCAGAATTGACCGATCTCGACAAAGAGGTCCCAAAATTGGATTGGGAGTTGGCCCTCGGGGCGTGGGTGAAGCAAAAACTAGATGCGGGGGCCGAAGGTGTATTGAGTACGGCGATTCCTTCTTTTGAGCGCGTTCTCATCGAAACAGCTCTGGCTCATACAAACGGACGTAAAAGAGAAGCCGCAAAACTTCTTGGATGGGGTCGCAATACGCTGACTCGTAAACTGTCGGAATTAGGTGCAGAAATTTAGATCGGGCGGTTCCCCTTAACGCAAAAATAATTCCATGCTCAACGTCGTACTGTTTCAACCCGAGATACCTCCCAACACCGGCAATATCATACGGCTCGCTGCCAATTCGGGTGCCACTCTGACACTAATCGAACCGCTCGGATTTGAATTCAGCGATAGTCGGCTAAAACGCGCCGGCCTTGACTACCATCAGTGGGCTGAGGTGCGCCTCTGCAAGGACTTCGACGAATTTCTTGATACAACTGATGAAACACGTTTGTTCGGATTTTCCACGCGTGGTAGCCGCTTGTATGACCAGGTGCGGTATAGAAAAGGGGACAGCCTGCTGTTCGGACCGGAAACCCGAGGCCTTCCCGACACAATCATCCAGCGCCTTGGAAGCCGCGCCGTTCGCATCCCAATGCAGGAGAGCTCACGGAGTCTAAACCTCGCCAATGCAGTTGCCATCGGTCTCTTCGAGGCATGGCGGCAGCTGGGCTTCGACGGCGGGAAATGAAATTGTCCCGGTACGTACGGGGGGCCTTCACGATCCGAGATGCAATCCGCTAGTTGAGCGTTTCCCCTGACTCAGTCGACTGCTGTTGTTGAAGCGCTTGTGCAAAAAGCGCGTCAAAATTCACCGGCGCTAACATGAACGGAGGCATGGTCCCACGAGTCATCATTCCGTCAATCGTCTCGCGAACGTACGGAAACAACATCTTGGGACATGCCACTGCTAGGACAGGCTCAATCGCCTCGTCTTTGCCGCCTTCCACACGAAAAATCCCAGCCTGCTCAAGTTCGATAATGGCAACCGAGTTTCCTTCCAACTTGGCGTCCAGAGTTACCTTTAACACCACTTCGTAGCGACTTTCATCCAGCTGGTTGGTCCGCGTATTAATGTCCACTTGCACTTCGGGCTTCCACGCTTCACGAAATACGCCCGGCGCACGCGGCGATTCAAAAGAGAGATCGCGCAAATAAATACGTTCGATCGCAATTTGTAAGTTGATGGTTTCCTCGGTCACGTCGAATTCAACCCTTCACCAAAGGGAGATTCTGACCCCGCCATTCCGAAATGCCTCCGCGAAGTTTAGTGACATTGCTAAACCCCGCTTTGCGCAGGTGGAGGCCCGCTGAACCCGAGTGCTGCCCCATTTTACACATCACCACCACGGGCTTATCTCGATAACGCTGTAGCTCTGAGAGCCGCTCCGCTATGGACGTATGGGGAATATTCACTGCTCCAACAACATGGCCGGACCTGAAGTCTGTCGAATCGCGCACATCGACGACGACGGCTCCTTCGCGATTGACCATATTGACCAATTCTTGAGCATTGACCGTGCGTCCGCCACGCGATAGTTCGTTGCGAATGAAGAGAACAAGCAACAACAAAAATGCTCCAACTAACCAGGGGTGAGCGACAACAAATCCATACAACTGATCCATGCGTATTCTTCCTAAGGCTTCCTTCCGGATCGGCGAGACAACCACCAGCCCGAGTCGCCACTTATGCGGCCACGTGGATTATAGGTCAGCATTAGCTATTCTTGTTAAACTCATACCACCTCGCGACCATGGTTTTTCACCAACATGGCGACCTCGGTTCTCATTGTCCTTGACGGCTGGGGACACAGCGAAACCCCGGATCATAATGCGATTCATCAGGCCCGCACGCCGCACTGGGACGAACTCTGGGTTACCGCCCCTCGTACCCTGATATCCGGTTCCGGAATTGACGTCGGTCTACCCGCCGATCAAATGGGTAATTCCGAAGTAGGGCACATGACCATTGGGGCCGGTAGGACTATTTTTCAAGATCTGACCCGAATTGATCAGGCAATTGAAGACAATTCGTTCAATCAAAATCCGGTATTCGAAGATACCTTTGCGATGGCGTCCGGTCATCGCTTACACGTAATGGGTCTTTTGTCACCCGGCGGTGTCCACAGTCACGAAAATCACATTGCCGAAATCATTCAAATGGCCCGTCGAAGGCGGGTTGAAGTCATCCTTCACGCATTCTTAGACGGTCGTGACACGCCACCTCAAAGCGCAGAGCCCTCATTGCAGCGATTCGACAAAATGCTCGCCGAAGAAGGCACGGGAACGATCGGTTCGGTCTGCGGGCGGTATTTCGCCATGGATCGCGATCAGCGTTGGGACCGCACCGAGGCCGCCTACCGGATGCTTGCCGAAGGAGTCTCTCCGTATCACGCCGAAGACCCTCTAAAAGCTCTCAACGCCGCCTATGCCAGGGGCGAAACCGACGAGTTCGTGCAGCCGACACTGATCGGAAATCGGAACACGATCCAGGCAGGCGACGTAATTCTTTTTATGAACTTCCGTGCAGATCGAGCACGACAGCTATCCCGGGCTTTCGTTGAAGCACGTTTTCGCCAGTTCCCCCGAAACAGTCACCCCAAGCTTCGGTGTTTTGTGACAATGACTCAGTACGCTGCAGATTTGGGCTCCGAAGTCGACGATCAATCCGTTCGGCACGTATTTGAACCACAATCCGTTGTCAATTCAATCGGCGAACACCTTTCCAAGTTAGGCAAGACTCAGTTACGCATTGCGGAAACGGAGAAGTACGCGCACGTAACTTTTTTTTTCTCGGGCGGGCAGGAGCAACCATACCCAGGCGAAGACCGGATCCTAATACCTTCGCCAAAGGTGGCGACTTACGACTTAGCGCCGGAAATGAGCGCTCACGAAATTACCGATAACCTGGTTCGCGTACTAGAGGAAGACTCGTTCGACTTTATCGTCTGCAATTTCGCCAACGGAGACATGGTGGGTCATACAGGGGATTTCGCGGCGGCAAAACAGGCCGTGGAAACCATTGATGACTGCATTGGACGAATCAAAAAGGCCGTAGAACAATCCGGCTCGCACTGTCTTATTACGGCGGATCACGGCAACGTCGAACGGATGCTCGACCTAACAACCCACCAACTACACACCGCTCACACTTCAGAACGAGTGCCGCTTGTTTATATAGGAAGAAACGTTAAGCGATTGGCCAACAACGGAACGCTGGCGGACGTCGCCCCAACTTTGTTAGCGCTTATGCAAATCGAGATGCCCGGCGAAATGACTGGACGTTCTCTGCTCATGGAATTAAACAGCCCTTCCGGTGGCGATCATTGATAAATTCACCCGGGCAACGCTAACGAAATCTCTCAGGCCCCGCGTGGGCTTAGCCCTCGCATTCACCGCGCTCATCCTTGGTGCAGCCCCTAACTCCGGAGAATCGAAACCCTCCCAAACCGACCTCGATCAAACCGTCGCCGAACTCAATCAATTGCACGAATGGCTCGGTGACGCGGCCGTTCGACTCGATATCGTGCAGACAAAATTACGTGAAGCCGACACATCAATTTCGGAGATCATCACTGCGATAAAGCAAGCGTCAACCAATTTGACGAATACGGAAACCGCGATCGAGGTCCTGCAGCATCAGCAAACTCGTTTAACGGATCGGCGACAGTTGCAAGCCGAAAAAATCGCTGTGCATTTGCGTCAGGCTCACAAATTGTCGGGCCAGGATTTCGTCAAACTGCTGCTGCTCCAAGAAACCCCCGATACTTTCGACCGCATGATCCGTTACCACGGGTATTTTTCTCGCGCCCGCAAAGAAGCCCTTCAAGAATACCGAACTACGCTTGCTTCGATGGAGAGGACCTCGACCGACCTTGAAGGCCGACGGGCTGAATTCGAACAGCGGGAAGAAAATCTCAGCAAGCGCTTTGGAATGCTGCAAGGAGAACGGCTAGGGCGGAAGAAACTCATCGCGAATCTGTCTCAAGAGATCAAAGACAAGGGATTAGTCCGTGACAAGCTCGAACATGATCGAGTTCGCATTGAGGCGCTATTAGCAAAATTGGTAAAACGAGATTCGAACTTAGACGGTAAACTCTTCGCAAACACCAAAGGCAGACTCAATTGGCCCGTGCAGGGGAGACTGACGTATCGCTTCGGTGAACCCCGGGCAGGCGGTCGGCTCTCCTGGGAGGGTATTTACTTTAGCGCTCCTAGCGGCTCGGTGGTGACCGCGGTCGGACGCGGCCAAATTGTATTTTCAGATTGGTTACGCGGGTTCGGACTCCTTACGATCATCGACCACGGAAACGAACAAATGTCCTTGTACGGGTTCTGCGATTCACTCGTCAAACAGAACGGAGATTGGGTCGAAAGCGGCGAGATCGTGGCTTCCGCGGGTCAGAGCGGGGGTCAAGATCTAGACGGACTCTATTTTGAAATCCGCATTAACGGTCAACCAACGAATCCGCTGGCTTGGCTTGCGAAGCAATGACATGATGTCTCGAAGAGCCTCGACCATCGTTTGTGAGCATGTGCATTGGCCCGATGGCGGCAAATAAATAGAAGTTTTTCGCCTAGTTGAATCGACAATCCGTGATTCGTAAAACACCGTGTTAAACCGGTTATCTTCGTTGCCACACCGCACCCGTTTGGCACTGACATCATTCGCTTTGTTCTTTCATCTGTCGGCGTACGCAGGCCAGCTGGCGATCGTAATAGACGACATGGGATACAGTCGCGATGTTGGAGACCGCGTACTCGCACTACCAAGTGCTGTCAGCATTGCGGTCCTCCCGTTCACGCCGCAGGCGATGGCCCTTGCCGCACACGCGCAGGCGATTGGCATGGACGTCCTTCTGCACCAACCGCTCGAAAGCGAAGACCAATCCATCCGAGCAGCTCGCACGCTAACCCTTAACATGTCGCCTGAGGACATTAAAAGGGAGGTCAAAGCAGCGCTAAAGTCGCTTCCCGGTGTGAAGGGCGTAAGCAATCACACAGGCAGCCGGTTTACTCAGGATGTTCCTTCGATGAATGCACTCATGTCGGTAATTAGTTCGCACGGCTTGTTTTTTCTTGACAGCCGCACCACGGCACGCACCGTGGCGATGCGCGTTGCGACGGATTGGGGTGTTCCCGCCGTACGTCGAGACGTTTTTCTCGATCACGATCGTCAATTAGAAGCCATCGACGCTGCCTTTCGGCGGGCGATCACGATCGCAAACGATCGCGGCTACGCCATCATCA
>PBGU01000052.1 GCA_002719135.1 Gammaproteobacteria bacterium
GGTTAGGCTATTTCGTGTAGAGGGGGTTCCCACAATGGTTGTTGATGGGACATACCGTGTCGATGGAACAATGGCGGGTAGCAACGAGATCATGCTGGAGATCGTCGACTTCCTGATTGAAAAGTGCGCTATTCGCGCCCCCAACTTCTCACGAACTAGTCATCCTAGCCAACTCGTCACGGGTCTATCGAATGGTTATTGCCGTGTTCGCGGTTGCCGGCGTTCTCTCGGTTTGGCGGCCGACATGTCCATGAGTTTGTCAATGTGCGGGATAAGGTCTTCGTAGGTGGTTCCTTGGCCGAGTGCGACAGGTTCATTGACGACGATATGGCTCTGGGAATAGTTACCACCTGACGCGTGAATTACGGCACCGTTTGGCGCGTCTTCGCTACACATGAATAGAACGGCCGGACTTACCAGAGCTGGGTGTCGAAGAGGGTCGGGCTCACCAATATCTTCGTCACGACCTGGTACCGTATTGGTCATCCGTGTCGCTGCACCCGGACCGAGGCAATTCACGCGGACATTTCGGGCAGCCCCCTCGAGTGCCAATACATTCATAAGACCAAGCATGCCCATTTTTGCAGCGCCATAATTGGACTGCCCGAAGTTTCCGAAAATGCCGGATCCGGAACTAGTGAAGACGACGCGGCCGTAGCGTTGCTCGTACATGTATGGCCAAACCGCATGGGTGACGTAAGCAGACCCGTTGAGGTGGACGTTTACCACTATGTCCCATTCGTCCAAAGTCATCTTCTTGAAGGTTTTGTCTCGCAAGATGCCGGCGTTATTTACCAATATATCGATACGGCCATACGCATTGAGTGCATCTTCAACGATGGATTTCGCGCCATCGCGATCAGAAACCGACGCTTTGTTGGCTATTGCTGTTCCTCCGATTGCCTCGATATCTGCGACCACTCGGTCAGCAGCATCGCCGCCGCCTGTTCCATCCACATTGCCACCTAGGTCGTTTACTACTACCTTCGCGCCGCGCTGAGCAAATTCGATTGCGTGACAGCGGCCGATACCTCCTCCAGCTCCGGTGACGATGACCACCTTTCCTTCAAATTCGCTCATGCTTATCCCCTTGGTTTATCCTCTAGCCGAATCGCTGGGGTGGGATACCCGATGCAGGTAAGCGCCGACCAGGTGCAGCAATTCATAGAGCTTGGTTATACCACCGTTGATGGATTTTTCGAACCAAACGAGGTTGCTGCAATTCGCCGGGAAGTTGACCGATGGCTGTTGAGCGGTTTGCCACGGGATGTCTCAACCGATCCCGAGAAGCGTCAGAACCTCCAGCTAATTCCGCTTCACGAGCGAAGCACATTGTTTAGAGCACTGCCATTCGCACCCAAAGTCATCGAGAGCGTGGGTGCGTTGATAGGCCACCCGCTCATGAAAATACTCGACCAAATGTTCCTTAAACCGGCAAAACTAGGAATGGGTACCCATTGGCATACGGACAATGCGTACTTTCATCTAACCAATCCAATGGCCGGTGTCGCAATGTGGATTGCCGTTGACGACGCGACCGTTGAAAACGGGACACTGAGAGTCATTCCTGGGGTGTTTCGAGAGATGTTTCCGCATACTCGAGACGAGGATTCCAATCACCACATTCGTACCCAGATCGACGAAACTCAAGCCCTGAACTGTGAACTGGAGGCAGGTGGCGTTGCCTTTTTTTGTTTCGGAACACCGCACGCGACAGGAGACAATTCGAGCGCGAGTGCCCGGGCAGGGGTGGGAGTTCACTTTGTTAACGTCGACAAAGCCGAGGGCCATACCAGTGCGCGTTGGCAGCAGATCCGGGTTTCGGGGACCGAAGCCACCAGTGGCCAACGCGAATACGGATACCGTGTTGACTTCGAGATAGAAGTCGCGCGAGCTCTAAGATCGGNNGATTAGTNCCGGCGGCGCTCNTCTGACGGACGCAGACTATTCGTAATCTTTGGAGTGCAGCGCGCGCTGCATNCGTTGAAGTGCATCTTTCTGGCGCNNGACGTTCTNNGTNACCCGCATCGNTTTCNGGTGCTGGNAANANNTCGAAATGNNCGNAGNNATCGANGCCGNGNACNANCACGGCNGTGTCNCGNAATTTNGTNTGTTTNACGNGAGTNGCACAGTATCGCANTACCATNCCNATCCGNCGATCNNGGGTNNGGTTGGGNTCNGAACCGTGGATNANNCGNACATGATGNAGNGACATTTCNCCNACTTTNAGGGGNGCTAAAACTGTGTCNTCGTCGGNAATATCTTGNTCGATNGCTTGNCCNCGAGANAGNAGATTTTGNTNNTCAAATGTNTCGGTGTGATCCCNNANNGNGCCTCGNTGNCTTTCGGGGACAAANTTCATNGGCCCGGTNGTNNGNCCNGCGTCCGAAAGCGCNATCCAAGCNGTCACNANNTCNTGAGGCTCAAGACCCCAATAGGTTGCATCTTGATGATANGTGACAAACGTTNCNTCTAAGGGCTCTTTGATGAACCAATTNAGNGACCAAAGCAGCACGTNGGGNCCGAGAAGGTCGNTAACTGGNTCNACNATCCGNGGATCATGAATNACNTCCCATGCCCATCGATAAATTAGNTGNNNGTCNGTGAGNGGNNTNGCCNNNTCTNNNGNTNCAAATTCGGTATTAATCGCTTCAAGTTNTTGCCGTATGGNGNCGGCTTCTTTGGNCGACAGCACGCGCAACGGNGTNTGATACCCNCGCCGGTGAAAGGCCTCGATTTCNGCTTTATTGAGGTGNGTCGACATNCTGGTTTCACCATAATGCGATGGTGTTCGTTATAGCAACCACCCTNGATTTGATAGAGCAAGTACTCNNTGCCTCGTTCNTGATGAGCNCGCNAGCGTGAGCCTCGAGNNATTCGGCTGGGATCACTTTTTTTCACNACAGCTAAGCNCGGATGAACGGGATTTCNNGGTACCGGCCCGTGTGGTTGCCNTGCATCGTNCNTCCTTGGTNGTNACCGACGGCNTNGATGAATACGACGTCGCACTCGGTAGCAATTGGTTTCGGGGNCCGACAGAACTNCGACCCNCCGTGGGTGATTGGGTGTTGTTAGGTNGAGGACGGGATAAGGTCGTGCGNCTTCTTGANCGCAAGAGCGTGTTTAAGCGCTNTGCNGCNGGATCNAAGCGCGAAATACAGCTAATCGCNGCCAATATCGATACGTTATTTNTCGTCACGTCNTGTAACGATGAATTTAATGAAAATCGTCTNGTCAGATACCTTGCNCTAGCCCGAGAANTGGAGATTANNGCCGTGGTCGTGATAACCAAACGCGATNTGTCGAATAAAAGTCATCAATACGTCGAGAGGGCNCGGAAAGTCTCAGGNAACTCNGTGATCGAGTGTATCGATGCGCGTGACGCGGACNCTCTTGAAGGCGTGCGGTTGTGGACTACAGAAGGNCAAACCGTCGCCCTCGTTGGGTCGTCGGGNGTNGGNAAATCCACNTTACTGAATACGCTGGCGGGTNANCAAGTNCAACGAACNGAAGCGATAAGGGAAGACGATAGTCGGGGTCGACACACNACTANTCANCGATCGATACATCGNATNGAACAAGGAGCCCTGGTGATGGACNTGCCAGGCATCAGAGAGCTTGCGCTTGCCGACGCAGCCGAAGGCGTCGCATCGGCTTTCGAGGATGTAGAGACTCTGGCAGCCCGTTGTCGATTTGTTGACTGCGANCATCAAACGGAGCCGGGTTGTGCNGTGCAATCNGCANTTTCCGAGGGNCAGCTGGAGCCGGAGAGGTTACAACAGTTNAGAAAGCTNNGGCGGGAAGNGGCGCGNAACTCGGCATCGCTCAGCGAACGNCGCGATACTGAGCGTCGAANTACCCAACGAATGCGACGTCTCGCGAAGGAACGCGAANGGACNAGCCACGANGANTGANAACTAGGGCCGATAAGGGATAAGAGGATCTCCAAGCTGGGCCTNGAGNACGCGTTGCGCATCGTCAACGAACTCGGCNGCAAAACCTCGAGTTTCGCGGGGATCGATAATGTCTTGACCGGTNACCTCAGCGGTTCGAAACGGCGAGGCGAGGGCGTTAAGGCGCGATTCGATCTCCTCTAGTTTAGCCTCNGGATCNTCTGCGCCNTCGATTTCGCGNCGATAAGCCGCNGAAGCNCCGCCAGTAATATGCATTGATCCCCATGCAGCTGAAGGCCAAGCGTANCGGCGAAACATGCCCGATGGTCGGTGATGACACTGTCCCGCCACGCCGTAGAGCCGNCCGACTACCACGGTCAACCAAGGCATGCGGCTNTGACAGGTAACTGCGACAAGCGCNGCNCCGGCGCGTTCGATGCCGGNCTTTTCAGATTCCAACCCNACCATAAAGCCGGGCTCGTCNGCGAAGCTAATGANCGGTAAATGAAACACATCGCATAATTGCAAAAGGCGAATCACCTTATTACCAGCCGCGACGTCCGTTGAGCCACCGTTATGACGCGGGTTGTTNGCCATNACCCCAACGGGNAANCCGTTAANCCGNCCGAGCCCAGTGAGCCGGGCACGNCCGTAGCGAGGTGAGATCTCAAAAAACGAACCNTGATCNAGAACCAANTCGACCAATTTGCGGGCGTCGTACACTTGNCGCCGGTCTCGAGGTATCAAAGACANTAGATCTTCTTCGTTACGGTCGGCGGGATCGTCCGTTAAANGACGAGGNGGCATTTCATGGACATTGGATGGCAGGTAACTGAGNAAGCGCTTAATTTGACCNAANGCGTCTTCCTCTGTATCTGCAAGATTGTCCACCGAACCGCTAATTCGNGTNTGGATGTGTGGNCCNCCCAGTTCTTCTTTGCTGATTTCGTANCCCAATGCCGCTTTAACCACNGGNGGNCCNCCNGGGAATAGTTGACTTGAGTCTTTAACCATCACGTTAAANTGGGCTAANCAAGCGTTGATCGCGGGTAGACCGGCAACAGACCCCATCACAGCGGATACCACAGGCACCCGCGAGAGAAGATCGACATCGATCGTTGACCCGTGGTTACCGTCGGGCAGATAGGTACGACCCATTTCCTCGAAACCACGGACGCTGCCTCCAGCCGCATCAAGTAACCGGACGTAAGGGAGACGCCACTGGCGCGCACGTTCATTAGACGGGAGCTCCGATCCCATACCGCCGCCTGAACTCGCGGAACCACCTCGCACTGTAAAATCTCCCGCGCTCAAGATGATTTTACGACCGTCGATCAGTGCAGTTCCTTCGACCGAGCCCCGGGGTATAAAGCTCTTCAGCTCACCTTTCTCGTTATACGTAGCGTTACCGGTCAGCGAGTGAAATTCGCGAAATCCATTGGGATCAACGAACTNATCTATGCGTTCGCGCACGGTTAGTTTCCCACGCTTGTGTTGGCGTTCGATGCCCTCGGCGCCTCCCATAGCTTGGCGCAACTCACGGCGATGAGTGATCTCATTAACTTCGTCTTTCCAGCTCATGTTGTCCTCCCGTATGCCGAGGATTATCTTGCACCTACCGGCTAAAACAAACGCTTGGAACAGCCGTGACTATCTATACGATTGCTGGACAACAAATTCCTGCCGAAGCCTTGAAGTGGAAATTTGTTCGATCAATGGGTCCCGGGGGCCAGAACGTCAACAAGGTGGCGACCGCTGTAGAGTTAAGACTAGATCTCAATACCTGTTGTTTTTCGACAGCCTATAGACGCCGGTTGGAATTACTTGCGGGGAAACGCCTAAATCGGGCGGGGGAAATCATTATTTTTGCGCGGGCCCAACGGACTCAGGCACGTAACCGAGAAGACGGGATGGACCGCCTGCGCGCTCTTTTGTCGGAGGCAGGCCGAGTTAGAAAGAGGCGACTCAAAACGAAGCCGTCACGTACAGCCCTTAAAGCTCGTGTTCAGCGAAAACAACGTCTCGGCCAAAAAAAACAGTTGCGACGTAAGCCCCGGATCGATTAGCGACACCCCTGCTCAAGAATTCGGAAGACATAGAGCTTAAAAATGATCGGGACAGTGCGGTGCATGGCTGCTAGCGAACAAACGGTCTGCAGTGTCGATAGCTTGATCCCCACCCTCGATTAAGCCCCACGCCCGCAGTTGCCGCGCGGTGCGAAAGCCGCTGTAAAGTGAGGCAAGTGCTTTGGCTGACATTTGTAGATCGGACGACTTGCTCGGCGTGACGTGAGCGCCTTCGGGCGATGCCTCGAGCCTTATTGAACGGTTGTTCCATGGTGTGAGCGGATCGTCGGTCAAACCNATGGTGACGTCTCCCTCGCTCGAATAAGCGCGGTCTCCGAGGGCGCCTGTTGCGTCAACAATCCGAAGCCAAATCCCTTCGTGATCGACGCTGTGGAGAAGACGTGGCTCGGCAAATAGCTCGACGGCAGGATCATCGGTCGCCGCCCTACGGTATGACACCCGGCCAACCAAGTCGTGCCGCTTCAGCCATTCCCACAATGATCGATATCCATCCATCGAAAGCCAGGCCATATCCCGAACAAGGATTTCCTGTCCCCGGGTCGCGTGGTCAACTTTGCCTGCCCGGAGCGTGTAGATNATGTAACCGTCGGCATTGCCTTCGTCATCGAAATGCACACCGGCATGAATCGGTCCTTGCTCTTCGATCTCCTCCATCGCATTTTGCAACCAAAGCGCCTTGCTTCGATGCAGATAACAGATGCGGTTTTCGACGAAACGAATATAGATCGATTTGATGACATCGAATGCGTCGTTGACTGACAAGCGCTCGACATGACCAGATCCCCAAACGCCGTCGTGAAAACTGATGTCCGTTGTGTCCACACGGTACGAACGGAGGACCGTTGTCATGGCGTACCCGTACCGTTGGTAGATGGCGGCTTGCGATGCCCACAGAGCTGCTAGCGACTGGCCACGATCACGCATGTCGGCGAAGGCCTGGGTTTGAATGCGGCGGAGAAGACCTTGGCGTCGATACTCGGGCTGGGTTCCTACTGTTGAGACGCCGGCGAGCGCAACGGCATTTCCGTTGGCGCGCATCGTGAATGGAATGGCGGTGAAGCTTGCTACGAGCTTCCCGTCGATAAGTGCGCACAGTGTCCAGTCCGGTAGGTTGGCGGTTGCGACGACATTGTCCGGTCCGTCACCAAAACTGCCCCCGTACACGTAACCGCCGAGTTCTCCCAATTGCCCCATCTCGCCAGCGGTAAGGGGTCGTATTTCGACATTCATGAGGGTTTCTCCGTTGTTCGATCTTCGATCTCGTAAAGTTCCTGGAACCCGGCGATGTCGGGCAACAGTCGGTAGTGCGCAGNTATTTCGTGACGATCCAGGCCTGTGGTTCCGGAATGTCGAAATTGCTGATACGCGGCTGATATTGCGTTTACGGCTGCCGTTTGGGCGGTAAAGGGATCGATTATCAAATCCCAGCCCAACGTTGCCCACTCCGTTGGAAGGCGTGTGTCGAGCGAGGTAATCGTGGCGAGCGGTACGCCGATACGTCGAGGTGCTTCCTGCCATTCGGTTTCGTTTGTTGGCATAAGCATGACCAAGTCTGCCCCAGCGTCTGCATAGGCATTGCCGCGCTCAATCGCTTTTTCGAACGATTCGTTACGAACTGCTCCCGTGCGCGCGATGATGACGAAGTCCGAATCGCTGCGTGCGCCGACTGCGGCGCGGATTTTATCGGTCATTTCGCCGATTTCGATGAGGTGCTCGATGCCGCGGTGATGGCTTACCCGTTTAGGCGCTACTTGATCTTCGATCTCGATACCAGCAGCGCCGGCGGCTTCGACCACCTGAATCGTTCGGGTTGTGTGTACCGCGTCGCCAAAACCCACGCCGCCATCGACGATTACGGCAATGTCGGTGCGGGCGGTCACATGCTGAGTAACATCAGCAATTTCGGTTAATGTAAGCAACGCCTCGCTTACGCCGTGGGCAAATCCCAATGCACCACCGCTAATGTAACCAGCTGAGAATCCAGCTCGCTCGGCGATACGACCAGTGAGCGCGTCGAGCGTAAGCGGTGCGAAAACGACCTTTTCGGACGCTAGGGCATGTCTTAATTTCTGTCCAGGTGTCATCGGAATTTTCCCCCAGCCCATCTTCCGTCAAAAGTTTAAAAGGGGCCATTGCTGACACTCGCCCCTTCCACCTAACTTTGGGCAAACGGTTATGCTGGGTCAAATGGTCGGGGAAATCATTATGGGGCACGAGTTTTCGATCGATCGACTTGAGTACCTCACTGCACACCTGCAGGGGTACGTCGACGATGGTCGTTTCCCCGGGTGTTCGTGTCTGGTGACGCGGCATGGAGAGGAAGCGTATTTCCGTGCATTCGGTGAGCGCGACGTTGAACGGAATCTCAGTATGGAGCGCGACACGGTGGTACGTATTTATTCGATGTCGAAGCCGATCACTAGCGTTGCCTTGATGACGTTGTACGAACAGGGGAAATTTCAGTTGGATGATCCGGTGTCGAAGTTCATCCCCAGCTGGTCTGATTTAAGCGTGTATGAAGACGGCGACGATGACACGATGGTGACGTCCCCAACCACGGTACCGGTAACGATCAAGCATTTGTTAACGCATACCTCGGGACTGACGTACGGATTCATGAATAGCCACCCTGTCGATGCCTTGTACCGGAATGCCTCCATAGGCGGCGAACGCCAAGGATCGACGCTCCAAGGCATGATTGATGACTTGGCCGACATTCCGCTGTCGTTCACGCCTGGATCGCGTTGGAATTACAGCGTTTCGACCGACGTCTGTGGCTATCTTGTGCAGTTGTTCTCGGACACTGATCTGGATGTATTTGTTCGCGAGCGGATTACAGAACCCTTGGGAATGAACGACACCGGTTATCAAGTCCCCGCCCTTTCCAAGGAAAAGTTCGCGGCATGCTATCGCTATAAACGTGGTGGGGGATTCGAGCTGCAGGACGATCCGGCCAGCTCGGTATACCACGAGCGCCCCACGTTTTTCTCTGGTGGTGGGGGCATGGTGGCAACCATTGATGACTATAGTCGCTTCGCCCAGATGCTGCTAAATCGAGGCGAGTTCGACGGATACCGAATACTAGGCCGGAAAACGGTCGAGTACATGGCGACTAACCACATGCCCGGAAATGTTGATCTGGCAGCAATGGGACAGCCCGTTTTTAGCGAGACGTCGTATCACGGGATTGGCTTTGGCCTCGGATTCTCGGTCGTCCTCGATCCGGCTGCGGCCGGTGTCCTTGATTCTCCAGGGGAATTTGCCTGGGGAGGGGCTGCGAGCACCTATTTTTGGGTTGATCCTTTGGAGGACATGACGGTCGTATTTCTAACGCAATTGTTGCCTTCATCCACGCATCCGATCAGGCGAGAACTCAAAACCCTGATTTATCAAGCTATTACCAATTAGCTGAGTTATCGCTTCCGAATGACGCCACGTTTCTTGAAAGAAATAGCGGTATACAAGTCAGGCTATTGACGATGTTTCAGGTAAGAGGTTCCTATGCTGATGGGCATAGTTGTTGGTTTTGCGTTTGCGTTATGCTTGCGGGCCGCATTGGAGTCGCTTGGTTACGAGTAAGCGAGGCGGCAAACGAAAAACGACGGCTGGGGAGAAAGCCGCGAATATAAAGCGCAATGTTTTTGGAGGGCAAGGCACACTATGAAAACGAAGTTGGAATATATCTGGCTTGACGGCTACAAACCAACCCAGAGTCTAAGAAGCAAGACCCTGGTACAGACGGACTTTGGCGGAACACTTGACGATTGCCCGATGTGGGCATTCGACGGTAGTTCAACAGAGCAGGCAGCAGGGAACGATTCGGACTGTCTTTTGAAACCCGTCTGTATTTTCTCGGATCCGGATCGTAAGAACGGGTATCTCGTGATGACTGAAGTCATGAACGCTGATGGGTCGCCGCACGTTTCCAACGGACGCGCAACCATCGATGATGACGATGAGGATTTTTGGTTTGGGTACGAACAAGAGTACTTCCTCTGGGATACGGACACGGATCTCCCACCGGGATTTCCCTTAAATGGGTACCCTGGACCGCAAGGCCCCTATTATTGTTCGGTCGGCGCGTCGAACACGTATGGGCGAGATTGTGTGGACGAACACCTAGATCTTTGTCTTGATGCGGGGATTAATGTTGAAGGGATCAATGCCGAGGTTGCTGCGGGACAGTGGGAATTTCAGGTGTTTGGAAAGGGTGCCAAACGAGCTGGTGACGAGACTTGGTTGGCTCGCTATATGTTAGAGCGGACGGGTGAAAAATATGGTTATTCCATTAACTGGCACCCGAAACCGTTTGGCGCCATGGACTGGAACGGTTCTGGGATGCACGCGAATTTTTCCAATGGCGTCATGCGTGAGTCGGGCAAGGAAGAGGTATTCACCAAAATTTGCGAACACTTCGGAGAAAATATTCCGCGCCATATAGAGGTTTATGGAGCTCACAATGAGTTGCGTCTGACAGGCGAACATGAGACTGAATCAATCGATACGTTCAGTTTTGCGGTTGCCGACCGCGGTGCGTCGATCCGCATACCGGTGGCCACCATTGATGGCGGTTGGAAAGGTCGACTTGAGGACCGCCGTACCGCCTCGAACGCGGATCCGTATAAAGTCGCTGCCGCGATCATCAAAACGACCAAAGAGGCGTTGGAATAGTCGCTCGCCGGACGATCGACTTCCAATGATGCGCCGGTAAACGGATACCGGCTGAATTATCCTTACGCGAACAGGAATAGCTGTCGTTTATTGAGCCCGGAACGATTGATTTCACGATTATCGGTAACCTTTTGGTCGATCGCGGTGACGTTTGCGGCAGTATTGGAGGTTTGATTGGATCCGCTTGATAACCCGGCATGGCACGCGCTGACCGGCGAGCAGCGCGAATTTGGGGTCGTGGGATCGCTTGCCGCCCGCTATTGCGCCGATGTTTCCCCGATTGCGGCGGTAGCAGACAGTTCGATTGAGGCGACGAACGAGCTGAGTCAGCTAGTAACTCCGGACGAGATTGTCGCGGTGATTATGGCTGGGCCTGTTGACGCTAGCTTATGGCGGGAATTGACAACGATCGAACTCACCCAGTGGGTATGTGACACCTTGGAACCCGACGAAACCGATTTCACCTGGATCGAATTGGGCGAAGGGGATGCTGAAGACATGCAAAGGCTCGTCAAGGCCACAGACCCAGGGCCTTTTGAGCGGTTGACTCACCAACTAGGAGACTATGTAGGTGTGCGTGTACGAAGTCGTCTAGTATCGATGGCGGGTGAACGAATTTGTTTCGAAGGAAATCGTGAAGTTAGCGCCGTCTGCACCGCCGAAGGTTTCGGTGGTCGAGGATACGCTCAGGGGCTTGTTGCCGAAATTGTCACACGCCAACATTGCGCTAATTGCAGGTCGTTCCTGCACGTGCGTGTTGGTAGCCCTGCCGAGAGGATTGCCAGCCGGGTGTATGCCAAACTCGGCTATCACGAGCGGATCCGTTACCCGATGAAAGTACTACGTCGCTCGCACCAACTGGGACCGGCATGACCGAGTCAGAGCAACTTACGCGTTCTGAAAGGAAACAAAAAAAGGCAGGTAAGTGGCTCTTTTCGGGCTGCACATGGGTTTTGACAGCGGCCTGCTTTTATCTGGTATGGGGAAAGATAGACGACGCTGCTGCACGCGAAAATCAGGCGGCGATTGAGTACCTACTCATTTTTTTCGGCCAAGCAAATTGGCTACTTTGGCTGGGGATCATGATCCCCTACTCGATATTCTTTTTTGTCGTGGATGCACATGTGACTTGGCGCGTTATTCGTTGGTTTAACGTATCGGAGATCAAGTTAAACGCTGTTTTGCCCATCCGCGCGAGCGCGTACATCCTCTCGCTGGTCAACGAGCAAGTTGGGAAAGGAGCCATGTCGCTATACTTGCTGCGGCGTCACGACGTGCCGGGCTGGGAAGCATTATCAAGCATGATCTTCTTGGGCATCATGGAGATCTACCAGCTACTCATTTTCTCCAGCGTTGGGGTGTTGCTCGGATTTGAACTTGTAATGGAAGCATCGTCGATTTTGCCGCTCGACGTGATTTTGCCCGCCGTCTTCATCGGAGCGTTCATATACCTACCGTTACACATTGCCTATTTTCGGGGTCATGTTCTAAAGAAGTTTTCAATCCGTGATCGGGGCGTTTTTCACGCCTTACGGCAGGGAAAGCCTAGGCACTACCTATTAACGTTTTTGTTTAAAGCACCTAACTTGGTTGGGGCCGTGGTGGTTTATACGGTCGCACTAGAGCTCTTTCAAGTGGATGTCAGTTTCGGTCAAATGCTGGCGTTTTTACCCGTTATTTTCCTTGCTGCAGCGCTGCCCCTGCCGTTTCATGCGGGCGCCTTACTCCTTTGGACCGTGTTATTCCCCGAATACCCTGCGGTCGGGGCGTTTAGCCTTGTCATGCACACGTTTTTTGTCATGTTCAATGCGGTCATCGGGACACTGTTCCTCACTCGTGCCAACCGTGAACTGTTCGACTGACCAATCTTTGGCCCGAATGTGGGAGTGCTCGTTATGACGAACGGAATCGATCGGCAATCGAAGCGACGGTTGATACGACGAGCAGCCATGCGCCGTAACTAATAATCCATGATGGCACCCAGCTAAGGCCTAACGCATTCTGAGTGACGGGTATTCCGGCCAAGACAAAATACGAGATACCGTTATAGCGGCCGAGTCGACTCGCCTTGAGAGGATGTTTCTTATGGGCGCCGGAACCGAAGAAATAGTGGAGGAAAGCTAATCCTACCGCGCACGGAAGCAACGGCGTGAAAATTTTCTGTGCGGCGAGCGTCGCGAGTATCACGATCACGAAAAATGCGTCGGCTCCATGGTCGACGATTGCACCAAGCTTAGTCGCTTCTCCGCGACGACGGGCTAGGGGGCCATCGATGAGATCCGTTAGTACCGCGGCAAAAAAAATCAATCCAGCGAGCGACCAGAAATTAGACGAGATGCACAACGCGGCGAACGGCGCCATAACGACCCTCGACGCCGACAGTGCATTTGCCCAAGTCAGCCACATATAAGACAAGGATATATTGTTAATTTCACGTTCTTGGATGCTCCGGATCGGGCCATTATCGATTATCGTACGCTTCGGAAAACGACGCGAATCAGATGAAGAATCGAATTGTCATCACGGGCGCAAATGGACACATTGGCCAACGGTTGATCAACAAAATGGCGATCGATTACGAGGTCCGGGCCCTCGTTAGGACAGATAAAGCGGCGCAAATGCTCGGCAATTCGGCAGCCGACGAGGTGCGCATTGTTGATTACACGTCTGAATTGGCAATGACGAGAGCGCTTGAAGGGTGCATTGGTGTTGTGCATTTGATCGGGATCATCCGGGAGAGCCACAACAGCACCTACATTGATGCTCACGAAAACGCGACGAGGGCGTTGCGTCATGCGTCGGAAATTAATGGCATTCGCAAGGTCGTTTACCTCAGCGTATTGGGTGCCGCGGTTGATTCCGGGAACGCATGTTTCTCGAGTAAAGCCAAGGCGGAACGTATTCTGACGGAGAGTGTTGTCTCGTCGAGTATTTTACGCGTTCCCATGGTGCTTGGGGCAAATGACCACGCCTCACGCGCTTTAGCAAAGCGCGCCTCGAGCACCATTGCGTTCGCGTTCCGAGCATCTAGCTTAGAACAACCCATCGACGTTGATGACGTCATTGCGGCTGTGATTGCTTGCATGGAATCGAGTATAGCGGGGGTCCTGTGTCTCGCTGGGCCGGCCTCGCTCAGTCGGCGAATGCTCTATGAGCGCGCCGGGTTTCATGGACTTTTGATTTCGTTACCGATTTGGTTAGGCATGATCGTGGCTGGTTTATTGGAGCGGGTGAGCGATAACCCGCCGATGACGGGCGCGATGTTGGGTGTCTTAGATCACGATGACAACATTGGCGTCGATGCGTGTGCCCAGAAGCTAGGTATAACGCTAACGAGCCTCGACGAAACGTTAAAAAAAATTGCACCGTCGCTCGATTAAGATCCTGTTAAGTCTTGCATTGATCTTCGTGGATCGAACGCGTCACGCACGGCTTCACCGACGAAGATCAATAGACACAGCATCACGGCCAGAGTGAAAAACCCGGTCAAGCCCAACCATGGGGCATGCAGATTCGCTTTCCCCTGGGCCATGAGTTCGCCTAAGGAGGGCGAGCCGGCCGGAAGACCAAACCCTAAAAAATCGAGAGCGGTTAGCGTCGTGACTGCCCCGCTCAATATAAAGGGCATAAACGTCAACGTTGCCACCATCGCATTTGGAAGTACGTGTCGGACGATGATGGTCCCGTTGGAAACTCCTAAAGATCGGGCGGCACGGACATAATCGAAATTGCGCGCGCGCAGAAATTCGGCGCGAACCACGCCAACGAGAGCCATCCAACTGAACATGGTCAGAATGCCCAGTAACCAATAGACGCTTGGTTCAATAATGCTGGCAAGAATAATAAGTACGAGAAGGATAGGCAGACCCGCCCAAATTTCCACGATACGTTGCCCGATCAAGTCGACGAGTCCGCCGAAATAACCCTGGAGTGCGCCAACGGTAACGCCGATGAGGGAACTGAACAGCGTAAGAAATAAGCCGAACGAGACCGATAATCGGAATCCATAAATCAATCGGGCCAACGTGTCCTTTGCCCCATCGTCGGTACCGAGCCAGTGCTGTGTTGAGGGTGCTGCCGGGGCAGCACTTTCGATATAGAGGTCGATCGTGTCGTGGCTATAGCGAATGGGCGGGTAGACGACCCAGCCATCATCATCCGTTATCAAAGCCTGTACAAAGGGGTCCGTGTAATCGGCTTCGATAGGTAGCTCGCCCCCAAGTTCGGTCTCGGTCACGAGTTCGAAAACAGGCCAATAGAGCGTTTCGTTGAGGTATAAAACGATGGGCTTGTCGTTCGCTAGCAGTTCGGCGAATAGCGAGAGTCCGAACAAAGCAAGAAACACCCACAGGGCGTAATAGCCGCGTCGATTTGCTTTGAAATTCGCGATTCGTCGTTTGGCGAGCGGCGTCATTATTCTCTCGACTCGAAATCGATTCTCGGATCCACCAGGGTGTAGACGATATCGCCGACCAAGTGCATCACGAGTCCGATGAGGGTGAAACAAAAAACCGTTCCAAAAAGGATCGGGTAGTCGCGCTTGAGCAACGCTTCGTAGCTTAGAAGTCCCATGCCGTCGAGTGAGAAGATCACTTCGATCAATACCGAGCCAGTAAAAAGAATGCCCACAAATGCCGCTGGGAAGCCGGCGATGATGATCAGCATCGCGTTTCGAAATACGTGACCGTAGAGTACGCGCCTCTCCGTGAGTCCCTTGGCTTGTGCTGTTAGAACGAACTGCTTGCTGATTTCCTCGAGAAAGGAATTCTTGGTGAGCATCGTTAGTGTTGCGAAACCGCCGATTGTTAGTGACGCGATGGGTAAGGCGAGGTGCCAAAAATAATCAACCCACCAGTCCCAAAGAGGTAACTCACTCGCATTTTCGGCATGAAGGCCCCTAAGAGGAAACAGGTCGAAATAATTCCCGCCGGCAAATACCACGATCAGAAGGATTGCGAGAATAAATCCCGGGATCGCGTAACCAACGAAGATGACGGTACTTGTCCAGAAATCGAAACGCGTTCCATCCCGAGTCGATTTTGCGATGCCTAAAGGAATGGATATTCCATAAATCAGCAGCAGTGACCAAAGGCCAAGCGAGATCGACACCGGCATCCGTTCGACCACCAGTTCCACGACGGGCCGATCTTGGAAATAACTTGTTCCAAAATCGAGTCGTAGATAGTTCTTAAGCATGGAAAAAAAGCGCTCGTGGACGGGCTTGTCAAAACCGAACTGTTTCTCGAGGTCAGCGATTAGCTCGGGGTCCAGTCCGTACGTGGCGGGATTTTGGGTCGCCGCATTCTGTTCCATCGCTTGCGACGACATCCCCGTATCGCCGCCTCCACTAATCGCGGACGTGGTGGACATTTGCCCCATCGTCGCCTTCGCAATGATCTGTTCGATGGGCCCACCGGGGGCAAACTGCACGATCGTGAAATTGATCAGAATGACCCCGAACAACGTCGGGATGATCAGTAAGAGGCGGCGTAAAACATACTTACCCATCGACTATTTCGCGCTGTTCAATGATTTGAGTCCTTCCGCCACACGCCGCGCCTTGTTTTCGTCCCACCACCACGCATCCAAGATCGGCACGCGTGATAACGGTGAAGTTTCAACTTCTCCGAACTTGTCCCAGTGCACTAATCGGTATCCCGGTTGCGCCATTCCCGGGATGAAGTAGAAGCTCCAGAGCAGTACCCGGTCAAGCGCGCGTGTGGATGCATATAAATCGTCAGCAGTGCGAGATTGAATCACCTTTTCGATTAATGCATCGACGATGGGGTCTTTAATCCCTGCCCAGTTGAGACTGTAGTCCTGCCCGGCTGCAAGGCTCCCGAAGCGATTTCTTAGATCAAGTCCCGGGGTATTGCTGGGTATGTAGAGGTAGGCGCCTCCGTCGAAAGTGCTCGTTCGCATCCGGTGTTGCCAATGTGAGTTCTCTGGGGCAATCGCCGTGGTCTCGATCCCGATTTGATTTAACTGAGAGATGTACGGCATTTCGGCGCGACGTAGCATTGGTGACACGAAAACGAAATCGATGGAGAAACGTTCGTTGGTATCCTTATGGCGGAGCTCAGCATTGCGAAGTTCCCAACCCGCCTCTGATAGGAGTTCGAGCGCTCGAACGATGTTGTCACGGTTGGTACCAAAACCGTCCGACGGAGGCTGCTTAAAGGGCGTTGTAAATACCCTAGGCGACAGTTGGTCTCGAAACGGCTCCAACAGTTTGAGCTCGGCTGGGCCAGGCAAGCCGGTGTGCGCCATGGGCGAATTGTGGAAAAACGATGTTCCGTGATCGTAAAAACCAAACAATATGACTCGATTGATCCAACTGAAATCGTATAGCAGCCACAAAGCTTCACGAACCCGAATATCTTGAAAGCGGGGACGGTCAAGGTTCCAAAAAATGGGCCACCAGAGCCCCCAAACGCGAGTGATGTAACGCAAGTCAGCTTTAAATAGGCCTGCTTTCACTGCCGGAAAGTTGTATTCAGTCGTCCATGCCTTGGAGACGGTTTCTTCGCGCGCGTCGATCACGTCCGCCTTGTGGGCTTCAAGCATGACGTTTTCATCGCGAAAATAGTCAAATTTCACGTTGTTCCAGTTGTAGCGTCCACGGTTCACTGGTATGTCTCGACCCCAGTAGTTCTCGACGCGTTCGTATTCGAGCGATCGGCCGAAATCGACGCGTTTCAGCCTATACGGGCCGCTCCCTAAAGGTGCCTCGACGGTGGTCTTGGATATATCTCGCGACTGCCAATAATGCTTGGGCAAGATCGATAACCCCCCGTAGGCGAACGGCATGATCGGATTGATTTGTGCGTTTGCTCGGGTAACAAAACAGAGTTCTCGTTCTCCGAAAGCATAGACGCGGACGAGATCCTGTAACGCTGTTCTGAGGGACACCGAACCGTGTTCCTTAAAGACGTTAAAGCTGAACAGAACGTCCTCTACTGTGAGGGGTTCTCCATCGTGCCAATACGCGCCGGCGCGAAGTTTGAACGCAACCCAACGGTACTGAGGATCGACGGCGATACCCTCCGCGAGACGGCCGTATTGACTCGCTGGTTCGTCAATCGCGGGTTCGAGCAGCCGATCGTAGACGAGTGTCCTGGAACCAACAAAGTCGAATCCAGCAGCGATGCGTCCCTTTTCAAGGATGCCGTTGAAATTGTCGAAGGTCCCCATGTCGGGTAGACGTAGGAGGCCGCTTTTTGGTGCGAGGGGGTTGCTATAGGTGAAGTGTGGGAAGTCGGCTGGATACTTCAGCGGGAGCACGTAAGAGATGCCATGAGAATAGTCAGGCGTTGAGCATGGACGATCGTTCGCCGTGGCGAAGACCGCGACGAGTGCGATCATGGCGTATGAGAATTGCTTCATCTTGCCCCTAGCGACGTCACCTCTTTTCTTGAGTCCGACAATCTATCGGAGATACGAACAGATGGGTATTAGCGCTTTGTTATCGAGCCCGATCGGTGACCGACAGCCGCCTTCAATGCAAGCGCTCGGTCACTCGATTGCAACAGTTGCAGCATGCGCCAATGAAGCTGCTAATCTAGCCCGTTAAGTGGTGCGGAGTGGAATTCATGGGAGTGAAAACAGAACTATTCGATTTAAGCGGGCGTGTCGCGCTTCTGACAGGGGCTTCAAAGGGCATGGGACTTTCGATGGCCGAAGGACTTGCTGAACACGGCGCAAGGGTCGTTGTGTCCAGTCGTAAGCTAGATCAGTGTGAAACCGCCTGCGATCAGATCAACGCCAAGTGCGGGGATGGCTCTGCCACTCCCATCGTCTGCAATATCGGATACAAAGAACAACTTGAAAGATTGGTGAGTGAGACTCGCGCACAACTGGGTGCGATTGATATTTTGATATGCAACGCGGGGGTCAATCCTTTCTACGGGCCGATGTCGGAAATTCCGGACGAAGCCTATGACAAGATTATGAATGCCAACGTGCGATCGAACCATTGGTTATGCCAAATGGTAGCACCGGATATGGTGGCATCGGGTCGTGGATCCATGATGATTACATCCAGCACGGGAGCTTTTGCTGGTTCAGAGGCCCTGGGGACGTACGCAATTTCTAAGCTTGCTGATATCGCGTTGGTCCGGAATTTAGCGTTGGAATATGGTCCGAAGGGCGTTCGGGTAAACGCGATTTGTCCTGGCCTGATTCGGACAGATTTTGCCAAGGCGCTGTGGGACAACCCCGAAGCAAAACGTAACGCGGAAACGACAACGCCGATGCGGAGACTTGGTGAGTCGGACGACTTCAAAGGGATCGCGGTTTTTCTTGCATCGGATGCGAGCGAGTACATGACGGGTCAAGCAGTCGCTGTTTGTGGCGGTACGCACATGTGGCGATAGCGTTGAAGTACATGTCCGTACGATGATTATTCCGCGATCGCCCATCGTTGGGATTGTCGGACTACGCCGATATCGTGCGTGCTGAAGGATTTATCCTCCAAGCAAGTTACCGGGTGGAAAATCGGATTCCGGTGGTTCATCTCTACGGAAAACTCGCGAACGGTGAGTCGTTTCTCATCCGCGATCAGCGAGAGCGACCGCATTTTTACGTAGATCGGAAAGACGAGAAAAAAACACGGGCTGCTGGTGCAACCAGTTTCCACAAGTCCACCTCGCGATCGTTTAGCGGTGAACCCCTTGCGCGCGTTGACGTGGCACTACCAACGGATGTGCCGACACTCCGGGATCGACTGCATGACGTTGGCGTTGCGACCTACGAATCCGACGTGCGGTTTGCGACTCGATATTTGATCGATCGAAACGTGCGTGGTGGTTGCGTCATTCAGGGTGAGGCGCAGCATTCCAAGGAGGCGGGAATTGATTGGGTATTCAACGACCCCGTCGTCGAGCCAGGCCCAGTCGAGTTCTCGCCGAAACTTCTATCGTTTGATATTGAAACGGATCCCGAGGCTTCTCGGCTTTTGGCGATTTCTCTTTTTGGAGATTCCCTTGACGAAGTCTATATCGTTGCTCGCGACGGAGTCACGAGCATGCCAGAAAACGCCATCGGCTTTCCGTCAGAGGCGGCTGTTCTCGACGCTTTTATCGAGAAGGTTCGAAGCTTTGATCCCGATGTTTTGACGGGGTGGAACGTTATCGGTTTTGACTTGCGGGTCCTGGATGGGGTCGCGAGGCGGCATGGCCGTTCCTTTGAGATGGGCCGAGGCGGCGGTGCACTGCGATTGCGGCTCGCGGAGGGACGCTTTGGCAACGACCAGGCGACGATACCGGGCCGTGTGGTGCTTGACGGCATCGACTTGTTGCGTGGCGCGTACATCCGCATGGATGATTATTCCTTAGACGCCGTTGCACGTTCTGTACTTGGTGAAGGCAAGCTGGTCAAAGGCGACGTCGGTAATCGTGCCGAAGAAATTCTCGATCGCTATCACCACGATCTGGCCGGCTTCGCAGCGTACGCGAGGGCCGATGCGCGGTTGGCGTACCAGATTCTTGAAAAACTGGGTCTGATTAATCTCAGCGTGGCGCGCAGCAAGCTAACAGGCATGTCTCTAGACCGGGTCGCTGCAAGCATCGCGTCATTCGACTTTGTTTACCTTGCTGCGTTATCCGAAAAACACGTCCGCGCGCCCGCTGTTCATTCGCCGAACGCTCGGAGATCATCGGCGCAAGGCGGGGGCCACGTCTTGGAGCCCGTCACCGGCATGCACGAAAACGTTTGGGTTCTTGATTATAAGAGTTTGTATCCCAGCCTGATGCGTACCTTCAATATCGATCCGCTGACTTACGTCGCGCCGGGAGCGGAAAATAACGATGACATCTGCACGCCGAGCGGTGTGGCTTTCCATCGCGGTGAAGCCATCCTTCCAAACATCCTCGATGATCTCTTTCGGGCGCGTGAACAGGCTAAAACGGACAAAGACGAGGTGGCCTCGCAAGCCATCAAAATCCTCATGAATTCATTTTATGGGGTACTTGGTACGCCTGGGTGCCGATTTCATAATCCCGATATTGCGAACAGCATTACGGGGCTCGGCCGCCACTTCCTTCTCTGGTCAAAGGCGTGGTTCGAGAAGGCAGGTTTCGACGTGGTCTACGGAGACACGGACAGTGTCTTCGTCCGCTCGGGCATCGACGATTCGCGAGAGGCCAAAGACGAAGTCTACAACCTGACGGCCTCGATCAACGCCGACTTAGCGCGTTATGTTAAGGATACCTGGCGGGTAGAAAGTCGGCTCGAGTTGGAGTTCGAGAAACTGTACCGACGGCTATTTTTACCCCTGATTCGTCATGGGTCGGCAGGAGCGCGTAAGCGCTACGCCGGGGTCGTTGAGGGGGAAGACGGTGTGGAGTTTGTGGGCATGGAGGTCGTGCGTCGCGATTGGACTGAGTTAGCCAAGAACGTACAGCGTGAACTATATCTACGATTATTTGATGATGGCCCCGTTCTCGGTTTCTTACGTGGTTATGTGAGAGATCTTCGCTTGGGAAAACTGGACAATCTCTTGGTATATCGCAAGGGCTTGCGGAAAGCTTTGCACGAATATACCGCGATCACCCCGCCGCATGTTGTTGCGGCCCGCAAAGCAAAAACTCTGAGCCGTGTTGTTTCCTACGTCGTCACGACGGCGGGACCGGAACCGTTGGACAACGTTCAACACGAGTTGGACCGAGAACACTATGTCCAACGCCAAGTTCGACCTGTAGCTGAACCAGTTCTAGGCGTCATGGGTCTGGACTTCGACCGAGCGATCGGCGATGACAGACAGTTGGGATTGTTCTAACCGATCTCGAAGCCTGGACCGAGCGATACTCAAGCGCGGATCTTTTGTGGAGCCAAATTACGCTGTGATGCTATCGCTTCGTGCGCAACCTCGTTATTCCACATGGGCGATCAGTGGCCACGGCATTTCTGCTTCAAGCTGGGCGGCGAGTTGCAATAGTGTTGCTTCTTCACCGAAACGAGCCGCAAATTGGACTCCCACGGGCAAGCCTTCGGTGGTTCTGTGAAGGGGTAACGAGATGGCGGGTTGACCGGTCGCGTTGTAGAGATTCGTAAATCCCCAATAACTACCGAATCGCGCGCCGTAGACGTCGGGATCGTCGTTCGGGTCGAGCCATCCAATCCTGACCGGCGGACAAACCAGCGTTGGGCTAAGGACCACGTCCCAATTTTCCATGAAAGTGGCCATCTCTCGGCTCAATTGATGCATGCGCTGTATCGACTTGACGTAATTTGTTGCCGATAACCGCTGCCCAATTTCAACGCTCCGCAGAGTATTGCGCTCCAGGTAGTCGAGTGTTGGTTCGACCCCGAGGCTCGTGCAGCGTGCGAGGACTGTGTGGGCGACGTTGGCGAGTATCACGGAGCCCACGGCAACCCCCCATTCCTCGTGGTCTAAAGGTAACGCTTGTTCGTCGATCACGTGACCCATTTGAGCAAGCGCTGATGCAACCTTTTGAACTGCGTCAAGGCACTCTGGATGGGCGTCGTGACCAGTGAACGCGCGACAATCGATGGCGACGCGCAGAGTACCGGGATGGTCATTCAAGCGAGTAAAAAAAGAACCCGAATCACTTGGACCACAGTACGGATCCCCCGGCATAGGACCCTGGACGGCATCGAGTAACGCAGCGCTGTCTCGAACGGTTCGCGACACGACGTTTCCGGTAGACATACCGCCCCAACCTTCACCAACGTCCGGACCCAGCGGCGTTCGGCCGCGACTTGGTTTTAAACCCACGAGGCCACAACAAGAGGCGGGGATACGGATGGATCCGCCTCCATCCGTTGCGTGAGCGACCGGCACGATACCGGCAGCGACCGAGGCTGCTGCGCCTCCGCTGGAACCGCCAGGCGTGTGATCGGTACTCCAGGGATTTCGACACGCGCCTAAGGCGACGGACTCGGTGGTGGCGGCGAGGCCGACTTCGGGAGTGTTCGTTTTTCCTATGATATTCAGTCCGGCATTCTTAAAAC
Organism: Gammaproteobacteria bacterium; assembly: GCA_002719135.1. Lineage (GTDB taxonomy): Bacteria > Pseudomonadota > Gammaproteobacteria > Pseudomonadales > Azotimanducaceae > UBA11889. The sequence continues at coordinate 22,625 of PBGU01000052.1, forward strand.
GGATCACGACGTGGCCGTCGTGATCCGGTACGTAATCTTGAAAAAGCCGACTACCCATACTGGTCGGTACGCCGGCGACGTGATTGAGGTCTTTGACCAAAAACGGCACGCCGTGGAGGGGTCCTTGGGGAGCCCGTTCGGCATACTCCCTCGCCGTATCATAGGTCGGGGTAACAATCGCGTTGATTTTCGGATTAATAGTTTCCGCTCGGTCGATCGCGGCGTCGACGAGCTCAGCTGGAGTCGCGTCGCCCGCTCGTACGAGCTCGGCAAGCGCCACGGCATCGTATTTTTCGTAGTCGTTCATTGACTGAATACTCCTGTCCTGGTGTGGACTCTATATATTGCGTAAAGCGATTGGGCGTCGCCTCGCATGCAGTCGGGTATAGGACCATGAATGCAAGATCAGTGCGATACAAGCAGGGGATGTAGGGATAGACTCGGGGCGAGGTCTGGGACCAACGAACCACCAGACGACACGGGCTTGGGCACAAGAAGGGGCGGCATATGGGCCAGCGTTCAGCGCTAGATGCGTATCGTCACTTTTTTGAAGCATTTAACAGTCGCGATGTCACGTTGTTCTCGGGCGCCCTTAATTACCCTCACGTTCGTGTCTCATGGCGCCGAGACCCTGTCATTCTCTTGAACGCGACGGAACACACACGTAATCACTCATGGGACTCCATCATTAAAACTGGGTGGGACCATACTGAAGCGTTGCCGCCAGAAGTTTTCTTTGATTCGAGCAAACAAGCACACATCTCTGGGGGATGGACGCGGTTCGACCGGGACGGTCGGGTCATCCTCGTCAATCGTGTTGTTTACATCGTCACGCGAGTCGCCGCGGGTTGGGGTATTCAATGCAGGTTTGGTATGGATGTCGGGGCGGATCCAGCAACATCACCGCAAAGCGACGCCGTAGACGTTGTGCGAGAGTACGTCAATGCATTAGCCCATGAAGATGAACGAAGCGCATTGTTGTACTGCTCGGACTCCTGTTACATCGTCGGTGTTGGCTCAGTGAATCGGGTCGAGGCGGCAGCTCGTCCAAGTAGATTCAGCGTCGAAAATGCCGGTATCGATATCGTTCAAAGTGGCGATCACGCAGTTTCGATTGCGGTCAAAAGTGGTGACCGAATGGGACTTTTTTACGTAACCCAACAGGGTGGATGGAAAATCAGGGCAATGACGTGGGCGTAGAAACAAGGACGTTGGGGACATCGGGAGTTGCAGTTACGGCACTTGGTTTTGGTGGAGCAACGTTGGGGGGTGTGGGCGATCGCGTATCGGAGACTGAAGCGCATGATGTCGTTCGTTCAGCGTTCGCGGGCGGCATTCGGTATTTTGATACCGCGCCTTTGTATGGTCACGGTCTATCCGAAAAACGCTTGGGTCGGGCACTGTCTTCGTTGCCGAGAGACGATTTCGTGTTGTCGAGTAAGGTCGGCCGATTGCTGGTTTCTCAGGACGAAGGAGAACGTTACGAGGGTATGCGTGACACGGAGCCGTTTGCCATTCGTTACGATTATTCCTACGACGCGGTTAGGCGATCGGTCGAAACTAGCCTTGAGCGACTTGGTTTGGATCGCATCGATGTGCTTCTCTGTCACGACATCGATGTGTGGACGCATGGGGATGAACAACCGGGTATCTTCGACGTTGCCATCAACGGGGCACTGCCCGCGCTACAGGACTTACGTGAGCAGGGTGTGGTCCGAGCGATTGGGCTCGGCGTGAATGAATGGGAAGTATGCGTCCGCGTATTGGACACGATCGACGTAGACTGCTTTTTATTGGCGGGTCGGTTTACGCTGCTTGAGCAGACACCGCTCGACGAAATGCTACCCCGATGCATCGCCGATGACGTGTCCGTGATCATTGGTGGACCGTACAACTCGGGTCTGTTAGCGAATACGGAGCGACGTAGGGCGACCTATGACTACAAGCCCGCTCCTGACCATCTCTGGGAGAAAGCCCAGAGGATTCGGGAGGTTTGTGTGAGCCACGGCGTTGATATGCGAGCCGCGGCTTTGCAGTACCCGCTGCGCCATCCCGCGGTTGCTGCAGTGATTCCCGGAATGTGGTCGAAGGAGGAAGTGCAGACCAACTTGGGATTGATGGGGGTCGACATCCCCCCCGCGCTTTGGAACGAGCTCGACGGTGCTGGACTTGTTCGCGGTTGGATCGATGGCGAAGAATCAATATAACGTTTTTAGTTGTGCATCTAGCACCATGAGCCGTGCACGCAATCGTAGTCTTGGCGAACGCGTAGATTGAGTGCTATGCACACTCGTGTCTGGGATCTTCCATTGCGTATCTGGCATTGGCTTTTTGCAATGGGCGTTGGTACGTGTCTGGTTACTGGTCTTTCCGGCGATATCGGATGGATGCAATGGCACCAACGCTCAGGGCTCATGATTATTGGATTGGTGGTATTTCGCGTCGGTTGGGGAATTTGGGGAGGACGCTATGCGCGCTTTCGGCACTATCGGGTTTCGACTACCGCGATACGAGACCATTTTCTTCGACGGCTTGATCCACAGGTCCACACACCACCGGGTGTTGCGTTAGCTGTCGTGTTGTTTTCCCTGGTGATTCTGCAAGCGAGCGCCGGTTTGTTTGCAACAGACGATATATTTAATGAGGGTCCGTTGAGGCGCTACGTTACCGACGCATTTGCAGGAACCGCAACGTGGCTACATCACCGGGTTCACTGGATTATCTCCGGGTTTATCGTTACCCACCTAAGCGCCCAACTGGTCTACGGGTTATGGTTTAGAGATTCGCTGTGGCTATCCATGGTCACAGGCTATAAATCCGTCGATGCGCTGCCTATCCACGACGACTTTCGCCGGGCCGCGCTAACCGCGATTGTCTCGATTCTAGTTGTTTCGGTGCTGGTCGCCGCGGGTTAGCTACTCTTCGCGGTAGTTGTCGTGACAACCCTTGCAAGCTTGTCCCAACCCGCCAATCGCGCTACCGATCGACTCAGGATCGCCGCTTTCCGCGGCATCTTTGAAAGCCTCGGCGGCGGAATGAAAAGCGTCCAGCCGTTTAGCAAAATCTTCAGGCTGTTCCCAGATAGCCGGTAACGCCTCCCTACCCTGTGAACCCTCCGGAAAGAGGTCCGGTGCGACGCGTGCCATGTCAGCAATGGCGTTTGCATGAATAGATAGGTGCCCACTGTGCGGTACTTCCTGGCGCAGAATCTTGACGATGGCTTGCATGTGTCCACCAATTGCTTCCATTGAGTAGTGCCGATAATCGACATCGGCTTCCGATCCTAGAGCGCTTGTACCCGTCAATATGGCCAGCCCCAGTAACGTTGCGCCCTTTGAACTAAATCGACTCATGCCTGCTTCACCCCGCACTTTGCGTGTCGTGATTGTATAGCGTAGATCGGGGATCGGGTAATTCGGTTTACGCTCTTGTGGTGCGTTATCTGGTTTCGTGGATGATCTAAGAAGCGCGTTTCCGGGGCCTAATTCGCACGTCGTGGTACCTTGGGACGATGACCGAAGTGCCTGTATCCACCCCTCCGACGGGACCATCGAGCGGCCCTCGATTTATTGAAGGCCCCCTTTCGGGTCATTTGTTGCGCCTGTCCGGTTTCATGACGATGGGTTTTCTTGCGATGACCGTCACCATGCTTGTAGAAGCCGTGTTCTTGGGTCTCGTTAGCAAAGAGGCGCTCGCGGCGATCACCTTCGTTTTTCCGGTCATGATGGGCCTGTCCGCCCTTACTCGAGGCATTGGAACAGGAGCGAGCGTGGTCCTCGCCCGCGCAATGGGAGCTGGTGAGCGCGGTCGGGCAATGCTTTTTGCCACCCACGGACTTTCGCTCGTCTTCGTGTTTACCGTGGTGGTGTCGGCCTTGCTGTACGGAAATACGTCCGCCGTATTCAACGTTATTGGAGCTGAGGGTGACGTTCTCGATGAAGTGGTTTCGTACGTAAGGATTTGGTGCATCGGCTTCCCGGCATTCGGTTTAGCAACGAGTGGGATGTTAATCATGCGGGCGTTCGGCGATGCATCGTTCCCTGGTTGGGTGATGACGCTCGGCGCGTTGTTGCAGATGGCGATAGGGCCATTTCTGATATTCGGGTGGATTGGCCTACCGGCCATGGGTATAGAAGGCGCGGGATGGGCCTTTGTAATTGCCAGAACATTTTCTTTTGTTCTGAGTGCGTATTGGTTTTTCGTTCGCGAACGGGTCATGCGCTTCGATCTCTCCACCTGGGCTGCATCGAGTCGCGAAATCTTGCACGTGGGCATCCCGGCGAGTCTGGCCAACCTCGTTCAACCGGTATCCACCGCGGTGACAACGTATCTGCTTGCAGCATTTGGGGTTGGGATTGTCGCGGGGTTTGGTGTTGCTTCCCGCATCGAATCGGTAATTTTTATGACGATTATTGGCGTGACGTCGAGTGCTGCGCCACTCGTGGGACAGAATTGGGGCGCGAAGCGCCATCAACGCGTGGTTGATACGCTAAATCTCTGTGTTCGGTACAGTTTCGTCATCAGTTGCACCGCGGCCGTGATCATGTGGTTCGGTGCCGAATATTTTGTTGCGCTGATCAATGAAGATCTGGCGCTTAGAGAGACGGCGACGACGTATCTTTATATCGTCCCAATCGCGCTTGGATTCATGGGCATGGCCAATCTCGCGATAACAACCTTCAATGCATTGTCCAAACCAGGGCCGGCGTTAGTTTTGTCGGTCGGGCAGACGTTGTTTTATCTCGCGATTGCTATGCTCGTGCGCGACTTATACGGGTACGTTGGTATATTCCTTGCCCTTGGTCTGGCTAGCGTTACGGCGGGTCCCATCGGCTGGTTTTGGATTCATCGGGTCCTGCGAAAATCGCGCGGTATTGATGATCGTTCGCAACCCTAGGGGCCTACTAAATATTGTGTCAATGCCTGACCTTTACGTGCCCGTATATTCCGGATTCCGTTTTTCTCGGAACGCGGCAATGGATTCTTGTCGGTCATTGGTCGCCCGATTCCCGTAAGCAAGGCTAGTCAGCTCGAAGCGCACGGCATCGTCAAGTTCGGCTTCGACGTTGTGTTGCAGTACACGCTTAGACATCCGTAATGCTAGAGGGGGCCACTGCGTCATTTGGTTAGCGGCTTCAAGTGCTGTATCCATCAGGTCGTCGTGGTCTACGAAGCGATCAAGCAACCCGAGGCGATAGGCTTCTTCGCCGTCGACGGCCCGGCTCGTGTAAATCAAATCTGCGGCTCGTGAGTAGCCGACAATACGAGGAAGAAAGAAACTCATTCCCGAATCTGGGGAAAGATTCCGTTCGATAAAGACTGTTTTGAAGCGGCTTTTCTCTGATCCCACACGCATATCGCACGCCAACGCCAAACTCATCCCGGCCCCCGCGGCAACGCCGTTGACAGCGGCGATTACGGGTTTGTTGAGTCCATACATTGCCTTTGCTTGGCGGCCGACCCAACCGAGATCGTCGAGGTGATCATTTTGCGTCGGTGTTTTTTGTGCTCCTCGTCCTGTCAGATCGGCTCCAGAGCAGAACCCGCGCCCCGCCCCGGTGACAACGGCGACCCGAATGTTGTCGTCGTTACGGATTTCAGTAATGGCTTCATGGAGCGCGGTCTGTAAATCGCTCGAAAGTGCGTTTAATTTTTCGGGGCGATCCAAAGTCACGATGGCGATGTGATCTTGCTTGTCTAACTGCAAAGGGTGCTCGGACATAGTGTTCTCCTGCGACACGCGTTGATTCTAACCATAACCGGACAACGACAATGGTTTAGCATGCGCTGGCTCTAACGTTATGCTTTGGTGGACACCACAAGGGGAAGATTCATGGCGATTGATTTCACGTTTCCAGAGGAGGTCGAAGACGCGCGTTTGCTGGTGAAAAAGTTCATGCAGGAAACTGTCCAACCGAAGATGACGGAACTGCGTGACAGCAAAGCGTCCGGTGATACATGGCGGATCGCGATAAAAGAGCTGCGCGACACGGCGCGCCAGCTGGGGCTTTGGAACCCACATATGCCCGAAGAGTGGGGGGGCATGGGATTGGGTATCACCGCCGTGGCCGCGATGTCGGCCGAAGCGGTCAAAACACCGTACGGACCGTACCTTATTAATTGCCAAGCGCCCGATGAAGGCAACATGCATACCATGCTGCACTTCGCTACCGAGGAGCAGAAAGAAAAGTGGCTGCGCCCTCTCTGTGAAGGTACCGCCCGATCGTGTTTTTCGATGACGGAACCGGAGGTAGCTGGTTCCGATCCTACCCAAATTCAAACCTCTGCCGTGAAGCAGGGTGATGAATGGGTCATCAATGGCCACAAATGGTTCACGTCCGGAGCTCGTGGCGCGGATTTCGCGATCGTTATCGCGAAAACGGACCCAGATGCTGAGATCGCCCAAGCAAGAAACAGTGCGTTCATCGTGCCAACCAATACACCAGGGTTTGAAATCGTCCGGGACGTAGAAACAATGGGCGGTGGCGGCGGCCATCCCGAATTACGTTACAACGACGTTCGTGTCCCACAAGAAAATATGTTGGGTGAGCAAGGCGGCGGGCATAAACTTGGTCAAGTTCGTCTAGGTCCAGCGCGACTAGCGCACTGCATGCGGTGGATTGGGCAGATCGAACAAGCGCTTGAAATGCTCGTGGATCGTGCTCAGAAGCGATACTCACACGGATCCGTTCTCTCAGAAAAGCAAGGGATTCAGTGGATGATGGCTGAGAGTGCGTTGGAGCTTTATTCGTCAAAGCTAATGGTGCTGCATGCCGCCTATAAAATCGAAAACGAGATGGATTTTCGCGCGGAAGTATCGATGGCGAAGCACCATGTCGCTAACACTTTGTGGAAGACGGTCGATCGAGCCTTGCAGGTTCATGGAGCTCTTGGATATTCCAACGATTCGCCGTTAGCGAATATGCTTATCAACGCCCGCTGGGCCCGCATCGCGGATGGTTCGGACGAAGTGCATTTGATGCGTATTGCTGACATGGTGATTCGTTCATACAACGAAACGGGGTCGGTTAATCACGCGGTGGGGGATTTACCTTTATAACGGCGGCGGTTTTGATAGAGGGTGTCGAGGTCCCAAAACTTGCGATTAGTTTTTGGTGGGAATAACGGTGTTGCTATTGAAGGAGACGGACAATGCTTGAAACGAACGATCAGAATCGTGTTCGCACGCTCACGTTGAATCGGCCGGAGGCCCTTAACGCGTTCAACAATCCGCAGTTCGACGAAGTCGCGGAAGCTTTTCTGTCTGCTCGCGAAGATGATGACGTCAGAGTTGTCGTTCTAACAGGGGCGGGGCGAGCGTTCAGTGCAGGTGCCGATCTTTCTGAAGCGGGCCGCACCGCGAAAGTTGTGCACGGCTTCGGCGGCATGGCGCACATCATTGCGGAGTTCCCTAAGCCCTTCGTGGTTGCGGTGAATGGGCTAGGCGTTGGGGTGGGCGCAACAGTGTGTGGACTTGCGGATTTTGCATTTATGGCCGCGAGCGCGCGACTGCGATGTCCATTTTCTGAGCTCGGCTTGGTCGCCGAGGCTGGCAGCACGATGACATTTCCGGCGTTGATGGGTCGGCAAAAGGCGGCATGGATGTTGATGAGCTCGGACTGGATGAGCGCGGAACAGTGCAAAGACATGGGGCTCGTGCTCGACGTATTTGCGGATGATGTGTTTACCGAAGAAGTTCATCAACGGGCAGCGAAACTTGCGGCGCTCCCCCCTGGACCGCTCGCCGCGGCAAAACGGTTAATCAATGGGCCTGAAATTGAGCGTCTGAAAGCGGTGATTGATGCCGAGAATGCTGAACTTGCCGAACTCAGCGGTGGACCAGCCAACTTGGAAGCGGTGACAGCGTTTCGAGAGAAAAGACCGCCCGATTTTTCAACCCTTTGACCGACGTGGTGTTTGCGTTTCTCGAATTGTTTCCCGCGTTAGGCTGCGGGGTGCCATAGAAGTGTGCGTATTTCGCCGAATTCACGGGGCAAACGCTGCCAGACCTCGCCGCCGTCGTTGCTACGGTACATTTGACCGAGGTTCGTGCACGTAAAAAGAAGGCTTGGATTAGCGGGATGGGTGGCTACCATCCAAGGCGTGCTATTGGTTTGACCTGGTAAATTCGCATCTTCCCACGACTCTCCCCAGTCTCGACTTCGTAGCAGCCGACCTTGAGACCCCGGAGGACCATCGCCGTTGCATAGGAATACGGTACCGTCGAGATCGGCGCGCGGCTTGATCCCTCGTGTGTATTGCCACGGTGAATCAAGCTTTTTCCACTCCCAGCTGGCCCCGTCATCCAGGCTTTGGTAGAGACCGACCGCAGTGGCGGCCAAAAGTTTGCGTCTACCACCGTCGTTGATCACGGCGATGTCATGGATATCGGGGAACTTAAAGCCGTTATCAAGCTTTTCCCAGGTATCACCGCCATCGCGGCTTCGATGGACCGCGTCGATTTCGACGCTGACCCAAATTGCATCGGTCTCGAGAGGATCAAACCGAATACGCGTGACACGCGGTTTGCCAATAAACGGGCAGCTATCAACTAAATCAACCGGAAGTTCGCGCCAGCTCTTTCCACCGTCATCGGACCGAAATAACGCGCCTGGGTTGGTACCGATGAGGATGATGTTCGAATCATGGGGAGCTTGCGCGACGGACCAAACGCAGCGTCCATTTTCATCGGCCGGCGATGGCACGTGTTCGGCCGCGCCATCTGCGGCTTGGCGCAATAGACCGCGGTCGGAACCGGCTAAAACAATGCCGGGTTCAAGATCGTGGCTACAAAGCGCCCAAATTCGGTTTTCTGCATAGATCCCCTTAAAGGCGAAATCCCAAGTCTCACCGAGGTCATCACTGCCCCACACGCCCCAGCCCACGGTTCCAGCGTAGAGTTTTGTCTTCATTGATGCGTCCTCTTCCAGGTTCTTCAGGCTATAGTAACGCGGTCGCCACAATCTCAAGCAACGATGACGTACGCCACGGGCCGTGAATACTACGATGCCGATAGCCACATTATGGAGCTGCCGAACTTTCTCACGGAGTTTGCGGATCCGGGCATTCGCGAAAAACTACCCGCCATCAGCTACGCCGCTTCTGCGGTATCGGAGGAAGAGGCGCTAGAACTGATGCGCCAAAACGGCCACTCCCAAGCATACAAAAAAGAACTGCTTGCGTTGGGAGACGACATGATACGAGGTCCCAAGGAGATCCAAGCGTTGGGCGCATTTGATGGCGCGGATCGAGGCGCCGCTTTGGACATACTCGGGTTTCGAAAACAATTGGTCTTTTCGACGCTATCGGCGGCATTGCCGATGTCGACGAGAGTAAAAACGGACGGCGAGTTGCAATACGGTGCGGCGCGGGCGCATAACCGCGCCATGCAGGCGTTTTGCAGTCATGACGACCGCCTTTTGCCGGTACTCATTATCCCCCTCGACCATCCTGAAGCGGCCGTCGAAGAACTCGATGCCTGTGTTGCGGGTGGTGTAGGGGCGGTATGGGTCCCTCACCGGCCGTGCGGAGGTCGTTCGCCGGGACATCCGGAATTGGACCCGTTCTGGACCCGTCTGTCGGATGCCGGTATTCCTTTCGTGATTCACATCGGTGGTGTTTCGTATCAGTTGGCCCCGGCCTGGCTCAACAACGGTGGCGACAAACCCGCCGATTGGCTAGGTGGTGGCGAGAATGTTCGTGCTAAAGATATGACCGCCATTCACCATGCGGCTGAACTTTTTATCAGCGCCTTGGTGCTTGACGGCGTATTTGAACGTTTTCCGAGGCTGCAGGGGGCGAGCGTGGAGCTGGGTGCTGGTTGGGTTCCTTCCATGTTGAGTCGTCTGGACTGGACGGTCGAGATCTGGAAGAAAACGGATAAATCGCTGCAACGTTTGACGCGCAAACCGTCGGAACAACTGGCGCAACAGTTTGGTTTTACCCCGTACGTATACGAGAACGTCGGAGAACTCATTGATCGGTCCCAACCCGAACTCTATCTATTTTCCAGCGATTACCCGCATACCGAAGGAGGTCGTGATCCGATCGGTCGGTTTCGGCGTGCCCTGGACGGATACGACGAACGCATTCAAGAGAGCTTTTACGCGGGTAACTTTAAGCGGATATTCACTGAACTGAATCTGTCAATCGCGTAGGTTGGTTACAAACGACGCGCACACCACACTTCTTCGGTGGGCCATTTGGTGGCCCAAGCCGCGTCGGCCCAGGCGTAATTTGAACCCGCGTCAGCTGTCGGTGCGCCAAGTTCTAAGAGACGTTCAACGGCGAACTCGTTAGCCGCTAGCAGTGCAATCCATTCCCCGTGAGGGAGATGAAACTCCACTTCGTTCGACGAGAACTCCCACTGGTTCTGATAAAGGCCTAGGTAAGGCCGCTGTAATTGTTCGGCGAGGGGAGCGTCCTCATCGTCTTGGTCAGGCACGCAACAAATGGCAAATGCGTGGTTTGTCATAAACACCAGACCTCCACCTGGACGTAGTACTCTGGCGGCCTCTGGGATCCATTGGTAAGGATCAGCCCAGAGCGAAGCCCCGTATTCCGATATAGCAAAGTCAAAACACGCGTCATCAAACGGTAGTGATTCACCAAAACCTTCGACGAAACCGACGCCTAGTTGGTATTGCGCCTCCAATCGCGTGGCGGTTGCTAGTTGGTTCGGCGTGGGATCGATACCCACCACCGATTTAGCACCCCGACGAGCCATCCAGGAAGAGACATAGCCGGCACCGCAGCCGATTTCGATACAACGTTTTCCGGTCAGATTCTTTGGTAATAGGTCAATATCACTGTCCGGTATGTTCCAAATACCCCAGCGTGGATTGTCGGATGCCCAACCCTCTTCGGCGGGTTTCACATATCGAGCAGCAAATCCTTGCCATGCGTCTCGATTGGCTATTTGGTGTTTTTTTAGTTTCATCGTTGAACGATGGCGTTGATCGCATCAATTCGATCGGCGAGTCCATTCAGTACCGTACTTAGGCCGACTACGGCTTCCGGAACGGCCCCATAGCGCCGCTCTTCAATCGCTTCACGGATCATGGGCAAAGTCTTTACCCCGTAGCCGGTGTAAAACCCGGGCGCATAGAGTTGATGGCGATACCAGGAACGACGCGGGAGCCCCTGATCCCGAAGGAATAGCCGCTCACTGGTGTAGAGAAGATGGTTAATCTTTTTGCGTTGACGCGCTTTCAAGGTAATGAGATCCGCGGCGTCCAATAGCAGCGCGGACCGTTCAACTTTTGCGAGCGCGTTATGGAGGGGCGAGAAGTTAAAGTGTGGCACGGGGTCATGCCGGCGTGGCGCGCGCAGTGATTTGCGTGGATCCAGTGCCGCCGTGTAGGCGCCAGCATCGATAAGGCCATTGATCCGCGCCGTTTCTTTACGCCGTGTTTCCGCCAATTCTTCAATGTCCGCGAGAAATTTCTTGACGTTGTCTAGCAGGCCACTGAAGTCAAAGGGCAAGATTCGGGCGTTTGCGAGCCGCAAGGTGGCGCGTCCGGTCAATTCCGCGAGCACCGTACCGTACACGTTACCGGGATCGATAAAACGATGGAAATGTTCGTGCGTGTCGTAGAGCGTGTGGTAGCTACCGCTCTCCGCCTCGCCGCCGAAGCTAAGATTGGCCGAAGCGATACCGAGGTGATGGAGAAATGCGGTGTAGTCTGATCCAGACCCTAGTGCGGCGACCCGCAGGTCGCGTCGATCAGTAAGTTCGGACACAGCTTTTTCGTCACCGTTTATTTGAATACGGGCCCTCCGTCGTTCACCGATAGACAGCTTTGTTTGAGGATCTTCCACGTCACTAAGCAGTTGGTTAAAAAAGCGTTCAAGTGTGTGACTCGCGCCGACGGAGACGAAACCGCGCCCCATACCGTCGGTATTCAGATAAGCCACGGCTTTTCGACTAAGCTCGCGTGCATGCTCTTCCACCCATTCGGTTGATCCCATCAGCCCCGGTTCTTCTGCGTCCCACGCGGCATAGACGATGGTCCGGTCGATCGGCTCGTCGAGCCTTGCAATGGCTCGGGCCTCTGCAAGCATCGTCACCAGTCCGGAGACAGGGTCTCTCGCGCCGTGATTCCAACCGTCATGATGGTTGCCGCGGATCACCCATTCGTCAGGGAATATTGATCCTTGCCGACGCGCAATGACATTACGGGCGGTAACCATCTGCCAGTCGAATTCGACTTGGAGTCGCACCCGCGCGGGTCCGGGACCGAGGTGATACGAAAGTGGCAATGCGCCCCGCCAGTCAGAAGGTGCCATCGGTCCGCTTAATTGCCTGAGTAATGGTTCCGCATCGGCATAAGAGATCGGGAGGACGGGGATGGTTGCGATGGCAGCAGCTTCATCACGGCTTAACCGCCGAGCTCCTTTTTTCGCGGCCCAACCGGGCGTAAGTACGTCTCCGGCATGCAACGGCAAGTCCATCACGGCACCGCGTTGAATGGCAGAATCGTTTTTGTAGGGTCCGTCGGGGTAGACGCTGCCGCGGGTATACCCATCATCGATGGGATCCGAATAAATCAAAGCGCCGATGGCGCCATGTTCCGCCGCCAACTTCGGTTTGATTCCACGCCATACTTTCCCGTAGCGGGCAATAACGATGGCACCGGTGACGTCAACGCCATATCGATCGAGCATTTCATAGTCTTCCCGCGTACCGTAGTTCACGTACACCAGATGGCCGACCACATCGCCGTCTGGCGAAAACGCGTTATAAGGGGGCAGTACCTGGTCACGCATGGTCGTACTTGCATCGGATTTGACGATGCGTTCCGTGAGGGTGGCTTGAAAGTATTGCGGTTGGAGCATCTCAAGCACGCGGACTTTGGGAACTGGGATAAGAACCTCGTAAGTCGCAAGCCGAGTGTCGTAACCCCACTGCTTAAACAGCGCGGCAATGTACTCGGCGTTCCGTTTGCCTTGCGTTGAAGCGACATGATGAGGTTTAGCTGCGAGGGCCTCGATCCATTCATGGAGGTCGTTGGCCGAGATGTCGCTCACAAGTCGTGCCTCGAGCTCACGCTGTTTCTCGCTTTCGTCGACGCCGAAACCAAGCAGAACGTCGTCTGCGTGACCGGTCGCCGCGTTCAAAAGCGCTATCCACAGGAACACTGCACGCTTCACAGCAAGCCTCGATCGAAACCGGAGCTAAACGTGCGAAAAAGACTCAACAAAATGGCCGGTCACCCTTGACGGTGACACGAATACCGCTACGAGTGTCCGGGAAGTAATCCCACACCGCTAAGTGTTGCGTACACCGGTTGTCCCACATGGCGATTGAGTTTTGTCGCCATTGAAATCGACATTGAAACGCTGGGTTTCGGATGTGTTCGAAGAGAAACTGAAGCAAACCACGGCTTTCAGCAGCGGTTAGTCCCTCGATACGACGGGTAAAACCAGAATTCACGTACAGTGCCTTTTTTGCGGTGACAGGATGGGCTCGGATCACCGGATGGGTGGATTGCGGGAATGCGCGCTGCGGTTTGTGGTCGCCGTATAGGCCAGCGTAGTCGGCGCGATGGACGGCGCTTAAGCCGGCAAGCCAGGCCTGCATCGGACCGGATAGTGCGTCGTAGGCCGCATACATGTTGGCGAATAGGGTATCTCCGCCTTTGGCGGGCACTTGGTGTAGATGCAAGATACTGCCGAGTGGCGGTTCTTCGTCTGCTGAGACGTCGGAGTGCCAGCCGGCGCCGTTGTTTCGTTGCGAATGGCGGTCCGTGTGTATCTGCATTAATTCAGGATTGTCGTGAACGTATGGGGCCGCCGGATGAATATGCAGGGGGCCAAACCGACGGCCAAATTCTAAGTGCTGTTCGGGAGTTAATTCCTGGTCCCGAAAAAACACCACCAAGTGTTCCATCCAAGCGTGATGAATTTCATCGAAGGCTTGGTCGTCGAGGGGACGCGATAGGTCAACCCCGTGGATGGTCGCTCCAATTGTCGGGGTTAATGGCTCAACCCTAATGCATTGATAGTTCATGACCAAAGTGTGCCAGAAGCTTGGCGTTAATGTGGTGTGCGGGTGTACGAGGTTTTAGCCATGCCCGTATACAGGGTACGATCCATGAAAACGAAGGGAGCCAATTATGTCTGACGAAAATCCGATTCTGACCGAGCGCCGCGGACAACAAGGGGGGATTCTTTGGCTTACCTTGAATCGACCCGAGAAACTCAATGCGTTGACGTTTCCGTTGTTACGCGAGTTGCGTGAAATTGCGTTTGAGGCACGCTTTGATCGCACCATACGGTGCGTGGTTATCACAGGTGCGGGCCGTGGTTTTTGTGCTGGCATGGATTTTGGCGGGGCGGCTAACCCCGACCCCGACCCGGTCCCCGAGGGTTTAGAGGCTGGCCAGGTTGATGCCGAAGGTTACCGGCTGAATTTTCGCCACGAGACTGAAACATTTATTGCGCTACGTCGGATAGAGGTCCCCATGATCGCAATGGTTAACGGGCCGTGCGTCGGCGGCGGTTTCGATCTTGCCAGTCATTGCGACATGGCGGTGGTCTCGACGACGGCTCGATTCCAAGTTGCCTATGTCAAGCGCGGTGTCTTTGCAGATCTAGGTGGATTTTGGTCACTACCGCGAGTCATCGGATGGCGAAAGGCAATGGAGATGATGATGACGGGACGCTTCATGAGTGCGGAAGAGGCGCATGATGCTGGGTTTTCCAACTACCTTGTCGAACCCGACGAGCTGGAAGAAAAAACCATGGAACTCGCATTGGAAATTGAAGCGGGGCCGCCGATTGCGCAGAAGGTTGGCAAGTTGCTCGCGATGCGAACCGCCCACATGGACTTCGATTCGGCCATGCAGTGGTCGGAAACTGCGATTCCATTGGTTGGCCTCTCCGCAGACGCCCGTGAGGGCGCGGCTGCGTTTCGAGAAAAAAGAGAGTCCGATTTTAAAGGCGTCTAATCGCGCTATGATTTAGGGCATAACAAAGGAGAAACCATGGGATTCCATGACATAACAATGCAGTCCATTACCGGGGAACCGAAGAGCTTTGAACAACTCAAGGGCCAGGTCTGTCTGGCCGTCAACCTAGCTAGCCAGTGAGGACTCACGCCACAGTACGCAGGTCTGCGTACATTACATGAGGACAACGCAGAGAAAGGATTTACCGTTCTCGGATTTCCTTGCAATCAGTTCGGAGGGCAGGAACCAGGAACGAACGAGGAGATCCTAGAGTTTGCCCGGTCTAAATTCGACGTGACCTTCCCGATGTTTTCCAAGATCGAAGTGAACGGAGATGGGGCGTGCGAGCTCTATCAGCTCTTAACGTCGGCCATTTCGAACCCAGAGGGTAAGCCCGACATCGCGTGGAATTTCACCAAATTCCTTATTGATGGAGATGGCAACGTGGTGGAGCGGTTCGAACCGGGGACGGCGCCTGAAGAGATCGCGGTAAAACTTGAGGGCTATTTGAGTTAACCGATCGGGGGGTACCACAGATACCCCCTTTCAATATTCACGAGAGGGTGTCCATGGCAGCGTTGGATGGTTTGCGGGTACTGGATATGACCCAGTACGAAGCGGGGACATCGTGTACCCAAGCATTGGCATGGTTGGGCGCAGACGTCGTGAAGGTCGAGCGTCCCGATGGTGGAGATCCGGGACGAGGTGCGGGTGGCGACGCTGAGTACTTTGTTGTCTGGAACTCGAATAAACGGAGTGTCGCGATTGATCTGCGGAGCGCGGACGGTCGTGCGTTGTTTATGCGGATGGTGCCTAAATACGATGTCTTCGTAGAAAACTATGGCCCCGGCGTTATCGAGCGATTGGACATTGGTTACGAGGCAATGAAGGCTGTGAAGCCCGACATTATCTATGCCCGTATCAAGGGGTTCGGGGTGGACGGCCCTTGGTCTGACTACAAGTGCTACGACATGGTGGCGCAAGCGGCCGCAGGGGCTTTTTCGATCACGGGCGAGATTGACGGACCGCCTATGCGACCGGGACCGACTATGGGAGATGCGGGAACTGGAATACAAATGGCGCTCGCGATCGCGGCCGCGTACGCGCAGAAACTTCGCACGAGCAAAGGACAGCTGATCGAATTGTCAATGCAAGAGGCCATGACCTATTACCTACGCACCGCCACCTCGTCAGGAAATTATGGAGAACGGGCGGCGAATCGATCTGGAAACGGACAACTCCCCACGATGTCTCTATACCCTTGTGCTGGCGGCGGGTCGAATGATTATGTATACGTGATGGCGGTTACCCCAAAGATGTGGGAAGCCCTCTGCCGTGTGATCGATCGAGAGGATCTTGTTCAACATCCGCAATTTAGTCGGCAGGCAGATCGTTACCAGAACCGTGACGAACTGCGAGGGATCATTGGCACGTGGGCCCTGACGCGTGATAAGTATCAAGCCATGCGCGAGTTGGCCGAGGGAGGTGTTCCCGCGAGCGCCGTCCTCGACACGAGCGACCTCTACAACAATCCTCACCTGGTCGAGAGAGGCTTTGTTCACGAGGTTGAACATCTGCGCCACGGTGCGGTAAAGCTTCTCGGCTGGCCGGTGCGCATGTCGGAAAGCTCGGTTGAAATCGAAGCTGCGCCAATACTTGGGCAGCATTCCAACGAAGTATTAAATGATGATCTGGGGTTAACCCAAACAGAACTAGACGACCTCACGAAACAGGGCGTCATCCAACAGATGGCATCGAACTCGACGGATCGGTGATCGTTACTAGATTAGCCCAGCGGTTCTAGCCCAACGGTATTTTGCGCCGAGTACGGCGACGGGTTTCTCGGCCGTATACGGGTATGCCAGAATATTGCGTTCCATCAAATACTCGGCGGCCTGTTCAATTTCAACATCGCCAACGAGCGAACAGACAACGGGTTTGTCGTTACCTTCAGCACGCGCATTGGACACGGCCTCGCCCAACAACTCCGCAAATACCATTGGCGGGGTAATGATTGTGTGCCAGTAGCCAAGCACAAGTGAGTGGATTCGCTCATCACGAAGGGCGAGATCGATCGTTGCGCGGTAGGTCGTTGGAGGTTCTCCTCCAGTTATATCGACGGGGTTCCCTGCGGCTCCAAAGGGTGGGATGAATTCTCGGAATGCGGCGTCGAGATCGGTAGGCATCGCCATGAGGGAAAGATCGTTATCGACGCACGCATCGGACAATAGAACGCCCGAACCCCCGGCCCCGGTGAGGATGAGGACGTTTTCTCCCTTGGGTGTGGGTAACACCGCCAAGCCTCGTGCAAATTCGAGCATGTCGTTCAGGGTCTTGGCACGTATGACCCCACTTTGTCGTAACACCGCGTCATATACGCGATCGTCACCGGCCAGCGCGCCAGTGTGCGAATTGGCAGCTTTTGCCCCGAGGCTTGTACGTCCCGCCTTGAGAACGACGATGGGTTTCGTCTTTGACACGCGTTTGGCGACGCTCGCAAATGCACGACCGTCCTTCAAATCTTCCACATGCATCGCGATCACCGACGTGTTTGAGTCCTGTTCGAAATAGGTCAACAGATCGTCTTCATCGATATCGGATTTGTTACCAAGTCCGACGATGGCGGAAACCCCCATTTTGGCAGACCGACTAAAGCCAATGATTGCCATACCTACGCCGCCGCTTTGCGACGATAGCGCGACCGACCCTCTTTCGTTGTAGGGCGTGCAAAATGTCGCGCAAAGGTTCTTGTGGGTGTAGTAGAACCCGTAAATATTCGGACCCATGAGGCGCACTTTCGATTCCCGGGCGACCCGCACGATTTCTTCCTGAAGTTCGTGTTCTCCAATTTCAGCAAATCCGGACGGGATGAGTATGGCGCCGGATACGCGTTTTTGACCACACTCAGCGATGACACCGGCGACAAACTGGGCCGGTATGCAGAAGATCGCTATATCAACATTTCCAGGTACATCGACGATCGAGGGATAGCACTGGTGACCAAGGATCTGGTCCGCTTTAGGGTGCACCGGGTACAGGTCTCCCTCGTAACCCCCGTCGATTAGGTTACGCATGACCGAGTTGCCAATTTTTCCATCCTCGGCCGAAGCACCGATGACGGCGACGGCAGATGGCTCCATGATGTGCTTCATGGCCGCAAGGATTTCGTCAGGCGTGTGCTGGTGCCGTTCTGGAACGGCGTCAGAATTCAACAACACCCTAACGTCTGCGGCGACGGCACCGTCGGCAGATGCGAAGACGGGGTTCAGATCGAGTTCACTTATCTCAGGAAAATCGTTGACCAAGTGGCTGACTTGTTCAATGGTCCTGGCGAGCGCGGTTCGATCAACGCCTGCTTGACCTCTGACACCATCGAGAATCTTGCTACCAGAAATGTCGTTGAGCATTGCATGCGCGTCTGCACTTTCAGCAGGGGCAAGGCGAAATGTTATGTCTTGGAGGACTTCGACCAGCGTCCCACCTAATCCGAACGCAACTAGTTTTCCAAAGACTGGATCCGTCGTTGCACCGACGATTACCTCTAGGCCGCCCTGAATTTGCGCTTGGACTTGCACGCCGTCGATGCTGGCGTCCGAGTTGTATGCCTTGGCGTTATCGAGAATCGCGGTATAGGCGGCTCTTACCGCGTCGACATCCTCGATGCCCGTGATGACGCCCCCGGCGTCGGTTTTGTGGAGGATGTCGGCGGACGCAATTTTTAGGACGACGGGAAATCCGATTTCGTTGGCCATCCCGACAGCGTTGTCGACGCTTGTTGCCAGGCCTTCGGCCGGCGTTGCGATCTCGTAAGCCGCAGCGATTTGTTTGGCTTCCGCAGACGTAAGTGAGCTACGGCCCTCCTCTTTCGCTTTCGCAAGAACGGCTCGCACGGCGCTTTGGTCGTAACTCATGTTGTCCCCCGGCTAATAAAACCGAGATTATCGCGATCGACGCGTTGATGGAATCGTCACGGCGAGGTCGTTGACGTGTGCGATACCCCTTGAGTCGGAGGGCATCCCCGCGCTAGCTTAGGCGGTCATCAATCAATAGGGGAAGACTATGGGGACCGTAAGTGGTGCAACCCTCATGGCGCGAAGCCTTAAGCAGCAGGGCGTCGACTATATTTTTGGCATCGTCGGCTTTCCAGTGCAAGGATTCGCGGCGGTAGCTCAAAAGGAAGGTATCCGATACGTCGGTATGCGCAACGAACAAGCTGCGAGCTACGCCGCACATGCTGCTGGGTATCTAACGGGGCGCCCGCAAGGATGCTTGACCGTTTCGGGCCCCGGCGTGATCCACGCTTTCGCGGGACTAGCGAATGCAAAACAGAATTGCTGGCCAATGATATTGATCGGCGGGGCGTCTCCCGTTTTCCAAAATGGTATGGGCGGCTTTCAAGAGGAACGCCAAGTCGAACTCGCGGCTCCGTATTGCAAGTATGCGCACGCGATCGAGCACGTCCGTCGGATCCCATATTACGTTAACCAGGCCGTTCGGCATTCGTTGTTCGGCCGTCCAGGCCCGGTTTACCTGGACTTCCCCGATGACATCATTAATGGCCAATGCGAGGAAGAAGACGTAACTCAAGCCGCGACAGTCCCCGAACCGCCGCGAACGCTTGCCGATCCAGACGCGGTCGAGGCCGCACTCAATGCGCTTGAATCTGCTGAGCGACCCTTGGTTGTTGTGGGCAAAGGGATGGCATGGTCGCGAGCAGAAGACGAGATCCGGGAGTTTATTGAGCGCACCCAACTACCGTTTCTCAATTCCCCGATGGGTAAAGGCACGATGCCTGACAACGATTCACTTTCGGTTGGCGCGGCACGCAGTACCGCATTACGCGACGCAGACCTGGTGTTCCTGATGGGCGCGCGACTGAATTGGATCATGCACTATGGCTTGCCGCCACGCTTCAACGAAAATGTTCGTATTGTCCAACTCGACATTTCGCCTGAAGAAATTGGTACCAATGTACCGACAGAAGTTGCCTTGGTAGGAGATGGAAAAGCCGTCGTCGGCCAGCTCAATCGAGCCCTCGATAATCGGCAATGGTTCTATCCAGCCGAGACCACCTGGCGCACGACGTTGAGAGAAAAGGCTGAATCCAACCACGCGGCTGTGCAACCCATGATCGACGATGATTCAGCACCGTCAAATTATTACCGCGCGTATAAAGACATCGTTGATTGGCTGCCAGATGACGCCATTATTATCGGCGAGGGTGCCAACACGATGGACATAGGACGCACTCAAATGCCGAACGTGCATTCGCGGCATCGTTTGGATGCGGGCACCTATGGAACGATGGGCGTGGGGCTGGGTTTTGCGGTCGCTGCCGCGGTAACCAATCCAGACAAACCGATCGTATCGGTACAAGGTGATTCGGCGTTTGGATTTACCGGCATGGAGATCGAAACGATGATCCGCTACAACCTCCCGGTAAAAATGATCGTTTTGAATAACGGGGGTATCGGTGGACATAGCGGTTCAACAGAACCACCAGCACCTGGAGAAATTCAACCGCCTGGAAATCTCACGTATGGCGCTCGGTATGACCTTATGGTCGAGGGCCTCGGCGGCAAAGGCTGGTATATAGAAGATCCTAAGGATCTACGCGCGGCACTTGATGAGGCGATGGCGCACGATGGCCCCACGTTGATCAATGTACCGCTCAATATTCGTTCCGGACGTAAGCCACAAGAGCACGCCTGGTTGACGCAATAGTGCTTAGAGGGCCGCCTCGGGCGGCCCCTTAGTTTGTCGTGTCATCATCGCATCGCTTCGAGGCGATTGGCCGTCGTCGAGATGCCTCGCGGCTGTCGGCGACGAAATCGGTCGAAACGGGAAAGACAACGGGTCTATTATCGGGCCATGAATATCGAAGAAAACGCGGTGGCACTACTTTTACGGTCACCGCGCTTGGACGTCGGCACGATCATGGATGTGCTGGATCTGGGTGACCGTGAATTTCGCGAAATGATGCTGCGTAATCCACGAATCCACGAGCTCTTGGACGCAAGGCGAGAGGGAACGCTGCCTTCTATACCGGTTGAACCGAAGCAATGCCTCGCCTGTTCGGAATGGTTCATGCCGTATGCGTCAGAGCGTTATTGCTCCGACCCCTGCAAGGCAGCGGGGAAAATCCAGAACGCCTAATTGCGAGAACCGCTTCCTTGAGGTAAAACCAATAACAAAACGAGGGGGGTGGTCATGATGCGATACATGGTTGGCGTTTTGTTGGCGCTTTTGTTTACTGGTCTTTCGAACTATGCGGATGAAACGCCCCGCAACGCGTATTTCGGTGATTTACACATCCACACACGTTATTCCTTCGACGCATTTCTATTCGGCACCAAAACCACGCCGGATGACGCGTATGCGTTTGCTCGTGGCGAACCTATCCTGCACCCAGCGGGATTCGAGATTCAGCTGGATCGTCCGCTGGATTTCTATGCCGTCACCGATCATGCGTTTTTTCTTGGGATGTGGTCAGCCATGGAGCAACCGACGCACCCACTCCACAACGACCCCGATGCGCAAACGTTTCTTAACGCAACGACGGTGCCCGAACGAGGGCAATCGTTCCAGAAGCTATTTCAATTTCTGAACCCCAATGCCAACGACGGTAGTCCCCTTGCCGTTCACCTTGCGACCGACCTAACGGACGTCAAATCAGCGTGGAGTGAGATTAAAGCGTCCGCGAATCGCAATTACGAACCGGGAAAACTGACGACATTTATTGCGTACGAATATACTTCGAGTCGTGATGGCAACCTCCATCGCAACGTCATTTATCGTGGTGATGCGGCACCCAACGTGCCCTATTCAAGGCTCGACTCATTAAATCCTGAAAATCTATGGGCGTGGATGGACGCCCAACGAGCGATGGGCTTTGAAGCCCTTGCTATCCCGCACAATGCCAACGGATCCAACGGAAACATGTTCCAGATGACTCGATTCGACGGCTCCGCGATGGACGCTGATTACGCCATCCAAAGAATGCGGAATGAGCCGTTGGTGGAAATCACGCAGATTAAAGGAACTTCCGACACCCACCCGTTTTTATCACCAAACGACGAATGGGCCGATTTCGAGATCTTTCCATACCAGATTGCGAGTTGGAATAAGAGTTGGCCTCGAGGGAGCTACGTTCGGGAAGCCTGGCTGAACGGGTTTAAGTTGGAGAATGATCTTGGCGAAAACCCGTACCTCTTCGGTGTTATCGGCGCGAGCGATACGCATAATTCGGGTGACGTGTTTGACGAGTCAAATTTCGTCAGTAAGGTCGGCGTGCTGGATTCAGATCCGGTGAACAGAGGCTCCGTGCCGGCCGCCCATCGGGACGGGCTTCCCGCCTTTCGGGAGGTCGCGAACCGATTTTTCGGTTCATCCGGCATTGCCGGCGTATGGGCT
>PBGU01000053.1 GCA_002719135.1 Gammaproteobacteria bacterium
TTAGTCAACTAGCGTAAGCGGTATGCAAAGGCCAAGCGTCGTATTTGAAATGCCTGATCTCACCATTGCGGGCGAAGTAGTCTCCAAAGCTGAAATGGATTTCTTCTGTGAATACGGCTTTCTCGTAAAAAAAAGGATTCTTGACCCCGACAAACTCGAAGCCGCACTGGACCGCATATGGACACATTTACTCGCCAAGGTACCAGTGAAACCAGGTTCGGCATGGACGCTATCTCGCGACGATAAACAGACGTGGAAGGATCCCGAGTGGGCCGAGATGGTTCCCCATCCGGTCGACGGCCCGTTTCAAGGACGGCATCCAATTGAACACATGCGGCGGATCGTCAAGCTCCATGATCTTGGTAGCGAAAATTACATATTGGATCTCTTGCCGAATGATCCGCGCGTACGGGAAGTTGCCGAGACCATTCTAAGTCGTGATTTGCGTGCTATTACGCGGGTGCGTGGCGTGTACATCGTCTTCCCGAGCGAGCCTCAATCTGAGGAAAAATTGGAAGACCAAGGGCGCTTCCTCGGTCCCCACACCGATCAGGTATGTCAGCAGTTGAATGCATGTGGATATCTGGAGGATGTGAACCCTCGTAATGGAGGCTTTACGGTCTATCCAGGTAGCCACAAACGCATGTTTCGAGAGCATCGGTACGAAGCGAACTGGTCACCGCTTAGCTCGTTTCGAGATACGTTGAAAGAGGTTGCGGAAACGATCGAACCTTATGAAATCGTGGCTGAAAAAGGCAGTGTCGTTTTTTGGCACGGACGCACTGTACATTCTGTAGGGGTACATCTTGGTGCTGACATCCGATGGGCTTTGTTTGCCGATTTTACGCGGAATCAGCCGGTTCTGACGGATGAAGAACACAAAGACGCCAATCAATACGAATGGTTTAAGGACGCGAAGCTCTTTCGAGTGGACGAGCCTGTCGGTGACGATATGTGGCGGAGTTGGCGTTTAGGTGGCTGAAAGGCCTCATTGATCCGTAAATAGACGTGCGGGTTGTCGGCGAAGCATGATGCTTGCGCGGCTCACGCGATCACCATCTAATGGGATCTTTCAGCGGACTTTGTAATGGCATCAATATCTCCACAAGACGGACCCGTGGCCGTGACAGGTTGCTCTGGATTCACTGGTGCACACATGGTTCGCGAGTTGGTCCACCATGGCTACCATGTTAGGGCGTGTATCCGTGACGCGAGTTCGTGGCGTGGTAAGGACAGTGTGGATTATCTGAGTCGACTGGCACATGTCGAAATTATTGACGGGTGCGATTTATTCACCCGAGGCTCGTACGATGACGCATTCAAGGGATGTGCCGGCGTGTTCCATGTCGCTGCCGTACTTGGAAATTCGGCCGATGGGAAATCTCAACCGCTGGGTAGTGGTGATGTAGCTCGGGACGTTTACGACGGTGGGATGGTCGGTACCAAGAACGTTATTGACGCAATTAATGCCAGCGGGTCCGTGAAGCGGATGATCTACACCAGTTCAATGGCGGCCGTTTCTGGAGCAAAGGGCGCATCACTTCCGAAAGGTTACGAGTGGACTGAAACCGATTGGGCATCCGATGACGTAAGCCCTGAGCATTGGGACCATCCAAGAAATTCCTATGCTAAGAGTAAGGTCGATACTGAGCACTTTATTAACGCTGCCGCTGACGCGAGTGTCGGACTATGGGACACGATCACCATGAATCCGGCCATGATCTGTGGACCGATTTTATTTAAGGCGCAGGTGGGTCAGTGGATCGAGCAGATAGGACGTCTTGCTGGAGGGCTCGAGCCTTCCTGGCCTTCTAAATACGATATGTACTACAACATTATCGACGTAAGGGATTTGGTTAAAGCGCATCGTCTCGCCGCCGAATCAGCCGCGGACCACAAGGGCTCTCACGGCGGTAATCGTTACGTTATGCATGGCAGTGGTGGCCGTTCTGCACTTCGGTTTGGAACCGACGTTACTGTAGTGATTAACGAAAACTTTCCTTCGTTCAAATTAGGAGAGCCAGCCACCGTGACCAGTGCCGGAAAGACGATCACGGTCGAGTCGAATGTCCTGAACGACTGCAAAAAGGCCAAAGAAATACTCCGCGCTACGATTCGACCGGTCGAAGACACAATCCGCGATGTAGTCGAGACTTCGATTGAGCTTGGAATTATTACGCCGCAGCTGCACGCCTGAGGACGATTCGTAGACCGGAGCGATGGTCTGCGCTGGCTTCTAAGTCGGCTAAATGACGATTCGTGGTTGCGAACTATTCGGGCTGCGGCAGTTGTTTTATGTAAAGGTCTTGTTTCGAGTACGGTATTTCGATGCCCTCGCGTCCAAAGGCCTTGTAGATCTCGACGAAGAGATCGTGGGAAATCGACCCTTTGTATTGGGGATCCTCAATCCAGACAAGGAGATCGAAATCGAGACTGGAAGCGCCAAACGCACGCATTCGAACCAAAGGCTTCGGTTGCTCACAAACCGATGGATGCGACTCAGCAATGGTCTGGATGACTTCGGAAACTTGATCGACGTCAGAACCGTAGGCGACTCCGAAGGCAATGGGTACTCGAATTTTTAGGTAAGGGCCCCCGCTTTCGTTGACGATCTTGGCGCTTGCGATCACCCCATTTGGAATCGTGATTTCGACATCGTCTCGCGTGAGCAACCTAGTACTCCGCAGTCCGATACGTGATACCAATCCCCGTTCACCGGTATCGAGGGTGATGTAATCGCCAATCTTGTAGGGGGCATCGGCGACAATGAAAAAGCCTGAAAACACGTTGGCCAGAGTGTCTTGTGCTGCGAAACCAATGGCGATACCCACAATACCGGCCGAAGCGAGCCAACCGAGAGGATTAATACCCCAAATGAGTAACAGCAAGTAACTGCCGACGAGAATGGTTAGGATTTTCACGGTGAGGTCGAATAACGGCTTCGTCCGTATTTCGATCAAGCTGAAGCCATCCTGCCGTTCTAACGTGTCGAGTAACACGGTTGATATCAATATTGATGCGCGCATCCAGCTGCCGATGATCACCGACAACAAAATATTGATGATCAACTGCTTACCAAAAGGAAGCGGAGCTACGTTCGTTGCTAGCGTGAGGCCGAAATACAGGACCGATGTAAACGCTGGCTTGCGTACGTATTGAAGAACGTCGTCGTCCAATAGTGAGTCCGTCATATTGGCTAAGTGGACTAAGCCCCGAAAAATTACGCCCCGTAAAACGAGGGCGAAAAGGTAAAACGTTATCGCGATAACGAGTGAGGCCAAGAAAGGTGTTGCCAGAACGATTTCCCAAACCGGAATCAATCCGCCAGGCAACCAATCCACGATGCTCGGTAATTCTTCTGACACCGAAGAAATCCCGACATGCTCTTGATTGGGGGTGGTTGCGAGTAACGTGTCGGTCACAATTCGGTCTCCGTGTAACGTCTGCAAACATTGCACCTGCGGTCCGACAATGCAACGGATGGACCGTACAATGATTCGATCTTCTCTAAGAACTTGGAACGCTTTTCGGCCCGTATAACGATCGGTTCGACGAAGTCAGTCGTTGGCCTTTCAGCGCACTATAATCGACGAAGATATGGATTAATTGGTAGGAGTTCATGATGCCGTTCGACGTTGAAACCTTTATTGCACACGGTCTCGATCGCCTTCCAGAAAACGATTACTTACCCCAGCCTCGTGTGCATCCGACGGCAATGCTGGACGATAACCAGTACAACCCGTGTGCCGAGGCGTCCTCCCGGTCGATACCAAGAGGAAAAGTTCAAAAGATCCGGGATTGGCGTGATACCGAGATTTTTCCGGAAACCACCCGAGATATCTGGATTTACACCCCCCCAGAATTCGATCCCCAGAGGGTCCGCCCTGCCCTCGCTTTTTTTAATGACGGTGCCGGTTACGTGCACCGTGTTGGACCGGTCCGTGCGCCGGCTGTATTCGATTCGCTTATTCACGCCGGGAAACTCCCGTCAATTGTCGGGGTCTTTGTGAATCCTGGGACTCCCGATGAGCCCGTTCCCGATGGAAGTTATCCTGACCGGGGTCGATCTTACGAATATGATTCCGTCACGCCCCGTTACGTGAAGTTTGTTAACGACGAGGTGCTTCCGCTGGTCGAATCTACCCTCGGATGCGAGCTAAACCCTGATCCTCGTATGCGCCTTATATGCGGAATGTCGAGCGGTGGCATATGCGCGTTCAACGCCGCTTGGCATGATGCTTCGGCGTTTGGATTGGTACTGAGCCATTGCGGTTCGTTTACAAACATACGTGGAGGCCACAACTATCCCTATTTGGTGCGGACGAGCGTGAAAAAGCCAATTAGGGTATTTCTCCAGAGTGGTAAACACGATCTCGACAATTGGTTAGGTAACTGGCCGTTGGCGAATCAACAATTGGCTAAAGCACTCCAGTTCGCAGATTACGAGTACCGATTTGTCTACGGAGAGGGCATGCACTCACTACGCCATGCTGGTGCAATCTTTGCGGATTCGCTCCGCTGGTTATTCAGTACTGAGTAATTCCGTTCGTTTATTGTCCTTGCATGCGCGCTTGAATCGCTTCCTGACACTGCTCGGAAAAATTCGTGTAGTTTTCTTGGATGCACTGCATGACAGCACCACGATCGCCGGTGCCAAAAGAATCGGCGCAATGTTTTCTAATGTCCTCCATGCATGGGTTTTGGTTAGTAGGACCGGCCGGCTGGCCCTCCTCCGTTTTTGTTTTCGCGCTGGAGGTCTCTTTCTCGGGTTCCGATAGCGGCTTGGCATCGTTTTCGATCGTCTCAGACGCTCCTTCGTGATGTGCAGCGAAAGCCCCGGCTGCGAGAACGATAAGGCAGGTTCCCGCCATCCAAATTGATCCTGTCTTCATCATGNAGTTGNTTCCTNTTGATTTNTTGTAGCTGATCAGATCGATCTGTTTAGCGCAAGGCCGCGAATCCTTGAGGTGGTTGATCGGANGCTAATTCTCGTGAGGAAAAAGTACGCGGGCTGTTTTAATNGTAGAGGCGCCACTGGACGTGTCTGTCCAAGCAAAAAGAAGNCCGTTTCCAACGCGACTCATTTGTGGGAAGCCAGCATTTCGCCGCGTGCTAATGCNTGTGACTTTCTGCAATGGACCTAGCCTGCCCTCTTTTGAAATCACTCGCCAAAGGAGCGTNCCCTCATCTGGATCGCTTTCGCCCATCCAACTGACGACGGCTTCTCCACTTTCGAGAAAATCGATGTCCACTCTCCCAACCGGTGAATCCGAATCGATGGTCACGGGTGGTCCGAATGATCTGCCGTCATCGTCGGAACGAATCATCCGGACGAGGGGTGTTGAGTTTGCTTCGGTATACCATCCGACAACGACAGACCCATTTTGCGCCGCAATAGCGGGTCCATTGACGGGACAACCCCCGATGCGCCACTTATCCTGAAAAATTGAGCGCCCCGGCTCCCAACGTCCGTCCAGTAGTCGCGAAACATAGATATCTCGGATCTCATTGGAAGTTCTGTCGCGGTACACCAAGATAGGACCACTTTGAGCGATGGCGAGATCGGTTTGACAGCAATCGCAAACGAGATCGTCTACCACATGAAACTTTTGAAACGGTTTCCCCATTGCGGCACTGGCTGATCGCAGCGTCATGCCGCCCGTGGTCTTCTCGCCAGATCCATCGTGTCCGCCTACCATTTCTCGGCCATCTAACCAAACGGCTATGACCTCCTCTTTGTACGAGCCCAGGCTCACGAAACCATGTTCGCTTGGAGTACCGTCGTGATGGGGTTTCTCTGATTCAGACCAAGTGATTCCGGCGTCAGTGGAGCGAGCTATTTCGACGTCGTACGCATAGCCGCCGGCAGGCTGTCGAACCAACCAATGCGCGGCCCATAGGCTTCCCGAAATCGGCGTAACGGATGGAAAGTCTGCCCAGTTGACGAACCAATTAGCGCCCGTGGCTACTAAATTCGAAGGTGCCCATTCATTTCGTTCGAAGACGCTGTATCGCAGTGCGGTCTTGAGGCCATTTGGTTCAAGCCAACTCAATACGACCAGGCCATCAATGTCGGTAGCGAGATGGGGCGCGGAACTGCCGGGTTTCGCATCCGTTTCAATCATTTGTACATCGACATCAGGTCGACCGATTTGATTCTCGCCGCACCCGCTGATCGCGAGTGAAAAAACTAGGACTAATAACGAAGGCGAGGTCAGGTAGATATTCTTGGTCTTCGTCGTCAAAGATGGGCTCGCTGCCGATGACAATACGTGAGCATGGACCAAATAAAGCATTCGCGCTCCTTGTATCAAGGTCTCGCAAGTTGTTTTGACGACATTCATTGAATGCCTTTCGCCACGCACGACCCAAGATGTCCTCGCTCGGTTAAAATCGGTGTGGGGAAAGTTTCTCAAGGACGGTGGTAGCGCAGACCTATGAGTCATCTAGCGTGGATAATCGATCCTACATTACGGCACCGATTGTCCCACCCAAACCACAATACGCTTAACAAGGCCGTCGTCTTCTGGAGCAGTACGCTCATGGGTGATGCGTTGAAAGCGCTGCCGGACGAGGCATCTGTCAGGGAAGACGTTGCTCGTTGGGCTCCAACCGAGGCGTTGGCGCTTCGATTTGAACAACAACCTCATGAAGCCCGTATTGAATACCTTCAACGGGTGATGGGCACGCATCTTTATGGCAATGGGATGACTTTTGAGAGTCGGGAGGAGGCCGAAACCGTTCTCGTTGCGCTAGAAAGGTGCGAGCTGAGTTATCGCAAGTTTTTGGATCAGTTGCCTTATCCGATAGCAAATGTTGCCTACCTTATCCGGGATCTGGAATGGGAGCATGGACGGGAGACGCTGCGTTGTCATTTAGTTGTCGAAAGCCCTTGTTCCCCGTGACTATCGATGGTGACCGGACCGTATGGTCCTGTTCACTTTGCTATGGTTGCCTGACTCGCTGGAAATAGGGGCCTGTCATGCCAAGAAAATTTATCGTATACGGTGGCGAACTTAGTTATTTCACGAGGAAGCTGGAAGCCGCCATGCTGTTCTATGGCGCCGAATTCGAATTGCGGTCTAAAACGCCGGATATGCGTGAGGAAATCGAGAGCCGTTCGGGGACCCATCAAGTCCCGGTACTACACACGCCAGAAAACTGGATGATTGCCGACACGACACCGCTTATGACTATGTTAGACGGCCGCTTTGTAGATCGGCGGATGTACCCCGATGGTCCCCTCGGGGTTCTCGTGCACGTAGTCGAGGAGTACTTTGATGAATGGATTGCACGAACGATGGTGCATTACCGATGGCACCATGAAGAAAGTGCTCGCTTCGCGTCACTACGAATGTCAGGGGGAAACGAGGCGGCCGCGGCTCAGGTATTGAATTGGGGCCCTCGAGCATGCCGGGCGACCGGTACCGAATCAAAACAACAACAGGCCGCTGCTGAGGCCGAATACGTCCGTATTCTTGAAGCTGCGGAGGCGCAGCTCAATCAGTCAGCCTATCTTATGGGCGATCGGCCCACTGCGGTGGATTGCATTGTTCTTGGTGGTCTTCGAGCTCACACCAATATGGATCCAACCCCGAAAAAAGTGACGTCAGGGTTCCCGAAAGTTATTGCATGGTCGGAGACAGAAGCTAATAGCTGGAATGGCGTGGGTGAACTTGCTCCGTTTCCGGATTCAACAGAATTTGCCCAATTTGTCCTTGGAGAAATGAAGACAACGTACCGACCCTACCTTCTGGCTAATCGCGAAGCGTCGTTGATCGGCGCAAAGGCTTTTAAAGCAAATATTTACGGGGAAACCGTCAGTTATTTGACGCGACCCTATCCGCCCCTCTCTGCCGAGTTGGTGAGTGAACGTATTCGGAATACGTTGGACGTGGAAGAACTCGTGCTCGTGGAGAATTGGCTGCAACACGTTGGGCTGCGCGAGTGTTTCTGGGAAGGATAAGTTCCCATTTCGGCATGTCTTGGCAGACGGATTAAGGCTAGCCCCTGTCAGGGTATTGAACCAACTCAATGTTGACTCCGTCCGGACCGCGGACGAACGCGATTTGGACACCGGGGGTGGTTTCACGAGGTTCGATCAAAAATTCTGCGCCTAGGCCTTTTAACTGAATCGCCGCTTCATCCATGTCATCGACTCGTAAACCTATATGGTCTAGTCCCAATTGCTGGTGCGGGTTTTTGGACATGCGAGTGATGTCTTCGGTCACGGTGGAGATCAATATCGTTTGTCCGTCTAACTCCATATTGCATCGCGGTAATCCGTTCGCGCCTTTCGATTTGAGGATCTTGGCACCGAACATGGATTCATAAAATCTACCCGCTGCCATCGCGTCGTGGCTCATGAGATGAATGTGATGGTGTCGGTATTTGGGCATGTCGTCGTTCCTTGTAACGATTGTCGACAGCATTGAAGGCCGACACAGTAAACGGGTAGTCCTATTTATGGCGCTAGAGAATTCTCGGCGACGAAATCTTGCATCCCTTGCCATTCATCCCAATGGTTGCAGAGTTTGTCGATTGATGTCTTCCATGGGTTGTATGTGGCAGGGTATTCGAGGAACTGGCCGTAATAGCCACGATCCAGGTGATCGCTTACGCCGTGTCCCAAGCGGCGACTGCCTTCGTGGGGATTTTCTTCTCGCAAGCGACGTATTCTGAAATAGATATTCATTCGAGGTTCCGCTCCACGATTGGGCGTGGCCGTATGTGGACAACTGTGTAGCGCGATGACCGCGTCGCCTTCTTCTAAAAGGACAGGAGTCAATTCTGGCCATTCCCAGCCATCAACCGGATTGCTGTGTTTGCACATCTTTTGCATACGTGTCCGGACCGATTCCGGCAATCCATTCAAGTAGGTTTGCCCCTCCTCCGTCGCCTTGATGCGTGGCCAGTCTGGCCCCTCCGGCCCGATGACGCCTCCGGTATCGCGCTGAAAGCGGAACGCGGATTCGACTGTTTCATGCATGCCTTTGAGAACGGCGAATTGCCCCCGTCCAGGTATGGATTGATCGTTGAGGGCGACGCCTACCAGCGCTGAGTAACTACCAAGGGATATGGTTCGGTCCGGATCTTGCCACAATTGGCCATCGTTGCTGCCGCGTCGATCATCGTTTTCGCCAAAATACGGTGCAGGGTCTAGGGGGCGACCCCTCACGGGTTCAATATCGTTCGCTGAATCGGGTATCGCCCCACTCCAACTCCCATCCACGTGAGGGCGTGGTCTTCCCCCCATTGTGTCGAATCCGGGTGTCACAGCAACTTGCGAACTGATCACCTCCGGGAATGGTCCGAGCTCGGTCTCCAGAATATTTTTAAGACTGGTTTCATTGAATAGCCTTAGGACATTTGGATGGATAGCTAGTTCTCGAGGCACCAGTAGGATCCGTTTATCCCGTGGCAAGACGTCTTCGATTAATTCTTTCGCCGCTTTGATGTAGGAGCGTGGAACGATATTTTTGATGACGATGAAGCCGTCGTTGAAAAAACACTGTTTTTGGTCGTNGTTNAGATGATCTTGCGACATGGTTCAACTCGTTGGTCGTCGATGAATAGGATACCGATGCGGTNTCGGATTCGTCGAGGATTCGAATCCCGAGTCNATTTCATCACCTAGCCGCCCGCGGAATCTCTTTTCGATACGTCCTCTGCGATGGATCGAAGCTGATCTTCACCGCCTTGGAGTTGAACGCGCAGAAAATCAATCAATTCACTATCGGATTCGAGGTACTTCCGTTCTGACAGACTTTGTTGCAGTTTTTGACATGCTTCGGCTACGCGATCGGCGGCCGCCTTTAAATCGCTGCTAATGAACTCAGTCATCTGTTGATTACCTCCATTCGTGGCNGCGGGTTCATCCATTGCTTCCGCGACGCCATCGAAAAATCGCGCGTGTTCGCAATCCGGATCATGGTTTGGACAGTGGNTTTGGTTTAGCACTGTGTGAANGTTCTGTAGGGCGTCGGCAACCCATGAATCATCGCCTCGATAAGTAAGCAAGGTCGCTTTGAAGCTCATNTTTGCCTGGTTTTCGGTGTCGTCGAGCATGCCATCGATGCCGTAGTGCTGACCGTCGACATAGACAAAATACCCGACGTCGTTAACCTGAAAACCTTTGCGCCGAAGGATCCACTGATACATTTCGATTTGCCGTTTGTACCCTTGTTTCCATCGACCTTCTAGATTGATCTCTTTCGGCTCTTTTTTCGGAGCCATTACGCCCTGAGAGGTACTTTTGTAGTCGACAACGTGCAGCTCGCCCGTCTCGNCGTTGCGCCATACATCATCAATACCACCGCCAAAAAGGATGTTGGTTTCTTCATGGATTGTATTGAAGTGGTTGAGTGAGGCGCCGAAATGAAGTGCGTTTACCCACCGTTCTAGATCTTCGTGAGCGAATGGAACCAGATGCTCTAATCCGTTTCGAATCATAAATGGGTGGGACAATTGTCTCTCGCGATACCGATTGAAATCGCGTTTAAGGAGTAGATCGGTAGCGCTATTAATATTGAAGCCTGGGATTGATGGGAACTTGACTCCTTTCACGCGATCTAACCAAAAACATGCGGGGCATTNAATAAAGTCTTCGACTCGCCCGCGGGAGAGCTCGTAGGGCTCCGGTCGGCTTGGCTTAAAGGTACCGCGATGCCTAGGCACTAGAGACTGTCACATGGGTAACAACATCCAACACACGAGCCCGATACTCATGAACGTTANANCACGGCATTTCTTTCCTAACTCAGCGACTGGATTTCGATCGAGTTTAGCAGGTGCGACAACTGTTCCACTTAGTTCTGCGGAAAAGGTTTCTCAAGCAAATTAATCGGGGCACTATGCAACCGTCAAACAACGGTANCTAAGGAATTATGGACCATGGATATTCTCTCGCCCGTACTCGGCATGATGGTGTTAACACTCGCCATGACGATTGTAATTTTTGCATCACGGCTTCCGATAATCGTGAAGAATTTCCCGAACCTTCAAGGCGGCAAATATGCAGACGACATGAAACAAAACATGTCCGCCGGCATGCGGAATATTACCGACAACTACAACCACCTGTTCGAGCAACCGGTGCTTTTTTACGCAACCGCCGTATACATTCATCTAGTAGGCCACGTTGACTTGATTCATGTCCGATGTGCCTGGTTCTTCGTTGGATTCCGGGTTGCACATTCGCTCGTGCAAGCGACCGTCAATAACGTCGCGACGAGGTTGACGATGTTTATTGGGGCAAGTNTCNCTTTAGCGGTCATGGTCGTACGAGAAATGATCGTTGCGCTTGCCGGTTAACGGTTCTCCNATTGATTCTTCTATAGGCGATTCGTCTTGAGACATTCGCTGACAGGNATCTCGTGGGGGGCGATTGCAATCATCGCGTTGTCGTCCCCTGCGTATGGAAATNNCGACCCCTTAAGTCTTAAAAGAGAACTCGAAGATGCCCACGACCAATATCAGCAATTCTCGGACAACGGCGACTTGCCGAATGCGGAGCGTCTTGGCATCTTGGCGCTNGAGCTGAGCGAGCAGATCTACGGTACAGATCATCCNAATACCGCTGTTCTTTCTTTCAATCTAGCCAAAACGCTCAACGCCTTTACAAGCTTCCGATGGAGAGGACTTCGTGTTGCCGAACTGGTGGTAGCGCGTTATCGACGCGTATATGGGGAAAANGCTGACGAGACTGTAGTACCCATGACGCTATTGATCCAAGCGCTGGCGAAGGGACTTCAGAGCAATTCGTTTGGAGATGAACAAACCAAGAGACATCGACAGATNTATGTCTTGGTNGGGCTGGCTGAACGCATCGCAAAGCGCAGTAACGAAGCCACACTGNTACCGGATCTCTATCAAAATATTTCGAAGATNGGATTACGTGACAGTCGGCGGTACAGCGTTGAGGCGGAAGATTTGTATGAGCAAATATATGGAAGGAAACACGTTCACACNTTGATAGCCGCAGTGAATGCTGCATCTTTCAAAAACGGCGACGCGCAAAGCAAAGCATATGAACGAATTCTTCGAAACGGAAAAGATGTTGAGGGCTTCAGTCGGTACCAATTCGCGCTACACCAGAAACTATCGATTAATTATCTTGAGATAGGCGATGAGCGGATGGCGACTGAACACTTGCAAGCAGCCGGATTGTTAACGACCGGCCATCAAGACACCAACTATGCGCCGATTTATAAAAAATCGCCCGTCTATCCACGTCGCGCCATCGTCCGTGGCATCGAAGGGTATGTCCTACTCGAATTTACGGTCACACGGGAGGGCGGGATCCGTGATCCTAAAGTTATCGATGCCAACCCACCCAGAATTTTTGATCAAGCTGCACTCGACGCGGTGGGCCAATTTCGATACATACCCCGAGTGGTGAATGGCGAGCCAGTTGAAGTAGACGGCGTGACNAACCGGATCGCCTTTAGTTTTAACGATTGANTGTTTCGTCCGAATCGCACTCTACGTAACTTCGAGCTATTCGTTGTCTGGGAGGGGTATTCGAAGATTGAATACTTTGGTTANCAACTCGCTTTTGGGTCTTGAGGGAAGACCCTTGTTGAGNATGGCTTCCATCCTGGTTTGCGCTTCGAGATACACGTAGCCAGGATCATCGGGTGCCTCTGCCAATATATAAAATTCGCCCGATTGAATTGCGTCGAAGACCANCTCGGCGCATCGAGAAGGCGCCATCCCGAACGCTTTAAAGCGCTCGGCGATTGGGTTTGGCTTGGTANCACTGGGTGGAGTTCCTTTGGCGACACCGCCATACCGTTCTGGGCGGTTCCGCTCTGACGTAACGATATTCGTAGCGACTGCGTTGGGGCACAAGACATGCACGGAAAGCGCGCCTTGAACCTCATTGTAAAGCGCCTCCGTCAGCGCGACGCAAGCGTGTTTGGTGACGCCATAGACGCCTTGTGCACAGCAGATACCGTCTTGCGACGAGGTTGTTACGACCGCGCCGTTTGCATTTTGCGAAAGCATTTTCGGAACGAAAGTTCGTACACAATTCGCGACGCCTTTGACATTCACCCCNATGACGAAGTCCCAGTCAATATCTCTTGCCGTCAACACGCCACCGCCGCCACCGACNCCCGCGTTGCAGCAGAGTAAGGAGATTGGTGTATCAGGGAACGNACTGGATACGGCATCCGCGAGTTCCACGACACTCTCTTCGGAAGAAACGTCTACGGTGTAGCCNAGTANTTCGACACCGGCTTCGTTTGCTGGGNCCCTGAGGTTGTCTTCAGCGCTTCGTATCGCTTCCGTTTCGATATCCGCGATGACGCAATGCATGCCNTGNGCTATTGCCGCCTCAATCAATGCGTAACCGATACCNGACGCACCTCCTGTNACAATTGCAACGCCNCCCGCCAAGTCCTCGANACGAGGGTGGGCGTTNNTATTTGGTCTNNTCNGGTGTTCGTCGGTCATTGTGTTTCCTTAAGATTTTCCTAGGTAACGTAATCTGCCCTNTGACCTGCNTTACTTNTCAGCTGTCTGGCTGGGTTGGTAACTCGNTGCGCGAANGTCTGGNAGCGTTCCGGCCAATTCAGACGCGGGGTCTCCNGCAACNCGNGTATGACGCATGATTCTNGATTGCGAATAATCGTANGGGGCGACTCGATGAAGCACCCGNCGGTTATCCCATATTGCGAGGTCNCCCAGCTGCCAGTGATGTTCNGTGACCCGCGGAGGTTGAGCCGCCAAGNCNAGTAACTTGGCGAGCAGTTTTTCCGATTGTTTGTCCGTCAAGCCGGGGACGCCATACGCATGGCGTCCNATATANAGCGACTTCATATCTGTTTCCGGATGAGTTTTGACTAACGGNCGCAACGGGGCTCCCTTCGTGTGGAATCCGTAGCCATCACCGGTTTGTGGAACCTGTCCCAACATCTCGTGGGAATAGTAGTTGGAATGCAGGGCGCAGAGACCGTCGACCTGTTGCTTNATCTCGTCTGATAAAGCGTCGTAGCCGGCNCGCATATCCGCCCACTGGGTTTCACCACCAGCGTCGGGTANTGCCATGGCCGTTAAGCAGGATGCCTTGGCTGCGAGTGGCTTGAAGGAGCTGTCAATNTGCCAGCGTTCGTTCCCNCGCAATATCCAGTACGGTAAGTCGTTNTCGTCAACNACCTCCCCGTTTGAGCGTTCGTTGGAGATNGCGGCGAGCGGTGTTTCCAATNCGCCAAAACGCGAGGCAAAGGCAATTTGCNCNTCGTCGGACAGNGCCTGNTCTGGAAAAATGAGTACACCGAATTCCAGAAATGCCTGCCTCACGATGTCCCAACTCGTGTTGTCTAAGTGCGCTAANTCGATGCCCGTGATCGTTGCACCCAGCGTAGCGTCCTTAGGATCTATTNTTATAGNCATGGAACGAATCTTAGCGTTAATANGNGCTTGGGCGNCAAGCCATTTGTCTTTCGNAGAAACGGTAAGATCGGGCTCNTCNATAACGCCCTAGGNAGTCGATTATGTCGAGACAATTGAACCGTCGTAATCANATAGTCATCGAAAAACTAGGAANNACTATTGATCGTCTCGGGGAAGCGCTCCGTTTGTGTGACTGGAGCCAGCCTGTNAAGGAGGCGCCTGATTATGCGAATGACGAAAGTATGTCGTTACCTCAACGCGGGAAATCGAATTTGCTTATGAGCNNCGCCGTCGATGAACTAAAGCAGCTCATNGTTGATCTATCCGAAGNGTCTGATTGAACCCATTACCCCGAGCTAANTTCCNNGGCCTTCAATCGAATGCNGAAAACACTTCTTCGTCGAGTTCCTGATATATCTCGGGCCTTTGAGGTCGGATTTGTGGTGTGAACTCGGTTATGCCTACCTCGAGGAAATCCCCGATTCGGTCGATCACGTACTGGGGTGATCCGATCATCGACCAGACGTTCTCGCCACGAATTTCTTCAGCTTTTTTTTCATCGTGGACGATTCGAATGGGTACGTGGACCGTCTTCTGGATTTCCGACGGATCGCGCCCAACAGCCTCACAATGTCTCTCCAAGACCCCCGATAAATGCTTCACTCGTTCGGGACTCGCGATNACGTTCATGATGTCGCCATACATGGCAAGAGTCTTTAGAGTGCGTTTTTCACCGGTGCCGCCGACCATGATTGGGATCGGCTCTCCGTTGCCACTTTTTGGCGCGAAGGCCGCTTGCTTGAGTTGGTAGTACTCACCGTTGTAATCGATCCGTTCTTCTGGACCTGAGTGGAAAAGCTTTCGAATGAGTTCGCATGCCTCTTCGAGTCGGTCCGAGCGTTCGCGCATGGAGGGAAATTCCCATCCGTAGGCTTGATGCTCTCTAACATTCCAACCTGCACCGATTCCGAGCATGACTCGGCCTGGTGCAACGACGTCGACCGTAGCTGCCATCTTTGCCATCAGGCCTGGATTACGATATGTATTTCCGGCGACGAGGATGCCAAGTTTGAGGTTGTCGGTAACCGCTGCACATGCAGCTAGCAATGACCAACCCTCGAGCGTATTCAGGAATTCATGCTCCATGATCTCGTCCGTGTGGTGCCACGGCGGAATAAAATGATCGTAGGCGAAGACGCTCGTCCAACGACCCGAGTCCATCACCTCAAGGACTGCTTTGATCTGGTCCCAAGTCGCTTGTTCGTTGACTAGCTGTGATCCAAACATGGCGCGTTCACCTTTTTAGTCTTGTATGAAGCTTATCCAGGATGCGTCAGGACATCCAGGATGACACTCCACTCGATAAGTAGCCGCCGTAGAGCTGAGTGAGACGCACCCTACGTATCCGTCGAGATCCTTGCTTGAATATAGGACTTGATGCCTTCGGCAGTTGTACGGGTCGCGCTATCACCGAGCGCGCCATCAATCAAAGTCGCCCCATCGAAACCGAACAGATACCGCAGTAATAACAAGCCGTCGGTTAAGGCACTTGTCGAACCGTCACCGTCGATATCCAAATTATCCGCGTTGTTGTTTAGGTAGGCAGCAATGGCTTCACCATCCATCCGAGAAGCCGAGGACGCGAGCGCACCGTCAGTAAGTGTTGTCCCGGTAAATCCGAAAAGATGTCGTAGTACCAGAAGGCCATCCGTTAGAGCCGTGGTATCACCGTCAACGTCGATATCGAAGTGAAAGCAAGTTCTACAATCAAATCCGTTCAGCGGATCGGTGCCATCAAGTGCTTCTTGTGCATCCGACACCTCATCACCGTCGTCGTCGTCATCAGCGTTGTTTCCAACCGCATCGCCGTCGGTATCCACGGTCTCAGTGGCATCTTCGGGAAACGCATCGGCGTTATCCCCTACTCCATCGGCATCGGTATCCTCGGTCTCCAAGGCATCAAAGGGGAGCGCGTCGAGGTCGTCTGGGGTGCCATCATTATCGTTATCTGTATCTATCTGATTGCTGACACCGTCTTTATCGTGATCGAAAACGAGACCTGGGACGCTGGCTTGTCCTGCGCTATTCCGACCCCAGCACGCAATCGATGTTCCTCTGATGGCGCAGCCGTGATAACGGCCTGACGATAGTTGGTTTGGGCTTAGTAGATCTGGAGCCGTTAATTGCTTGAATTCGTCGTTGCCCCAGCAGACCACCCCGTTGTCGTCGACTGCGCAACTGTAGCGGTCGCCGGCCCGCACTTCGGTCGGATTGCTTAGTACAGGAACATCGGTCTGGCCGTCGTCGTTATACCCCCAACAGCTGACTCCCGAGCGGTCAAGACCACACGTGTGATATCCACCCGCGCTGACCTGGGTTGGGTTATCAAGAAAGGGTATGTCGGTTTGGTTGTCGCTGTTAAACCCCCAGCACGTGATTCCTGAGTCTTCGACCGCGCAAGAATGAAAGGCACCAGCACTTATATGGCTCGGGTTGCTAAGGTTAGGGGCATCACTCTGACCGTCGCTGTTATCGCCCCAGCAGGCGACTCCATCTTCGACGAGGGCGCAACTATGGAACGCGCCACCTTCAACCTGCTGGACAGCAGTTAGCGATGGTGCATCAGTTTGCCCATTACTGTTTGATCCCCAACATATGATGCCTTCATCTGCGATCGCACAGTTGTGCGCGTCACCCGAACCGATCCAGGTTGGATTGCTCAAACTGGGGGTACTTGTTTGACCGTAGTTGTCTGATCCCCAGCAACGCAGATCCGTATCCGTTATCGCGCACGTATGCATATCACCGGCCTGGACGTGAGTTGGATTACTGAGAACTGGAACGTCAATCTGACTGGAGTCATTCCAGCCCCAGCATTCGATGCCGGAAGTCACTAGCACGCAGGCATGAGACTCACCCGCATCGATTTTCGTGGGACCGTTTAGCGCCGGGACCGTCGTTTGGTGATGCTCGTTGAAA
Organism: Gammaproteobacteria bacterium; assembly: GCA_002719135.1. Taxonomy (GTDB): domain Bacteria; phylum Pseudomonadota; class Gammaproteobacteria; order Pseudomonadales; family Azotimanducaceae; genus UBA11889. The sequence continues at coordinate 17,377 of PBGU01000053.1, forward strand.
CCCCAGCAGATCGCCCCAGAGTCATCGAGCGCGCAGTTAAAGTCCCAACCGGCCGTAATTTCTTTTGGACGAGTTAATGATGGGACTTCGGTTTGGCCTTCGCCGTTATAGCCCCAACAATGAATCCCGGAATCGTCCAATGCGCAGGTATGCAAGCCGCCGGAACTCACCCTGGTTGGATTTTGTAGCTCCGGGACGGTGGATTGCCCGTAACCGTCATACCCCCAACAAACGATTCCTGTGTCATCCAACGCACACGTATGCATGCCTCCTGCATCTAGCGCCCGTGGATTGCTGAGCCCCGGAATCGTTGTTTGCCCCTCCTCGTTCCAACCCCAACAAACGATCCCGGTATCATC
>PBGU01000054.1 GCA_002719135.1 Gammaproteobacteria bacterium
CCTGATCTCGTGTCGTTTCTGTCGCAAAAGGGATACGTACCGCCTTACCTTGGACCATGTTTCCCGACGCGCGATACCGAATGTTTTCCTGTCGCAGGTAGTTAGTCGCCTTTTCGGCCTCATCATCGAGGGCTTTCGCAAACGCCGATTCCATATCGACTTCCAAGACAAAGTGGATCCCTCCTGACAAATCGAGACCCAACGTCATCGGTTGTGCACCAAGATCCTGAAGCCAAGCCGGCGTTGTCTGCGCTAAATTCAGCGCGATCACAAACTGACGATCCCGTCCCGCAGGATTCAGGCGCTCATCCAATATGGACTGTGCCCGCAATTGGTCCAGGTCGGACCGTAAGCGAATCAACCCTCCTTTGCCGGTCGTGTTTGAAGCCTTAACGCCGATGCCTTCGTCGGCAAGAATTTTGGCTGCTTCCGTCATGAAGCGCACGCCGATTCTCAAATCACTATTATCGGTCTGTATCTGTAGCGCGTAGTCCGGTGGATAGATATTCGGGGCCGCATATACGCCCGCTAAGATGAGAACGAACAGGGCGACAAAGTACCTCCACACGGGATAGTGATGAGGATTTTTGGTGTCATTTCTGTTGCCGAAAAGGTTCTGGCCGAATACGCCGTTATCTGCCATCTATCGACTTCAGCGTTCCCTTCGGTAGGGTTGCACCCACAGAGCCTTTTTGCATGCGAATCTCAACGTCTCGTGCGATCTCCAGCATTACAAAATCGTCTTCCACTTTCGTAATCTGACCCACAATCCCACCAGCTGCTACCACCTCGTCGCCCTTGGACAAGCCGCCGATTAATGCTGCGTGTTCCTTTCGACGCTTGCTTTGGGGGCGCCACAACAAAAAATAAAAAATAAGTACAAAGCCGACGAGCAATAGAATATCGATGGGGAAACCTCCTCCAGCTCCAGCCGCATATACAGTAGAATCAAACGGGTTCATCTGCAGTATTCCAACCTTCGGTGAGGGCGAGGACGAGGGCCCGCAATTTACCGTTTTCGATAGCACCACGCAAACGACTCATCAGGTCGTGGTAGTAGTGTAGATTATGGATTGTCATCAGGGTCGACCCGAGGATTTCTTGACACCGGTCCAAGTGATGCAGATACGCCCTGGAAAAGCGCGCACACGTATAACACGCACAGGCAGAATCAACGGGTTCAGAGTCGGCTCGGTACCGCGCATTCCGAATTCTGACGACCCCTGAATCCGTAAAAAGATGCCCGTTGCGGGCATTTCGCGTCGGCATAACGCAATCGAACATATCCACACCTAGAGTTACGCCATATACCAAATCGGCCGGGGTGCCTACGCCCATCAGGTAGCGCGGAGATTCCACCGGCATATTCGGTAGTATTCCTTCCAACACGCTGTGCATTTCAGTCTTCGGTTCACCGACCGAGAGTCCGCCAATGGCGTATCCAGAAAAGTTCATCTCCTCAAGCATTGCAACGCTTTGGTGACGAAGTTCGCCGTACATGCCACCCTGGACAATCCCGAACACGAGTCCAGAACCCGAGTAACTCGAAAGAGACCGCTCCGCCCAACGCATTGATCGAAGCATGGACTGCTCCGCTTCTCCCCTAGTCGTTGGATACGTAGTGCACTCGTCAAACACCATCGCAACGTCGGAGCCAAGGTTAGTCTGTACAGCCATTGCAAGCTCCGGGGTTAGTGTTAACTGATCACCGTTGATCGGCGATCGAAATTTGACACCATCCTCAGAAATCTTCCGCATTTCTCGTAAAGAGAACACCTGGTATCCGCCCGAATCAGTAAGAATTGGCCCCTCCCAATCCATGAACCCGTGCAACCCGCCGAGGCGAGCAATGACCTCATCTCCAGGCCTTAACATCAGGTGAAATGTATTTCCGAGTACCATCTGCGTGCCGACAACAGAGAGCATGTCGGGCGTCATACCCTTGACGGAGCCGTAGGTCCCACAAGGCATAAATACCGGAGTTTCGACTGAACCGCTCGTTGTAGTCAGCCTCCCACGGCGCGCCGACCCGTCGACACCAAGAACCTCAAACATCAGCGCGTTCGCAGAACATTGCGTCACCGTAGCTGTAAAAGCGGTACCCGCGTTCGATCGCTGCTGAATATGCTTGCCGCATCCGAGAATTCCCGATAAATGCCGATACCAACATGAGCAATGTCGATCGAGGCAAATGAAAGTTAGTAATTAAAGCGTCCACGCTGCCAAATCGAAATCCCGGTCGAATGAAAAGACGTGTTTCTCCACAATCGTTACCGGTACGAGCCGCAGATTCCAGTGCGCGGACCACGGTCGTACCGACAGCGATTACGCGGCCTCGACATTGATCGATAACCCGACGCGATGCGGGCGATATGCGATACCGTTCTGCATGCAGGAAATGTTGGTTCATCGCATCGACACGAACCGGTTGAAACGTGCCAGCTCCCACATGAAGCGTCACAGGAACAATTTCTGTACCGCACTCGCGAATCGCACCTAAGAGGGCCTCGTCAAAGTGAAGGCCAGCGGTCGGCGCTGCAACGGCCCCTGGTACCGAACGATAGACCGTCTGATAGCGTTCCTCGTCATCAGGGTCATCAGCTCGGTCGATGTACGGAGGCAACGGCACATGCCCATATCGTTCGAGGAAAACGAACACGTCGATTGGGAATCGGATCCTGTACAGTTCATCTCCGCGACTCAGAACCTCTAGGGTTTGATCTTCAATATGAACGACGCGCCCCGCCTTTAGCGGCTTGCTCGCGCGCACATGACAGAGAGCTACATTTGGTTCGTCGACCCGCTCCACCAGAACTTCAACGGCGCCACCGGTATCTTTAAACCCACCAAGACGCGCCTTGATTACTTTCGTATTGTTGATGACCAGAACGTCCGTCGGACCGATGAACTTAACGACGTCGCGAAAGAACAAGTCCCTTTGCTTTTCAGTGCCAACGACCATCAGGCGGCTACCCGTTCGCTTTGGAGCGGGCCTTTGGGCAATTAGTGACGGTGGAAGGTCATAGTCAAAATCTGCCAAATTGTCCTGTGGGTCAATCAAAAAGAAAACAACTATCAGTTGTGTCCAACGCGAACCATAGCCTCGTATTAGCGGTCAGAGCAACGCGTACAACTTGGACATCTATTAGCTGTTATGAGTAACGTAGAAAAATTCATCGCGAGAAACATCAAGATGACGAATCGAATGGAAAACAAAGTCGCCCTCGTGACAGGCGGTAACAGCGGTATCGGCGAAGACACCGCAACACTATTTGCCGAAGAAGGAGCTCACGTAATCCTCATGGCACGTCGAGAGTCAGAAGGCCTTGAAGTCGAAGCTCGCATTAATGCGTCCGGTGGTGATGCCAAATTCATTTCCTGCGACGTCGGTGACGTCGAATCTGTGTCAAGCGCTATCACACTTGCGGCAAAGACTCACGGGCGAATCGACGTGCTCTTCAACAACGCTGGAGGCGGGGGAGGAGGGAATTTTCCTAACGAATCCGACGACGAATGGAACCGCGTCATCAACGTCAACCTTACGGGTACGTTTTATGTCAGCCGAGCCGTGTGGCCTCACTTGGTTGCTGCCGGCGGAGGCGTTGTCGTCAATATGTCGTCTTTGGCCGCCCAGCGTGGCTTCAGTTCGAGGATGCAAGATGAATTTGGAGCTACCTCTGCTTCCTACTATGCGGCGAAAGCGGGTGTCGACGCATTAACCCGGTACATGGCAGGTGCAGGAGGTCGGCACAACATTCGAGTTAATTGCGTGCGCCCGGGACAAATTCTCACTCCAGGCGCTACAGGGGGCACGGTCAAAGACGCCGACGGCGGTCATCACGTGTTCGAAAAAATGTTCGATTACGCCCAGATCGTTGAGGGTCCCGGTTATCCGCGAGATGTGGCTCAGTTGGTATTGTTTCTGGCATCCGCGGAATCGCGTTTCATAACCGGCGAAATAATTAACGTTGATGGTGGCGTAGCCGCTAAGATTTAAATTATGCGAATCGTTCTAAACGGCCAACAAGCGTTTGGTCAAGCGGTCCTGGAAGCGTTGATCGATCGGGGAAACGACGTGGTCGCGGTGTATTGCGAGCCCGATGACAACCCAAGCCGGCCCGACCCTCTCCATCAATCTGCTCAAGACCGAGGGATTCAGGTACTTCAGCCGAAGAACTTCAAAGGCGAACAGGTCTTATCTGAGTTCAAGAGTCTGAAGCCCGATTTAGGTGTGATGGCGTATGTTACGCGGATCGTACCCGCCAGCTTCCTTAATGCACCGGTACACGGGACGATCCAATATCATCCGTCTCTACTTCCAGCCCATCGCGGACCTAGTTCAATGAACTGGCCGATCATCCAGGGTGAAGAGGAAACCGGTTTAACCATCTTCTGGCCAGATGAGGGTCTGGATACCGGCCCAATTCTGTTGCAAAAAAAAGTAGTTATCGAAGCAGACGACACACTGGGTAGCCTTTATTTCAACAAACTCTACCCGCTCGGTGTTGAGGCATTACTTGAATCCATCGATCTCGTTAAAAAGGGGAAAGCTCCGCGCATCCTCCAGGATGAATCCGAAGCGAGTTACGAAAGCTGGTGCAATGATGATGCGGCGATGATCGATTGGACCCAAAGTACGATGAACATTTACAACCTGATACGTGGTTGCAACCCTCAACCAGGGGCGTGGACGGGTCACCAAGGGGGCATCGTCCGCTTTTACGACGTAAAGATTGCGGCTATGGACGGGGAGCCCGGATCTATCATTGCAAACACAAGCGACGGCGTGGTCGTTGCTACGGTTGACGGCGCGATTGAAGTCATGCGTCTACGTGAGAACGATGGACCTAAAATTCGAGCGATTGATAGCACACTAGGAGTCGGCGCGAGTTTTAGCCGCGGTTAAACCTCCAAGGGTTTAGATTTCCGCGTCGCTGACGGAGTAGAGGGCGTTCCTAGCTCGAACTCTAGAAGATTGCTTTGATACCCACTACCCGCACAGTCTTTGACCGTCGCTGCAACGCTTCGTTCCCCCTATCGATTTAGAGCGAATTTACGCAATCGACGGAGTCATGGAATATGATAGCTCCGTCTTTTTAGTTGCAAGAACGCGAACGCATCATGGGGCACAGCGAACCAGGACTCGAGCGCATTGTCCGCGTCGACCCTCCTAAGCATCATTTCACATTATTACGAAATCCAGATGGCGACTATCTTGGTACTGAAGATGGCGAACGGCTCCAACTATTTGACCACGTTGACGACAAAGCTATTTGGAAACAATTGGAGTCAGACACTTTCGGTCACCCGGCTAGCGGCATCGAACTTCATAGCGACCCACATCGCGACGGTCACTTACTCTCGCACGCGGACATCAAGGTTGGTGCCGACGCAAACCCCTCCGAGGAGGCAGCGTCTTATATGGCACACCATGGACCAGCACTGATGCCGAGCGACTATCTCGCTACGTTCCAAGAAAACGGTTGGGTTTGTCTGGCGTCGATCCTAAGTCCCGACATCGTCGATGAGCTTGAGAGAGTTTCTTGTTGCGGACGTTGGTCGGACCGAGCGTACGATCGTGAAACGCCTGTGTTAAACCAAACCGCCGCTTTTGCTCAGGCGGCGGTGGAACCCGTGTCGTTGTGGTTGATTCGACAGTACTTGTCCACCGAAGAAATCCGCTTAGCTCACTCACCGGGACTCGCTGTACTTACGCCCGACGACGGCGAACGAGATGTCCAAGGCTGGCATTCGGATTTCCCCTATCTATGGGGAATAACGAGAAACCGAGATAACGATCAACGCATACCAGTCGGCATGTCTGGCGAATTATCGATGGGCGTGCAGCGGAACATATGCGTCTCAGAATTCACACGCGAGAACGGAGCGACCTGCTTCAAACTCGGTACACACGTCCTCAATTCAGGGCCGCCCGAAGAATGGGGGACCGGTTCAATATATGCTCAGCGAGGCCATCGCGCGGCTCACGGACTGCCTTATGATGGACCCGAAGCAGACATCATTGAGGCGCCCGCAGGGAGCATCATTCTGTACGACGCAAGGACGTGGCACAGAGCCGGTGTGAACCGCACCGACCAACGTCGGGCTGCGATATTACAAGCGATGACCCCTAGTTTCCTGATGCCCTTCGGCGACACTAGCATGCCCTATAAACAGTTCATGAAGGGACCCATCATCGACCAATTATTGAAACGGGACCAAACAGCTTTTGCCGAACTCATGGTCCACAAGGTGATCGGACCCGGTGGGATGGGTGCTATCACGGTCGATAAAGAACTGACCGGATTGTTCCAAGCATAGATCTACCCGCTTACCCGGGAAAACCCCGTTAGCAAACAAGGTCCGGTAGCTCTTTTATCACTGACAGGTCGAAACTGACCCGTCGACGAGCGTGATCGTACTCGTCGACCTACCGAGCACCGCGTTCATAGGGTCGCTCAGCCGTATATTTAGCGTTTCCGGATTTTCGTCGTTGGCGTCGGCAATGAGCCCGACCGAAATATCGGCCTGAGTATTCCCTGAATTAATGGTTAGCGTACCGGAGGTCTCGACGTAATCGGTGCCCGCCAGCGCGGTTACTGCCTCGGTCCGATATTCTACTGAGACGTCATCGCTCGGCGCGCGGCTGAGAGTCACCGGAACGGTGGCCGTTCCATCGCTCTCTCCCGCCGATACATCATCGACATACGCGGCTATTCCCGGTGCAACGGCCGTTGAAAACGAACCTTGAATAGTCGTAACCCCCGCACTATTCGCATCCTTTATCTCGATGCCATCAAACTCGACTTGAAAAAAATAGTCACCAACAATGAAATGGCCAGACAGATCAACTCCGGCGCTGGCTCCCCCTTCTGTCAAGAAAGACGCGAGCTGAAGATTAAGCGCTGATTCGGTTGCGCTGCTGCCCTGAAATGTGAGGAGTTCGCCGCTAAACTCGTTCTGGGTACCTTCCACCGCCGTACCTCCCGCCGTGATCAGCGTAACGTTAATGGTCTGTGTCGGTGTCGTGAATTGAACTGCTGTTCCCGAAGATTCCCATTCAACGTTTATCGCGGTCTGGACAACGCGTTCGCCTTGGCTACGAACGCCATCCGTCCCGTCGTACAGTTTGAGACTGATATTTGCAGTACCCGTTGATCCAGCCGCGGGAATGCTGTTAATCGCCAAACTTATTGACGGCGATTTGCCACCATCGTCTTCGGGCGACAAAAGGAAATTCAGATTGTTGAGATCGATAGCCCCACCAATCAGATGGGCCGTTAAAATCTCATCCGCAGTCGTCGGATATAACTTATGCACGTTAGGACTACCGTCGATGTAGTCCGTCCAAGTGATACTCCCGGTCTTCAGCCGAAACCCTTCCGTTTCGATCGGGCAAGCAATCGTCTCAATCCGACTCGAGAGATAAGATTCGATGTCGCTTGCCTCGCTACGCGACGCCGATCCACTCAATGCCGCCGAGATGAGCGTGTCGCCTCGGAATCCGAACAAGTATCTTAGGATCAGGAGGCCGTCTGTTAACGCATCGGTTTCGCTATCACCGTCAACGTCGAGTTCAGTCGCATTTGTTAGCAAAAATTCGCGCACGGTTTCTGGCGACGAACGCGACGCGCCAAGGGCGACGGCACCATCGGTAAGGGTAGTCCCTGAAAAGCCAAAAAGATGACGCAAGATCAGCAACCCATCAGTCAATGCGCCCGTTTGCCCATCTGAATCAATATCCAAGTCGAAGTTTTCGGCATTGCTAAACCAGCTAATACCCACCGCCAACAAAGAGATGACCGCCCATTTTCTCGCGTCGATTCTCACGTTCTATCGCCCCAAAGGGTGTTTGGTTCAATCAAGCACATAGGAAGCTTTCTGGTCGTTCATCAGCAATCAGAACTATTTTCTATTGGCCGTTATTGGTGTGCTCCAAAAACCAATCGTACAGTGCGGTGTTGGTATAGGTGTCAGTCCAACTATCGTGATCCGCGTCCGGGTATACGGTGAACTTTACGTTACAACCACCCGAACGAAGCAGCCGAACCATTTTCACAGAGTCGGACACGGGTATCACCGAATCCATGGCACCGTGAAAACACCATACCGGTAAATCCTTGAAATTGACGGGATTCACAAAGCCGAATGGCGGACACACAGGCGCAATTGCAGCAAGCTTTTCGTACAGAATGTTGGCCAACTGCCATGTGCCACTACCTCCCATACTCAGGCCTGACAAATACAGCCTTGATTCATCCACGTTGTAAGTCGTCACAACGTTTTCAAACAGGGCCTTCAAGGCTATCGGATCCCACCAATCGTTTTCTGGGCATTGCGGACAGACCGTCACAAACGGTATGTCGAGACCATCTTCAATATGCTTCGGTAGCCCGGTCGCTGCGAGTCGCTTGAGATCGGATCCTCTTTCCCCCGCCCCATGAAGAAAGAGAAGTAGAGGGTGCTCCTCTCCGCCTTCCGAATAACCATTTGGAAAGTAAGTACGAAAAGGAATTTCTACATCCTTCTTAGTCTCGACAGTCTTGGCAAAGGTCTTCTCGTGATTGTCCATTCCGATTTTCCCTTTTAGTTAAGGTCTATCGCACGTCGTCCCGGTGTCCGGTCTAACGGGAGTCGAGTCGAATGAAGTAGCGCGGAGGGAATCCCGTCATGAATTGAAACACGAGGCCACGTGGATGTGCCTCACTCAATTGTTGGTGTTCGACCTTAGACACTGGTACCGCAACATAGTTTGCCTCCGCACCATCCACAACGGCTTCGACCTCTGGATTATTGAGTGCCCGTCGATGCCATGCTCGTGGCCAGTGGTTTCTTGCGACGTACAGTTGTCCATTACTGTCCAGACGCGAAAGAACCCTTCGATACTTCTTCCCGTCGTCGTCGGAAGTGATGATGACTACTGAGCTTGGACTGCTAGGCTGGTAGTAACCAAGCAACGACTCAAATGTGGCGACAAGCGCCGCGTAGACGATAAATACGATCGAAAAGATCTTAACGAGTTTCAACGTTTTTCTCGCTCCGTTCGCGTCCTTTGTCGGACTGGTCGATGCATACTAACCTGTCGCCATCGGTTGTTCGCGGCACCCGCCTCAATCCAGTCGCGAACAAGCTAGCGTAATGCACTACTCGTCATAGGACCGCCATAAGGCATAGTCACTCCACTTCGCGCGGTACCTTTGAGTTTTCGCAGCAGTATTCTCCACTTTGACGCCCTCCGACGCTCGGCGTAGGTTCTATGACAAGCCTAATGCGCTTATTGCGAATGTTGACTCGTCCGACATACATCATCCTCGCAGCACTCATGCTCTTGAGCGGAGGTGTGGTCCATTCCGCCACGCTATCTGATGTACAAAACCAAGTCTTCACCGCGTCGTGCACCAGTTGTCACAGCGGCAGTTCTCCGTCACAGGGACTGAATTTAAGTGAAGGCGCGGCGTACGGTAATACCGTGAACGTACCGAGCACTGAAGTAGTTTCACTCGACCTCGTTGAACCGGGCGATGCCGACAATAGCTACCTCATGCAGAAGCTCGAAGGCACGGCCCAAAGTGGAGCGACGATGCCAAATGGTAGTCCTATGTTGAGCACGACGTTACGCCAGCTCGTTCGCGACTGGATCGATGCCGGCGCGCAAAAGGATGCAGCGGATACAGACGGGGACGGTACCGAGGACGACTCTGATAACTGCGCTTCATTAGCCAACGCAGACCAGCTAGATATCGATTCGGATGGACTAGGCAATGCGTGCGATGCTGACGATGATGGCGATGGGGCTTTTGATGGACTCGAAGCTGATCTGGTCGTAAGAGGTTCCCTCTGGAGCTATCTCGATGACGCTAGCGATCAAGGTAGCGCGTGGCGTCAGGTTGGCTTCGATGACTCGAGCTGGTCTTCCGGAGCCGGTGAACTCGGTTTTAACGAGGGGGATGAGGCGACACTGATTTCTGACAGTGACGCGAACACGTACTACTTTCGTCATGAATTCACGACAGATCTATCGTCGTCCGATCTTTCGGCAATGACGCTATCGCTCGAAGTTGATGACGGGGCCGTGGTGTATCTGAACGGGACCGAGGTGCATAGGACGGCGATGCCGTCGGGCACGATCTCTTATGCGTCATTGGCGGACAGTGATGGAGCTGATCCCGTAGGCTATACCGATACCTCAATCGCGATGGGATCGCTGATCTCGTCTGCGGATCCGTCTAGAGTGCTTGTTTCGAAAGGCTCGATCTGGAGTTACTTGGATGATGCCACGGATCAAGGTACCGCATGGCGAGCGGCTAGCTTTGATGATTCAAGTTGGTCGACGGGTGCTGCGGAACTTGGTTTCACCGAGGGGGATGAAGCCACACTCATCCAGAGTGGCGCGACAACGTACTATTTCCGCCATGACTTCTCGGTCGCCGACCTTGGTGATGTTTCGGCATTGACACTTAATCTCAAGCGGGACGATGGGGCCATTGTCTATCTCAATGGTACCGAGATAGCCCGGGACGGACTTGCCGCGGGAACGATTGGGGCGGGAGATTATGCAGAAAATGCGTCGGATGACGGCAATAACTTTCATGTGTTCACGGTTGATAAGAGCCTCTTGTTGGCGAGCGACGCGACGCCGACGACGGAATCGCTGATCGCGAGGAGCGCGACTTGGAGCTATCTCGACGACGGCACCGACCAAGGCACGGCGTGGACCGCAAGCGATTTTGACGACTCCAGTTGGTCGACGGGGGCCGCTGAGTTGGGCTTTACCGAGGGCGACGAGAACACGGTGATCACGAGCGGTCATGTCGCCTACTACTTTCGACATAAGTTTACGGTCGCGGATGTCACCGATATCACCGCACTCAACATGAAAGTCCAACGCGACGATGGGTGCGTTGTGTATCTCAATGGCACAGAGGTCGCCCGTTCAATCAATATGCCCGACGGCGCGATTACGTATCAGACGACATCGGGCGATGCCATGAGTGAAAGCACGAACTTTATGTACGACGTTGCCCTGGATAGTTTGGTCGCCGGCGAGAACGTGATGGCGGTCGAAGTCCATCAAAGCAGCGCCAGCAGCTCGGACGTGAGTTTTGATCCCGAGTTCATTGCGTCGAGGACAGCGACGGCCGAAAACGTATTAGCGGTTGAAGTGCATCAGGTGATTGCGACGAGCTCCGATGTCAGTTTTGATGCGGAACTGGTTGCGACGACGTCCGGTACGAACGTGATCGCGGTGGAGGTCCACCAGAATCAGACTGCGAGCTCAGATGTTAGCTTTGATCTCGGAGTTGTCTCCGTTTTGGGAACGGGTCTTCTCGACACATTTCCTGACGATGCAACCGAAACCATAGATACCGATAGCGATGGTACGGGTAACAACGCTGATACTGACGACGACAATGATGCCGTCACGGATATACAAGAAGAAGCTGATGGCACCGATCCACTGGTTGCCGATTCCGATGGCGACGGGGTCTTGGACGGGCCAGATGCATTTCCCCTAGATGCGACGGAGACGCTAGACACTGATGGTGATGCTATTGGCAACAACGCCGATACCGACGACGATGACGACGGCTTAACCGACCAAGAAGAGAGTGTTCTCGGTACCGATCCGCTGATCACTGATACCGATTCTGATGGGGTAGGCGACAAGGGCGACATCTTCCCCCTAGATGCCTCAGAGCAGATGGATTCCGATTCCGACGGGGTCGGGGACAACGCCGACGTCTTCCCGCTAGACGCCACGGAAACAATCGACACCGATGATGACGGCCTTGGGAACAACACCGATACCGATGACGACGGTGATGACGTTTCCGATGACCAAGAGGCGGTTGATGGGACCGACCCTCTAAATCGTTATGACTGCAATGGCTGCTTTGACTTTGATATTGATATTGATGGGGAAACTGCGGCGTTAACTGATGGACTGCTGGTGCTACGGCATCTCTTTGGCTTCGCTGGTGTGACGCTTACAGAAGGAGCCGTCACATCGTCGGCGACACGTTCCGATGCCAATACCATCGCTTCTTATCTGGATACCAACTCGGGACACGTCGACATCGATGGGGATGGCTCCACCGAAGCGTTAACCGACGGATTACTGTTACTGCGTTATCTCTTTGGCTTCGATGGAGCGACCTTAATTGAAGGCGCAGTTAGTACCGATGCCACTCGCACTACGGCTAATGAGATCAAGACCTATATCCAAGCGAGGATCGCGACGGGGAGTTAGGCGTACGATGGACGACCAATGATTAGGTCAGGACATCGCGACCGATGAAGCCGTCGTTGACGCATTTGGCACTGCACGTCCGAGATCTCGACTCATGTATCGACTTTTACGAGTCTTACGCTGAAATGCGGGTCGTGCACGAACGCACAAACGAAGGTTATCGAGTCGTTTGGCTTGCCGAAGATGGTCGAGAAAAGGACTTCATTCTCGTATTGCTACCTGGTGGTCCCGGCAGAGACCAAGCCGAACGCGATTTATCCCATCTAGGATTTGCGCTTGAGAGTCGCGCGAAGGTGGATGCAATAGCGGACCGGGCCGAGGTCGAAGGCATCTTGGCTTGGGAGCCGGTAGAGGAGCCGTACCCCGTAGGTTACTACTGCGGGGTGACGGATCCGGATGGAAACATCATCGAATTTAGCTACGGCCAACCACTCGGACCAGGTGCTGCCTAGGTTTTTATCGTCAACACGAATCGAATGGTGATTGATTCGTTAGGTAGGATGCCCCGTAGCCTCAATACTCGCTCTTTTCGTCGAGATTCTTACGACGGCGAAGAATAGCCATCGACAGGAGCAATATGCCTAAGGCGCCTGCTAATAGGCCCTGCGTCATTATGTCGACCAAAAACCCCATCTTCGATAACTCATGCGTGCAGAAACACGTACCTATCAAACCTTATTACTCTGCAGAGCCAGGGGATGACCGTTGAATGCTGATGGAATAAGAATGGAGAAGTCGTTTAGTCCCGATGATCTCTAACCATAGTGAGAAGCGTCGTTAGAATACCGATTGCGATCTTTATAGGTGTTTGTAGGTGGCACCGTCGCTCAGCTTTTCCTCTTCTCGATCGACTGACGAATCGTGTGCACGGAATAACGAATCGAATCGGTCGCGAGTAGCGCGCTAATAACGTTCGCGACCGAACGTTTGGATAGTTCAGGATTCACGATCCACATGGCGTCCGCTAACTGTTGCCAACGCGTTTTAATTTCAGCGGAATGCCTTCGACCCTCACTTTCAAACACGCGAACCGACGTCCGCAGACGAAGCCCGATCAAGATCTCCGATTCAAGATCGCGCAGTAGCTTCCGTTCAATCAAGGTACCCACATTCATCCCCGATGCGGCAGCACTATTGGTGTCGCCTTTGGCTAGCGCCGTCTCCAGAGCAGCGAGTTCTCCGGTTAGCTTGGCGCCAGTCCACACATCCGACCAACTTTCATGGCCAAATCCCTCAAGCCATTCGGTTTGCGTTGCCCCCGAACCTTCAAGCAACGACTCTGCGATTTCGCGATATTTTTTTATCTCTGCCTTCAGCGACTGGACAGTCAGTGTCTTAAGGTTCAGACCGACATTGAGAACAGCAGCATTTTCGTCCGAGCTATAACGACCGACTACCTCGTTAAAGAGGCTTTGATACGTATTTTTGACTGAAGAACTCGTTTTCTGTCTCTACATGTCTTCACTAGACATCCGGCAATTTAGCTTCGTCCATCAAGCCACGCAATAGTGGTGCCTGGGGTGGGACTCGAACCCACACATGGTTACCCATACCAGATTTTGAGTCTGGCGCGTCTACCAATTTCGCCACCCAGGCAACGAAGATCCAGGATTATTCCGGAACCCCTAACTTAGTCAACTCGCGTCACCAGCATTTAACATAATGACTCAATCATCCAGCGAGGGGTGGAGGAAAATAATGCCCTAGCGCGCGGATGAACCACCGTCGACGGTAACAATGGTTCCACTCGTATTAGCCGATCGGTTTGATGCTAAGAACGCCACCATATCCGCAATATGTTCTGGTTTACCGGGAGGTAGCCGTTGATCGATTAGCTCGCCCCACCGCTCACCGTCTCCGAATCGATTTTCCGCCTGAGACCTCAGTAACGCTTCCATTCGATCCGTTACGATCAGACCGGGATTGATGCCGACGACGCGGATGCCTTTTGCAATACTTCTAGCTCCTAGTGCTCGGGTCACTGCCATTAACGCGGCGTTACCCGCACCTCCAACGACATAATTGCTATTTGGGCGTTCACCGGCCACACCAATCACGTTGACAATGACTCCGCCACCTTGATTTTCCATAGTCTTGAAANCCCGGCGCATCAGATTGATGTAACCAAACACCTTGNGATCCCACGCCTCTCTCCAAGANGACTCATCTATGTCCTCAATCGATCCGGAGGGAATCGCACCGGCGTTGTTGANCAAAATATCAACNTGNCCCGCTTCNGCCANGACTCGATNGATGTTCTCACTTACCGAAAGATCCGCGTCAANGATCGATACCGCCACGTTCGAAACGTCNGNNATCTCGGTCGCAACCNCNTCTANATCAGNNCTNGTTCGNGAAACNAGNGTGACGTCNCAACCNTCACNTGCNAGGCAGACAGAGATCGCNGCTCCGATNCCNCGNGANGCACCNGTGATAAGNGCGCGCCGACCAGTGAGTTCGAGTTCCAANGAANACTAATCCNNAAANGCTTNNGCNANGGCNGCGATGTATTCNGGNCCCACCCCACANCATCCACCGAACATTGTCGCTCCNTTNTCAANACANCGNCNNGCGAATTCAACAAATACCGNNGGCGTTATGTCTNCGCGNCGCTCNGTTTCCANNNCNTTGTCCANAGTCCANCCNNNNGGNACCTCCGAAACTCGNTTTGGNTANCCGCCGATCGGCTTATCGGTCCANNCACTCAGNTCTTTAACCGCGGCNTCGATNGCTTCCGGCGCGGTNCAATTGCATAGAAACCCNTCAACTCCTACGGNAGATAATTCCTNATATGCGGCGTTCANAGTNTCTCCACTTCTNAGGCCGGCNCCNGGTTTTTCGTTCAGTGTCCAGGAAACATAGACCGGNAGACTNCGTNCAAGCGCCGCTTTTTTNGCTGCNTCACAAGCATTCATCGACTCACNAATNGAGGACATTGTTTCGCAGATAAAGAGATCNACNTACGGCTCCAGCNCCAACGNCATNGCATCGTAGATCGATCGAGCNNCGNCGTNATCGGGAACCAANTCCGGGCGATAGCTCTCNGACAANGGTGGCAGNGANCCCGCNACTNGNACNTNTTCCTTTGCTCTCNTCNGCNGCTNNCCGNGCNAGTTGTCCCGCAAGNGCCGTNAGTTCTTCGTACCTATCCTCTAGACCTTCCTTCTCCAGATAACTCGGGATACTGGAATAACTGTTGGTAATAATCAGCCGCGCGCCAGCACGAATGAAGTCGTGATGGGTCTCAACCACTGCCNCTGGGTTATCGAGCAATGCTTGTGCAGACCACAATCCGCCACTCGTGGCTGCACCTCGTCGAATCAGTTCTGCCCCCATACCNCCATCAAGAATCGTAATCATCGATTAATCCTAGAATTCCCAGCCGCTGTTCGCGGTCGGTAGTCGAATCCCGCGATCAAGATCCTCGAGCAAATCAATGGGAGCGTCGAGTGTATCGGTCAGCGCCAGACTCGACGCATCTCGAATGCCGAACCACATGCGACTGAATGCCCCGACGGACGCGCTAAGCGTNGGAAGATTAGGNCTGTTTCCTGATTCAGCAAAAGAACTCTCGCCCAACGTCACGACGTAATCGCCAGAGATACCCTGCCAATTGTGATCGTCATCAANGAACCCGCGAACCGGATCNTCAAGAACTAAATTGAATCGGATGTCNTCNATCTGTAATCGCGTTTTCTCGATACAAGATTGGAGGTTGAGAATCCGCAGCTGCTCGGTTGCGAACACCGATTGGTACGTTTCAAACTTCGACCCCCTTCGACTCCTCTCATTTCGAAATGGCTTGTCGATCAAATCCTGGAATTGAAGTTCCGCGGGTTCTTGCATGTGTACCGAATACACCTGGTCTCCTAGCGATCGGATCAACGCAAGCAGTTCGAACAACTGGTCGGTGGTCTGATACGCGATCCACTCGACGCTATAAGGCCCGTTTTCGGCTTCGGCTTCACCCCAAATGAAATGGGTNAACTCCCCGCCCGANCCNTCAAAATAACCAAGGCCGAAGGGACTTTCNATGTGTTGAATTTCACCCTTGGAAAAACCTTCCGGCAACACAACGCACGATCCATGACCACGTTTACGAGCGATCATGGCCTTTCGCATCATGCTCCAATCGTCTTTCGTCAGTCTTTTCGGCGCCCTGAATGGGTGNGTCACCTTTAACTGCGATGGGTCAAACATGAATCGATTGACGTAATTNCCGGTGCCAAATCCAACGGTGTCATAGAAACCCTGGTCAAACATCCCGAGCCGCGCNACTTCCGCTCCCGACTGCGCNTGCTCTGCNANCGAAAGGGCCGTCAACCGTCTCGCAGCGCCAAGACGACGCGCCACGTGGCTTGTCGTTACGGCCGTCACCGCNCACATCGAGAGATCGGTTGCGTTGTCCGGAAATTCTTCGTACCTGATCGAGCCGTTGGCGCAGACCACCACGCACTCNGCCTCTCCATCGACGCGCGCCACCACGCAATCCGAGCCGTCGAGAAAGTCGGCGAGCCAGCCAGCTTCCCCGATCGAGCGGACCCAGCCCACCTCCTTCCAAACGCGCTTGGCCGCGTCCANNTCNCGNNNNCNATCNAATNCGNCAAGNTCCATTANGCNNNCANNCTGANAANNNTCATNNGNNANNTANNCGCCGTANNTNGCNTTNGCCTCGCGNCGNCGNGCGTGAAGAATNGGTTCGGTGTANCCGTTTGGTTGNACNAGGCCTTCGAACACCAAATCGCAGGCAGCCTGGAAAGCAATACTGTTTTCAAAGTNGGGNGCCATGTTCCGATAGNCGTCATCATCAGCATTTTGTTCATCGACGACCGAGGCCATTCTTTCCATGGTCTCCACCACCTGATCCCTAGATACGATACCGTGGTGTAACCAGTTGGTGATGTGTTGGCTTGAAATACGACAGGTCGCGCGATCTTCCATNAGNCCCACATTGTTAATATCCGGAACCTTAGAACAACCAACGCCTTGATCGACCCACCGAACCACGTAGCCCAGAATGCCTTGTGCGTTATTATCGAGCTCGTTTTGGACCTCATGTGCTGACAGATTCTCCCCCGCCCCCAACGGTATCGTCAGAATATCGTCGATACTTGCTCGCTCGCGACTTANCAGCTCTTCCTGACGGGAGGCCACACTTATCTGGTGGTAATGCAGGGCGTGCAATGTTGCNGCTGTCGGCGAAGGNACCCACGCGCAGTTNGCNCCCGCAGTAGGNTGCCCGATTTTTGCNTCAAGCATCTCGTTCATTTCATCGGGCTTTGGCCACATNCCTTTACCAATCTGNGCNCGTCCNGGAAAGCCAGTCGCAAGACCCGCNTCGACGTTGGCGTCTTCGTACGCGAGAATCCAAGTTTCTTGTTTCATGGGTTCCTTTCGCACCATCACGCCCGCCTGCATGCTGGTGTGGATCTCATCTCCGGTGCGATCAAGAAACCCCGTGTTNATAAACACGATCCGCTCACGCGCGGCGCGCACGCATTCGCGTAAATTCAGACTCGTTCGTCGCTCCTCGTCCATCACGCCCACTTTCAACGTATTTCGCTTAAGGCCTAGGACGTCTTCAACCCGACCGAAAAGCTCACATGTAAATGCTGTCTCCTCGGGCCCATGCATCTTTGGTTTAACAATGTAGATGCTGCCGAACTTTGCATTGCGGATCTGACCCTCACTGCGGCGAATGTCGTGCACGGCACAAAGGCTGGTCACCACCGCATCGAGAATCCCCTCAAAGATCTCATCGCCATTTTCGAGTAACACAGCGTCCGTTGTCATGAGATGGCCAACGTTACGAATCAACATAAGGCTACGACCCGATAACGTCAGGCCCGCGCCCTCACAATCAGTGTACGTACGATCGTTTTCGAGAACTCGGTGAATGGTTTCTCCACCCTTTTCAAATGATTCGGCCAGGCTAGCGTTCATAAGTCCTAGCCAATTGCGATACACGTCGGTCTTGTCTTCAGCGTCGACTGCTGAAACAGAATCTTCACAGTCCTGAATGGTGGTGATCGCAGATTCGAGGACAACGTCCTTCACACCGGCCGCGTGGGCTTCCCCAACATTGTGATTACGATCGATATGAATTTCGATATGTAGACCATTGTGCCGCAGCAGGACACAGTCGGGCTCTCCGTCAGCGTTACCTTGAAATCCCACGAACTGATCCGGGTTATCTAGCCCCGTTGTCCCCGCCGTCGTCTGAACTCCTAACTCGTATCGACCGCCATTCTGGGAAACGGAGTAACTGGTGGCATCAGCGTGACTGCCACTGACTAATGGGACGATTTTGTCTAGTTCTTCAGCAACCCTCGCTACCACCAGGTCGCCACGTTGAGGGTTGTAACTCGTTCCTTTCTCAGTCCCCACACCTTCGGGAATGATGTCGGTGCCGTAAAAAGCGTCATAAAGGCTGCCCCAACGCGCGTTCGCTGCGTTCAGTGCAAACCGCGCATTGAGTACCGGGACAACCAATTGGGGTCCAGCAATCGTTGCAATTTCTGGATCGACNCCAGCAGTTGCTATCTCAAAATCAGGTCCCTCGTCCACGAGGTAGCCGATTTCTACCAAGAAAGCTTTATANGCGCCTGTATCAATGGGTTGACCCTTTCGATCGAGATGCCAACGGTCAATTTGCGNTTGCAGTTCNTCGCGTCGNTCCAAAAGAGTCNGATTTCGCTGCGTCAAATCGCTCACGAGGGAAGCTACTCCAGACCAAAAGTCATCCCGGGCAACACCNCTTCCCGGTAGGGCCTCGTCGTTGATGAACGTGTCGAGCACTTCGGCCACCTGCAAGCCGCTGCGNTTTACTCTACNTGCCATCTCTCAATCCNAACCACTGCAATTCTCAGAGGACCACGGAACATACATGGGGTGGAAATGCTTTTCCATACCGATGGNGCTNNATCAAGATCGCCAAGGATCAGTTTTAAGACACTCGCCGAACCAAGTAAATTCCCGCGNCCCAAACAATAACAACGGGGATTAACACGGCNACCCACGGCGGAAACTCGAACACCATACTCATCGGCGGCAACAGGTCTTGGACATATTTCAGCGCGACGCCGACGATAACGCCCACCGAAAACCGAGCACCCATGCCGACTTCTCGTAACGGGCCGACGACGAAACCTAGAGCGATTGTGATCAGTCCCAAAATCGACACTGGTTGTAATATTTTGCTCCAATAAACGAGCTGATACGGGCGTGGGTCAAGACCTTCCCGTTCCCGGTAGTCAATTTGAAAAGCAAGATCAGAAACGCCTAACTTTCTCGGTTCAGCTGCGACGCCGGCTCTAACTAAACGGGTGTCTAAGCCTGTTCTCCATTGGAACTCATCATACGACTCGACTCGCGTGTCCTCGGTACCAAAGTGTGTTTCGCCTACGACTTTCATCCTCCATAAATTCAAGTTTGGGTCGTACTCGGCACTGTGCGCGCGTCGAGCTACCCGCATTTCGTTGTTTCCATCAATTTCCCATTGCGAAATACCGAGCAAGTGACCACGTCGTGACACGCCTTCAATGCTGGTGAACTGGTTTCCTTCACGAAGCCAGTATCGATTCGTAAACCGAATATCTTCTGATATTTGGCGTTGCTGAATTTTCATTTCAGCGGCTGACTGGACCCCCCACGGTGCAGCATATTCCCCAACAAGAAATGACAAGGTAAGAACGAGTAACGACGGCAATGCGACGGGTATAAATAAGCGTCCGAGCGAGACTCCAGCCGAGCGTAAAACCGTGATTTCAGAATGCGTTGACAAGGTTCCAAGACCAATCAAGGAACCGATGAATACGACGAAGGGGACCGACTCGTAAATTTGATTAGGAAGGTTGTACAGAACGTATAGCGCAGCGTCTGTAAACGTGTAGTTCTGGTCAATGCCACCGGCCTCGTCAATAAGTGCAAAAACACCCGTCAACGACAACGCGCACAAAAGTACGGCCGCGATCGCTGCAAAGACGCTGGTTGCAATGTAGCGATCTATCAGAGGCAAGCTCATGTAGGTCGATAGCTCTTTTGAATCATCACCCAGGCAGCCAGCGCCATCGCTAAGTGCACGGGCCACAACCCGACGATCTGTAGCGACGCCGTCTCCGCAATCAAACTTCGACCGAATACCAGAAGAACGTAGTACAAAACAAACAGACCAAGTCCCGGTATGACTCGACCAAAACGCCCACTGCGCGGCGGAACCCGAGCGATCCCGAATCCACACATCGCCCCGATAACAGTCAAGATCGGCAAAGCAATTCGCCAGTGCCACTCGGCGGCTTCGGCGCTATTCGTCAATTGCAACTCGCTCGTAGGAATCGTCGGCGGATCATTGGCGAGCTGCTCGACTTCCCCAGGCTCAATTCGTTGCGCCAATTTCTTGAATCGAACGACCTGGTAGTCGTGTTTTGTCGGAAATCCTTCGTACCGAACGCCATTCTCAAGCATCAAGTACCGATTTCCCGTTTCCGGCTCGACAAAGTATCGTCCCTTATCCGCCCAGATGCTGACGACTTTGTCGCCTCGTATTTCATTCATGAAAACGCCAGACACTTCTTGCTTGCCGCGATCGACCTCCTCAACGTATGCAACTCGTGCATCCTTCGAGAATGACCGGAAGGTGCCTGGAATAATCGCATCAAACTCACTGACCGCAATCTCATTCAACGCCATCTCAGAAAGCAATTTGAGCGCCCCAGGGGTTACCTGCATGCTGAAGAATCCAACCATTAGCGCTAACGGAATGAGGACCCACTGTAGCCAACCCACTACCCGTCCGGGTACAACACCTCCAGACGTCAACGTCACGAACTCTTGATCCGCGTGCAGCCGGCCAAAAGTTAGGACTAGCGCAAGAAAAATGCTAAACGGAGCGATCAATTGCACGAACGTAGGTATCCGAAGGCCGATCAGCCACCAAAGCGCTTCAGTCGAATATCGCCCACCCGCAGCTTCCTGCAACAAACTTACAAACCGGCCGCCTAAACCTATACAAACGAGAAGCACAAAAACCAACAGAAAAACCGCAACTAATTCTCGGGTGACGTATCGAGATAAAACACCCATCACTACATTGATCCTTTGGACGTTAAGCGCTTCCGGCTTAGTCCGGCTTGGTGTCGGCGTGGAACATCGATCATTCAACGGCTCCTTGCGTTGACGTTCCCTGGGATCCAGTCAATCCGGTAGAATTTTGTGTTTTGAGGACGGGGTACGATTATGAAGTATTCCACGAAAGTGGGGAACGCGGGCGAATTCAAAACAGGCTGCCTCATCGTAACCCCCGCGCGAGCGCGGACGATCTTTCGATCAACAAAGCATCGCGACTATATAGAGCGGGTAACTGAGAATAACGCGCACGGCAAGACGGTCGTACTAGCCCTACCNGATAAGATCGAGCACGTNCTGGTCGTGGGAGCCGACGAAAAAACACAATCTGAANGCANCTTCCGAAAGAACGTTGAAGCNGCGACAANGGCACTGGCTCAGATTCCAGTTCCGGATGCCGTATGGCATCTCAACGACATTGATGTCGCAAACCACGACGTCTATTGGAAAACGCGTAACGCACTGTCCGCGCTGTCGAGCGCTCTTTATCGCTTCGACGAACATAAATCGAAACCAGAGAAGGTTTCCCATCCTCGTCGTGTCTCGATTCACGTCGATCGTCGAGCGCGGACTAATACCCTCCGCGCTATNCGAC
The DNA here is from genome assembly GCA_002719135.1 of Gammaproteobacteria bacterium. Lineage (GTDB taxonomy): Bacteria > Pseudomonadota > Gammaproteobacteria > Pseudomonadales > Azotimanducaceae > UBA11889. The sequence continues at coordinate 21,969 of PBGU01000054.1, forward strand.
ACGCGCAGGCGCTTGACGCTGGCTTGGAGCTCGCAAAAAATCTTGGCAATCAACCTCCCAATATCTGCAATCCCGTTTACCTCGCACGGGAGGGTCGAAAATTCGGGCGGTTGCCTAAAACTAGCGTCCGCGTCCTTGACGAAAAACAAATGCAAACTATGGGAATGGGTGCATTTATGTCCGTCACCCGCGGCAGTGAAAATCCGGGGAAAATGATCATTGTCCGTTACAACGGCGGCCGTAGGGGCGACGCACCCATCGTATTCATTGGTAAAGGCATTACGTTCGATTCCGGTGGCATCAGTCTCAAATCGGGCGCCGGGATGGATGAAATGAAATTCGATATGGCAGGTGCGGCATCGGTTCTCGGCGCAATGCGGGCCGCCATCGATGCACAACTCCCACTTAACATAATGTGCATTGTCGCAGCCGCTGAAAACATGCCGTCAGGAAAAGCGTCTCGGCCNGGTGACATTGTCACCACNTATTCAGGGAAAACGGTAGAGATCCTGAATACTGACGCCGAAGGTCGACTCGTTCTCTGTGACGCTATCTCGTACGCGAAAACCCTGAAGCCGGCCGTAATCATTGATGTGGCAACCTTGACGGGCGCGTGCGTCGTAGCTTTGGGCAGTCATGCGTCTGCACTTTATTCCAACGACGATGCATTAACTCATTCGCTGGAAGTAGCCGGCCAATACATCCAGGATCGGGTCTGGCCGATGCCGTTATGGGACGAATATCAGCAACAGTTATCGAGTCCATTTGCCGACATGTCGAACATCGGCGGACGTGAAGCCGGATCGATCACGGCGGCATGCTTTTTGTCCCGATTTGCCGAGTCCGTTAAGTGGGCTCACCTCGATATTGCCGGCACGGCCTACCGCAGTGGGATCCGTAAAGGGTCGACGGGACGACCCGTACCCCTTTTATTTCAGTACCTTATTAATCAACTTCCATGACGCGCATCGACTTCTATCTTCTCCCTGACGTTGACTACGTAGCCAAACTTCGGTTCGCCTGTCGNTTAGCCCATCGCGCAGCATGTACAGGTAAAAGTGTCAACGTTCAAACCGCTAATGCGACCGAATCAGAAGAGCTAGACGGTCTTATGTGGTCCTATCCACCGGGTAATTTTCTCCCACACGCGGTCACGACGGAACGAACGGAAAACGCCGACGTAGCGGTTCTCATTAGCCACCACGAGCCGACCCCGGCCGACGATCATGTGCTTATTAACCTAAGTGGTGAAATTCCCGCTTTCTTTGGTCGGTTTGAGCGCGTTGCTGAAATCATCTTGGAGCCCGAGCGTTCAATCGGACGCGATCGATACCGTAACTACCGTGACAAAGGGTACCCTCTATTTCATCACGACCTCGACAATTGGGAAGAACAGTGACTGATCCAATGGATTGCCGGGGACGAATCGCCGTGCCGAAAAAAGGTACCCAGATAAGTGGGTCTACGAGTTGAGCCAGCTCGACGACAGCTTCAATCCGGGTGCGATCGAACGGGCGTTGTACGCGGAATGGGAGGAAAGCGGCTACTTTGCTCCTACAACAGCACCTGAACCCTATTCCATCGCGATACCACCACCCAATGTCACTGGGACTCTGCATATCGGACACGCGTTTCAACACACATTGATGGATGCGTTGATCCGTTATCAACGGATGTCAGGGAAACAAACGCTGTGGCAAACCGGCACCGACCATGCGGGGATTGCTACGCAGATGATCGTCACCGAACAGTTGGCAACTGAAGGTCTCACTCTCGAAGACATCGGGCGAGAAGCTTTCATCGAACGAGTCTGGAAGTGGCGAGAAGAGTCTGGCGGAACGATTTCTGAGCAGATGCGGCGAATGGGATCTTCGGTCGACTGGTCGCGCGAACGATTCACGATGGACGAGGGTTTTTCACGTGCGGTCAAGGCGGTTTTCGTTCAGCTCTACGATCAGGGCCTCATTTACCGGGGCAAGCGATTGGTCAACTGGGATCCAGTGCTCGGCACCGCGCTTTCCGATTTAGAGGTTATCAACGAGGATGAACCTGGCAGCTTATGGCATTTTCGCTATCCGCTGGAAGATGGGCTCATAACACCTGATGGCAACGCATACGTTGTCGTTGCGACCACCCGCCCCGAGACGATGTTGGGAGACACAGCGATCGCCGTCCATCCTGACGACGACCGCTATCGCACTTTGATCGGAAAGCATGCCCTGTTGCCTTTGGTGGGACGCAAGTTACCGATTATCAGCGACACATACGTTGACCCCGAATTCGGTACCGGGTGCGTAAAAATCACCCCCGCCCACGACTTCAACGATAACGAAATCGGACATCGGCACGGTCTCGAAGAGATCAACATTCTGTCCGCCGACGCGACAATCAACGCGAGCGCACCTGCACCTTACCGCGATCTCGATCGGTTCGACGCGAGGAAGAGAGTCGTCGCGGATTTGGACGAACTTGGTTTACTTGAAACCGTCGAAGATCACACCATCAAGATCCCGCGGGGCGAACGGTCCGGCGAAATCGTTGAGCCTCGTCTTACCGACCAATGGTTTGTCAAAATCGAACCCCTAGCCAAACCAGCTATCGATGCCGTCAAGGACGGTAGCATCGCGTTTATTCCAAAACAGTACGAAAATCTCTACTTCGCATGGATGCGCGATGTACGAGACTGGTGCATTAGTCGACAACAATGGTGGGGACACCAAATACCGGCCTGGTATGACGAGAACGGCAACGTCTATGTCGGCCACAACGAAGAAGCTGTCCGCGCCGATGCCAATCTCGACACGGAAGTCCGACTTACCCAAGATCCCGACGTGCTGGAAACTTGGTTTTCGAGCGCGTTATGGACATTTGCCACGCTCGGTTGGCCCGACAAGACCCCCGAACTCAACCGATATCACCCAACTAACGTACTCGTAACAGGCCACGACATCATTTTTTTCTGGGTGGCTCGGATGATCATGATGACGCTCCACTTCACCGGCGAAGTTCCCTTTAAACAAGTCTACGTACACGGACTTATTCGAGATGCTAAGGGCGAGAAAATGTCAAAAACGAAGGGTAATGGCATCGACCCTCTCGACGTCATCGACGGTATTTCCCTTGACGATTTGGTCGCTAAACGAACGCAAAATCTAACTCAACCGCGAATGGCTGAGGCGATAACTNTAGCGACACAAAAAGAGTATCCGAACGGAATCCGGAATTACGGATCCGATGCTCTTCGCTTCACGTTCTGCGCNTANGCATCNCCNGGACGCAACATAAATTTCGACTTAAGCCGAGTCGAGGGCTATCACTATTTTTGCAATAAGCTNTGGAATGTCTCGCGATTCGTATTGATGAACGTGGATTCGATCACCGAGTTACGTNGTTCNGAGCAAAGTCTTGCTGATCGTTGGATCGTNTCTCGAATGCGCCAACTGATCGTCGANGCTCATGANGCTGTCGGTTCGTACCGCTTTGACCTTNTTGCAAACGCCGTCTANGAGTTTATTTGGCACGAATACTGCGATTGGTACGTCGAATTGACCAAATCCGTCTTTTTTGACGCAAATGCAGATCAAACTGAGGTTNGNGCGGCCAGTANNACGNTGGTCACNGTGCTCGAAATATTNCTACGCGTNGCGCACCCGATCATGCCGTATATCACCGAAACGTTATGGCGCGAAATCGCACCTTTAGNTGGGCTCACCGCTANAACNCTTATGTTGCAACCGTTTCCGCAAAAAGAAGACGCCGGTTTAGACGAGGAAGCTGATACGGCTATCGAGTGGCTTAAAGAAGTGGTCACCGCAGTNCGCAATATTCGCGGTGAACGAGGCATCAAACCTTCCCAANACGTTGTACTCATGTTGCAGGGAGGTACATCCCACGACAGACAATTGAGTAAAGCGACTGAGAAATTGATGCGAAGACTGGCCAAGTTGCAAGGCGAGATCGAGTGGCTAAACGACGAAGACCCGGTACCCGCAAGCTCCGTACAACTGGTACATCGCCTGAAGGTTATCGTTCCTTTTACGGATCTAGACGAAGCGAAAACCGAACTNCAGAGACTTTCNGTNGAAACCCGTAAATTGCANANGACGCTCGAGAAAATTGCCACAAAACTGGNNAACCCAAATTTTGTCGAAAAAGCNCCCGCCAGNGTNGTTGCCAAAGAACANACCCGNCTCGATGAGCTTTCCGATCAAGTGGACACATTGCTTCAGCAGCGAGTTGCCTTGGAAGGCATTATCGACGACAACGCGACGAGTTGAATTCCTACGGTATATCGAGAACGACCTTTCCAAAAGTTCCATTTTCGGATAACAGCTGGTGTGCCTGATTGGCGTCAGTTACTGGCATGACCGTCTCGACAACGGCCCGTACTTTGCCAGCCTCAATGAGTGGCCATACGCGATCGCGGAGGGCATCCATGACCCGCGATTTTGCTGCGATTGATCGGCCACGTAGCGTCGACCCGATGACGCGAAGACGTCGCGACATCATNGCTCCCAATGCNACGGGCGCGGCTGATCCGTCCAGTAATCCGATAAGAACTAGCCGGCCGTCAACCGCAAGTGAAGCGATGTTCGATTCGAAATAAGCGCCACCAACGGGATCCAAGATGACGTCCATACCATGCTGCGATGTCCATCGAGGAACCTCTTCGACAAAATGATCCACGTGCCTGTCGCAACCAGCTGCAGCGCCCAATTCAACNCATCGTTCAACCTTCTCGGTGTTTCCAACTGTGACAAAACAAGGGTTGTCGAACGCGGCACAGAGCTGAATCGCCGCGGTACCCACGCCACTGGCTCCAGCATGCAGGAGAACGAACTCACCGGGTTCAAGATACGCCTCCATAAATAAATTCAGATACGCCGTGGCAAAGACCTCGGGGAGCGCCGCCGCTTCGTGGAATGAAAGTCCCTCTGGAATCGGTAGCACTTGTCCGGCAGGGACCACCACCTTTTCAGCGTAGCCACCACCAGCTAGCAAGGCGCATACGTGATCACCCTCGCGAACCCGCCCGACGCCCTCGCCGATCGCTTCTACTACGCCTGCGCATTCGAGTCCCAGAATTAAACTCGCGCCCGGGGGCGGGGCGTAGTGACCCGCCCGCTGCGCGAGATCGGCCCGGTTCAGCGCAGTCGCTCTATTTGCGATACGCACCTCACCAACACCCAACGGCGGTTCGACCACGTCATTCCACCTCAATTCCCGGCCGTCTACCTGTATCGCTTTCATTACCACGACATCCTAACTTTTACTCCTAATTCGTGAAGGCTAGTTTTCACTTCACTCACCGTGTATTCGCCGTAGTGCACCATCGAGGCGATCAGCGCGGCGTCCGCTTTGCCGGTGGTCAGAACGTCGTGGAGATGGTCTGGTGTTCCTGCCCCACCAGATGCAATAACGGGAATTCTGACCCTTTCAGCAACGGAACGTGTCAGCGCGATCTCGTATCCATCACGCGTCCCGTCCGCATCGATGGAATTCACCACAAGCTCACCCGCCCCTAACGTTTCTCCTTGTTTTGCCCAAGCCAATGCGTCCATCCCCATCGAACGCCTTCCACCATTAATGACGATCTCGTAACCACTTGGTACCTCATCGGTTTTACCCACGCGTCGAACATCCATCGATAACACAACATTCTGACTTCCAATCGCCGCCGCACACTCACTGATTAGTTCTGGACGAAGAACAGCTGCAGAATTGACGTTAATCTTTTCCGCACCAGCCATCCTCAAATCGGTTGCATCGCGAACGGACCGAATCCCGCCCCCCACGGAGAATGGAATGAATACCTGCTCGGCCACAGACTCGACGACGCTCAACATTATGTTGCGTGCCTCGCTGGACGCCGTAATGTCGTAAAACACAAGCTCGTCAAGACCATCCAAATAATACTCACGCGCTTTTACGATTGGATCGCCAATATCCTTGGTATCCACGAAACGAATACTCTTCGCCAGCTTGCCGTCGCGTACGTCGAGACAGGCGATGACCCGCTTACTCAGCAATCCGGCCGTCCCAATTTCTGAATC
>PBGU01000055.1 GCA_002719135.1 Gammaproteobacteria bacterium
CCCATCGCCATGCCAAATTTAGTGGCAATGATGACGTCGGACCGCCTTGATCCCAGCGCCTTCCCGAGAAACACCTCCGAATCGCTTCCACCGTATACATCGGCGGTATCGAACAAGGTGATGCCATGATCAAGCGCGGCATCCACGACGCGTTTGGTTCCCGGTTGGTCGACCCGACCCCCAAAATTATTACATCCCAGACCGATCTCACTTACGGTTAGCCCGCTGTTACCCAATCGTCGAAATTCCATCAATTACTCCCGTGTTTGCCAACGGTCCAATCGACCGCGACTAACGCGCTGGCGGCAAATTCTGCCGCAGGTAGCTCCAGTGCTGTCGCCATCGTGTCGTTCCATCGATTCAAGAAACCAAACAACGCAATAATGCTGACGATCTGCACGATTTGACGAGAGCTGAAGTGCGTTTTCAGAGACTCAAACATCGCCGGCGTTGACGCATTCGGATTCTGGCCAGCAGCCATCGCGACCGCGATGACGGCGCGTTCGCTCTCAGAAAAAGCCGGCTCGGTCTCAAACTCCAAAACAGCGTCCAGTTTGGCGCGATCACCGCCACGCTCAACCATCTGATGGGACGTGTGTGCTTGACAGTATCGGCAACCCGCCGAAACGCTGACGGCGAACGCAATGAGCTGAACCAAATCTGCCGATAAATTATCTGACCGATCTGGGTCATCGGCGACAGAACGTTCAAGCATCGGCATCGCCGCCTTCAGGTCGCCACCAAAAACCACCGACGTCAGTGCAAAGAAAGCTGCCGGTAATTGTGGCATATGAGCCATCGTCAACATGCTGTTGGGTACGAAGCCCATGGCGGCTTCTGCCCCTGAGAAAATGCCTTTCAACTCGTCAACCGCGTCGCGCGGCCTGGGTTCAATGTGTGCCATTTTTTTCCTCCCTTCGGTCATAATGCCGGGGTTGCTCCAAAACAAAAAGCCGCACACCATTCCGGCTCGACGAGTTTTCACGAAAGAGGGACGCATGGCCGACATTGACGATTTTCGCGCGGAGACCCGATCCTGGCTCGAAGAGAACTGCCCAGCAGGCGCGCGAGGGCCGGGGCCGATTTCAACCGGCGCGACGACCATCACGATCGACCATGAGGACACGGAACTGTGGCTCGATCGCATGATAGAGAAGGGCTGGACAGCACCTGTGTGGCCCAAGGAGTACGGCGGTGGGGCCCTCGAGACCGACCAATACATGACACTGATACAAGAAATGCGGCGGATCGACGCGCGCGCGCCACTCGGCGGCATGGGCGTGAGTCTGATCGGACCCACGTTGCTCGAATACGGAACCGATGAGCAGAAAGCGCGACACATCCCCCGCATTGTCCGGGGAGAAGTCGCGTGGTGTCAGGGGTACAGTGAGCCAGGGGCCGGGTCCGATCTAGCTTCGTTGCGCACCCGCGCCGAAGATAAAGGCGACCATTTTGTTGTCAACGGTCAAAAAATTTGGACCTCGGGTGCCCAGTACGCAGACTGGATCTTTGCGCTCGTTCGAACCGATCCCGATGTACCCAAACACGTGGGAATTAGTTTCGTGCTCATGGATATGCATCAGGACGGCATCACGGTAAGACCGATTCGTCTCATTTCCGGCGAGTCTCCGTTTTGCGAGACGTTTTTCGATAACGCGATCGCACGCAAAGACGACCTTGTCGGCGAGCTCAACAAGGGATGGACCGTTGGGAAACGTCTATTGCAACACGAGCGCGGCAGCATGGCCTCACTGGTCGGCGGTGGTGCGGTCAAAGACACCGGGCCCGTGCTTGAAGACGAAGCCAAAGTGTTTAGTGGTGAAGCAAACGGGCGCATTGCGGATGCCGCACTCCGCGACCGCATTTTGTCACACAACATGAACTCGCACGTATTCCACTTGACGCAACGGCGTACGGTTGAAGAAGCATCCGATGGCAGCACGCCGGGACCCGCAACCTCCATCTTCAAAATGTATGGGACCGAACTACAGCAGGAAAGGTCGTCCCTGTTTGTGGAGATACGGGGAACTCAAGGATTGGGGTGGACAGGAGACGAGTTCACTGGACGCAGTCTCATGGATACAAGGGGCTGGCTTTCCAACCGTGCCGCGTCCATCTATAGCGGTAGTAATGAGATTCAACGCAACATTATCGCTAAAAGGGTTTTGGGCTTACCGGATTAGGGTCCCACGACTAACAAGCCTCTTTTTGCACGTCGGCACAATGTCGGCGTGCTTGGGCGGATGCATCAATACCGGCGAGTCGAGCAATATGAGCGAACCACAACCGCCCCTTGCTGAACAACGGACATACAGCTACAGCCACCATGGCATCACGGTCGATGATCCGTATCACTGGCTGAAAGACCAGAACTACCCCGACGTTACCGACGCCGATGTTCTGAGTTACCTCGCGGCGGAAAACGACTATTTCACAGCGGTGATGAGGCCCATTCAATCGCTCGTCGATGAGTTGTTTGAAGAGATCAAACAACGGCAGAAGCCCGATGACGCGACCGTACCGATGCGAAATCGCGGTTATTACTACCAGTCAAGTTTTAGCGTAAACGCGCAATATCGTGTGCATTCGCGCTGGAGCGTAGAGACCTCGAACCCATCAGCCGACGACATGGAAGTAATACTCGACGAACCCACGCTCGCCAAAGAACATGATTATTTCAGCCTGGGCGCATTCGCCGTGAGCGATGACGGTCGTTACCTTGCCTACAGCACCGATACCGACGGCAGCGAACGCTACACCATGGTCATCCGGGACTTACGCACCGGTCAGTTACTCGACGAACGCATCTCGAACACCATCGATTCGCCAGTATGGGCCACCGATAACCGAACGCTTTTCTACCTCATGACCAACGACGAGTGGCGTCCTTATCAGGCAAGGCGGCACGTCGTTGGAGAATCGGCGGATGACGACATCGTAATTTATGAAGAATCCGACCCGGGATTTTTCGTCGGACTTGAGCGAACCACCTCTGGGGAGTACATCGGCGTGAGTACGTCCGACCACGTCACGTCCGAATTGCGCTTGCTCTCAGCCAATGACCCCCTTGGCCCGTTGCAACTGGTGGCGCCTCGACGCGAGGGCCACCAATACTGGCTCGATCACCAAGGCCAACGATTTGTGATTCGTACAAACGACCACCACAAGAATTTTCGTTTGGTAACCGCCCCCGTCAACGATCCTAGCGAAGTCTCGTGGGCTGGTTTGATCGAACCTTCCGACGATCGCTATCTGCTCGGATTCCAGTGTTTCGACCAATGGATTGTGGCGGAAGAGCGTCTTGAGGGGATCGATCAAATCCGCGTTCTCGACGCCGACGATATTTCACACTACATCGATCTCCCGGACTCAGCGCGAGTGGTCGGCATTGGCGGGAACGCCGAATATCAAACCGACGCCGTCCGACTGCACTATTCTTCCATGGTGACTCCCCACACTACTTATGACTACGATCTCGATCGGCGCCAGCTACAGGTCCGAAAGGTCCAGGAAATACCGAGCGGCTACGATCCGACCAGCTACTTCTCTGAGCGCCTTTGGGTTGACTCGCGTGATGGCGTACGTATCCCGGTTTCCATTCTCTATCGCACCGATATTGAACGTCCCGCGCCCCTGTACCTCTACGGCTATGGCGCCTACGGAGCCTCGGTCGATCCCAGTTTCTCAACATCCGTTCTGTCCCTACTCGATCGCGGTCTTGTGTTCGCCATCGCCCATATCCGTGGAGGCGATGAACTCGGCTATCACTGGTACGAAGACGGCAAGGGAATGAATCGCACCAACGCTTTCAACGATTTCGTTGACGTTGGCCGATTCCTAGTACAAAACGGGTACACCGAACAAGGCGAAATAGCGATCTCCGGGGCTTCCGCGGGCGGTGAATTGATGGGGGCGGTGGTCAACCAAGCGCCAGAACTATGGGGTGCAGTCGCGGCCCTCGTACCGTTCGTCGACGTTCTTAACTCCATGCTCGATACGTCGTTGCCATTAACGCCGATGGAATGGCCCGAGTGGGGTAACCCGATCGAAGACGCCGATGTGTTTCGATACATGCAGAGCTACTCTCCGTACGACCAACTCGTTGCAGGCAATTACCCACCCATGCTCGTCACCGCCGGACTGAATGATCCCCGCGTCACGTATTGGGAACCGGCCAAATATGTAGCTCGCCTGCGAACACTTAAAACTGACAACCATCCGTTGCTATTAAAAACAAATATGGGTGCAGGACATGGCGGTCGTTCTGGACGTTACGACTCACTTTATGAGGTTGCCGAGGAATATGCCTTTATTCTGAAAGCGTTGGGAAAGGCTTCCCGCTGAAATCAGACGCGACGCGGCACCAAGCGGCACTGATCCGACCGACGACGAATCCCTACCCGCGCTAGCAAATCCCCCTCACTCGGTCGCATCACGCAAGGTTGTTTGAAAATCTGGATGCGCGATATCGATAAGTGCCTCTCGCCGCTTCCGTTGCGTCGAGTGCCGAAGATCGGCGACACCGTATTCGGTCACGACGATATCAACGTCGGTCCTCAGCGCCGTCACCATCTCGACCTTTGGAACGATCCTCGACACCGTGTCATCCTTGGCCGTCGCCGTCATGGCGATAATGGAACGGCCGCCCCGCGAGGCCTTCGCAGCACGCATAAAATCGACCGACCCGCCGGTTCCGGAAATCTGTCGACCGGCGATAACTTCGGCATTCACTTGCCCTTCAAGATCTACCTCAACGGCGGAATTAATTGATACGAAATGCTCGATCGAGCCGAGGATACTGATCTCGTGCGTAATATTCGCACCTGCGAGCTGGACACTGGGTGTATCAGCCAGCCATTCATAGAGATCAAGGCTACCGACGGCCATTGCTGTCGTATGAATGCCGAGGTCGCGTGTTTTTGCAGCGCCGTTGAGATTGCCGTTCCTCACCAACGCCATGCCGCCGTCGTCAATAAGACCGCCGTGCAAACCCAAATCGTTGTGTTGGGAGAGACTCGCGAGTATGGCTGCCGGGATAGCCCCGATGCCGGTCTGGATACAGTCGCCGTCGCCGATCAACGCGGCAACCAAGGCACCAATTCGCTCTGACACCGGATCGATCTTGCTCAGTGACATTTCAGTCAGGGGTCGTCCCGTCTCGACAACGTAATCGATAGTGGTTTCTGGGACGAGGGGCGCGCCCGCTGCCGCGACGAAGCCCTCGTTTAATTCCGCAACCACGATCTTGGCGGACTCACACACGGCGTCGAAGAAATCCGCGTTCGGTCCCAAGCGTAGTTGTCCTTCCCGATCGCGAGCAACCTGAACCAATGTGTAGTCAAGTGGGGATCGGCGCAGGTACTCGTAGACGTAGCGCATCTGCATCGGTAAATACGAGATTCGAGACGGATCAACAGCCTTTCGAAGCGCCGGTGTCATGAAAAAGGTCTCCACACGAACGCTCGAATTTAAAGCAGTAAAATCGAATCGATTCAGGCCTGGTAGCGGAAACTGAACAAACGTCGTATCTCTTACAGCTTCACCGGTACCCACCAACGCTTCGAGAAGACCCACTGGCTCGTTGCTGCTGCCCGTGACAAACACCCGAGACTCGGGTTTGATGATATTGGCCAATTCATGAGCTTGAATCGTCTGCAACTACTTCTTCCCCGGGGCTCTATAAGGGCGCTAGATTAGACCAATCAGATCTCGAACGCCGACTAGGAAGTATATAAACCGTGACCACCCTCATTACCCACTCTGTCTGTCTCGAGCATCAGATGGAACAACACCATCCGGAAAGCCCAGAGCGGTTGGCGGCTGTGCTCTCTCACCTCAATGACTCGCGCCTCATCGATGATCTCACGACCCTTCAGGCGACCGAAGCCGTCCGGGACGACCTCACGGCTTTCCACCGCGACAAGTACGTCGACGCACTGGTAGCGATGGAACCCGATCAAGGGCTACGGCCCGTGAATCCAGACACAAGCATGGGACCTAAGTCGCTCGCGGCCGCCCGCTATGCCGCGGGAGCCGCAATCCAAGGGGTCGACCATGTCCTTGCAGAAGCGGACACCCGCGTTTTTTGTGCCGTCCGACCACCGGGCCACCACGCCGAAGAATCGACGGCCATGGGATTTTGTTTTTTCAACAGCGTGGCGCTCGCGGCACATCGAGCCCTAAATAAACACGAACTCGAACGCGTGGCGATTCTTGATTTCGATGTCCATCACGGTAACGGCACTGTCGATGCTTTCCAAGATGATCCCAGGGTACTCGTTTGCTCAAGCTTTCAATTTCCTCATTATCCCTACCGTCTGCAGGATGTTGATCGGCCGAATATCATCAACACGCCATTAGCCGCCGGTACCACGGGCGTCCAATTCCGCAAAGCGATCGAGCGAGATTGGCTCCCAGCGATGGACGAATTCGCCCCTGCTTTAATTTTGGTATCTGCTGGATTCGACGCTCATCGTGACGATCCGCTTGGAGACCTCTTACTCGATGAAGCAGACTTCGGGTGGATCACTTCGTTGATCATCGACGCAGCGAACCGGCACGCTCGTGGCCGCATCGTCTCGATACTTGAAGGTGGTTACAACCTAAAAGCGCTAGCTCGCTCGGTAGCGACCCACCTCGAGGAACTGTGCGCGTGACGATTTGAGTGATTTAGCTTTAGGAACTTGCGACTAGGGGACCGCCGCCATCACAGTAGATTCTCTCACCCGTAACGTAGGAGCTCTTGTCCGAAACCAAATAGCGCACCACGTTGGCAACATCCTCAGGTTGACAGACCTTGCCAAAGGGCATCGTGGCGTCCAAATCTCGTAAATTATTAACGCCCGCCGTGGCTCGCATCAGTCGCCGGCCCATCTCCGTTTCCACCAACCCCGGTGCCACGATGTTCACCCGTATCCCGTGCACCCGCTCTTCTTTCGAGAGGGTGAACGCCAAGGTCTCCTGCGCCGTCTTTGCCATGTTGTATGGCGCACCGTTGGCTCCCAGTCCTTTGGTGGCCGCACTGGAGATCATGATGATGTCGCCTCGATCTTGCTCACGCATGCCCGGGATGACCAACTTCGAAAGGTAATGTGCAGCGAACGCGTGGGTCGATACGACTCGTCGCAGCTCATCTGGATCGGTATCGGCGACCGACAATCCCCGGCTAGCAATGCCGGCGTTATTGACGAGTATGCTGACGGCACCGAGATCTGCCTCGATGGCGGCGACCATTTCCCGATCTTCTTCGTACTGATCTACGCTAGCGTAATACGCGCGGGCTACCCCGCCCAGGGCTTCGATCGCGTCAACGGTTTCGTTAGCTGCTGCTTCGTCGCGCCGATAGTTAACCGCAACACTTGCGCCGTCTTCGGCGAGCGCCAACGATATGGCTTGACCAATACCCCGTCCTCCGCCGGTAACTAGCGCGACCCGATTTGCGAGCGACATCCGTTACTCCCCCCTAAAATTTGCATCCCGTTTTTCAAAAAATGCGGAAACTCCCTCCGCAAAATCCTTGGTTGATCCGGCAGCAGCTTGTAACTGTGCCTCCAGATCAAGCTGTTGCTCGTAACTATTACTCCAGGTCGCCCAATAGGCGCGACGCATGAGCACCAAGGACCGCGGGCCCTTGGCAAGTTGATGTGCAATCTCCATCGCTCCGTCCATCAAAGCGTCGTTGTCCTCGAAGACGCGATTGACCAACCCCCATTCGAATGCCTTTTCAGCCGGCAGTCGCTCGGCTAGCAACGAGAGCTCCATCGCGCGTCCCCAACCCACCAAACGTGGCAACAGGAAACTCGCGCCACCATCGGGAACCAACCCGATCCGTGCAAATGCTTGAAGAAAAAACGCCTCCCGGGATGCGCAAACGATGTCACCCATGATGGCAAAACTCATCCCAACGCCTGCTGCGGCACCATTCACGGCTGTAACGATCGGCATTTCGAGATCGCGCAAGGTGAGCAAAAGTGGGTGATACGTGTTTCGAAGGCCTGACCCAGCTGCTCGTGGCCGATTTTCGGTTGGCTTGTCGTCCGCCAAATTCGCACCCGCACAAAAGCCCCGGCCAACGCCGGTCAAGACCAAACACCGTGCGCCATTTGTCGGCCTTTGAATCTCGGTGACGGCTTGTGCCCAACCCTCAAGCATGTCTGCGCCGATCGCGTTCATCACTTCCGGATGGTTGAAGCGAAGCAAAGCTACCCCGTCCTCAAAGTCCAATGTCATCCTATTCAATTCCAAGGTCGCCTCCCCATGTTCTACTTGAAATCGATTTCCCCCGAAGGGCTGGCCACCATAACCTATCAACCATGAGCGAGCCATGGGCACCCGAATACCGTTTACAGCTTCTCGAAGTCGAGAGAATCCTCTCCGATAATATAGAACTCGATGTCAAAGACGCGGTCGTGCTCGACGAAGGTTGGGACTTCTTTTGTTATCTCATCAATGAAACATTCGTCTTTCGATTTCCTAAGAGGCGAGCAGAGGCTGAGCGCCTTATTGAAGAAAAAGCGTTCCTGGCAAAACTTAAGCTCACGACAAAAACACCACACTTCGACTTTTGGGTGGATCGTCCAGTTGGATTTCACCTTCCCTTTGCAGGTTATCCATTGTTATCCGGCACGCCATTATTCGAAATATCGAAAGTCGACGTCGACCCTAACGTGATCGGCAATCAACTCGGTCAGGCATTGCGAGAATTACATGCGCAGATGCTGACACCCTCGCGCCCACCTCACGACCCAATTACGGAGTGGCTCCCGGGTGCGGAGAATGAATTGGAGAGCATCGCCGACGTTATCGATCGCTCCCTTTTCGAGACCTGTGGCGCGTTGCTTGCAAGCTACCAACCGCGAACCCCCTCCGAACACCACGTTACGACCCACGGCGACCTGCACGCCGGTCATGTGCTGGTCGACGAACAGGGCGAATTGGCTGGCATTATCGATTGGACCGATGCGCATACGTCGAATCGGTATACCGACTTTGCAGGTCTGTGGGCATGGGGCGGCGACGGTCCTGTCATCGCTGCGTTTGACGGCTACCGTCGCGTTCCCACGAGCGCAGATTGGGCACAACTTCGTACGCAAGCAATCATTGACGTTGTGGAATTGATCGATTTCGGCATCCGCAGCGAAGAACCCACGCTAGTTGCAACAGGCCAAGGTTGGCTTAGGGATCGGCAAAATGAAGGAGTACTGGAAGATCTCTACGCCGCGCCAGACTAGTTCGAAGCCCCTTGGATGCATCGAGTTAACGCGATTCAATATTGCTCGCTGGAGACGACTGTTTCATCTTCAGATGACTAGGGAATAATCGTTTAATGGAAGCCCCCGCACCCACGTTGAGGCTGGCAAGCCTAAAGGAAGCGAAAGCGATCGCTAGTTTGTCACGCGACGAGATTGAAGCAGGCCTCGGATGGCGTTGGCGTGCAGAAGCGATCACCGCGATGATTCGTGATCCGGATGCCATCGTTGTCTGTGCGCACGTGCCGACGGGAAACGACACGGCGGATCAGTTTGCCGGCTTCGGCATCATGCAGTACGAGCTCGATCACGCTCATCTCAATTTACTCGCAGTGGTACCGAACTATCGACGCCTAGGCATCGCGCGTGAATTGCTCCGTTGGTTAGAAAAAAGCGCGCTGGTCGCTGGGATTGACACGGTGGCGCTCGAAGTCCGTGCCGTCAACGTGCCCGCGCGCTCGTTTTATCGAAATGCGGGTTACCAGGAAAACGAGTATCTCCGCCACTATTACAGAACGCCCGACGGAAAGACCGAGGCGGCATATCGCATGCGCCGCTCGCTTCGCGAACGGCGATTTCGTCCCTCATGAACGGGTATAGAGACCACACTGTCACCGAAGATTAAGGGCCCGCTATAATGCGCCCTGAAATCGCATCGGTCTCAAGTTGCCGTGGCACACGAACACGCACACCCCGAAATGTCTCGCGATGAGGCTCCGCTCGGTAGAGCTTTTATTCTCATTTCGTTATTTGCCGTCATCGAGGTCTTCGGCGGGCTCTTCGCGAACTCCTTAACCCTTCTCGCAGACGCCGGCCATATGCTATTGGACGCATCGGCGCTCGGTCTATCGTGGTTCGCTGTGGTTTTGTCGCGTCGTCAACACTCCGAAACGCACTCCTACGGCTATCATCGCTCCCAGGTTCTTGCAGCGTTCGTCAACGCGCTACTGTTGGTAGCGCTGTGTGGCTGGATTGGATTTGAAGCTTTTTCAAGAATCGAGAGCCCTCAGCAGTTACTGCCTTTGCCGGCACTGTTGATCGGGACGCTCGGCTTGGCGGTTAATCTATTTGCGTTTCGGATGTTGCGCGGCGCATCCGGCAATCTCAACGTCCGCAGCGCCGCACTTCACGTTCTCGGTGACCTGCTGGGTTCTTGTGCAGCCATAGCAGCAGCACTGATCGTTTGGCTATTTGAATGGTACCTAGCAGACCCAATTCTCGCCCTCGTTGTTATCGCAATATTATTGCGGGGTGCGTGCAAAGTGCTGAGTGAATCGATCCATATCTTGCTCGAAGGCGTACCTGACGATCTAGATCTCGAGGACATCAAGGATACTTTGACCAATCAAGTCTCGGGCGTTCTGGAGGTGCACCACCTCCACGCGTGGGCGCTAACGAGTGAGCGCCCGATGGTGACTCTTCATGCGATAGTCGACGAATTTGTCGACGAAATCGCAGCTGCTGCCTCCATCAAAGCGGTACTCAATAGGAATTTTGGCATCGACCATTCAACCGTCCAAGTGGAACGTGGACCTTGTCTCGACGATACCTGACGCAACCACCATAGAAATTTGCTACGAAATAACGCGTCCGACAAAGCCATGAAACAACGAGCGCTCAGCGGAAAAAAATACCAAACGGACCATGGGCACATGGCCATAAAGAACGGGATCAAACAACGCGGTCACTTATTGCCCGTGACCGACCTTACCTCAAGCCCACCTAAACCTCCCTGGCTGCGCGTCCGATTACGCGGAAATGGGCGTTTCGAATCGGTGCGGGATGCGGTCCGTAGCCAGCAACTTGCAACCGTTTGCGAAGAGTCTCACTGCCCCAACATCAGCGAGTGCTGGGGCCAGGGGACGGCTACCTTGATGCTCATGGGTGCCGTTTGTACCCGAGCGTGCCGTTTTTGTGCAGTCGACACTGGGAATCCGGGTGGTTGGCTCGACGAAGACGAACCATTGAAAGTTGCGGAATCGGTGCGTCGTATGAATCTCTCGTACGTTGTACTGACGTCTGTCGATCGCGATGACCTCATGGATGGCGGAGCTTCGCACTTCGCGAAGTGCGTCCGCGCGGTCAAGAGAGAATCGCCCAAAACAACGGTCGAGGCATTGACCCCCGACTTTCAGGGAAAAGAACAAGCAATACGTACCGTGGTGGAATCAGGTATCTCTGTCTTTGCACAAAACCTTGAGACCGTTGAGCGTCTAACGTCCGTGGTGCGCGATCCCCGTGCCGGGTACAACCAAACCTTATCGATCCTCGAATTAGCGGGAAAAATGGGCAGCGTCCATACTAAAACCAGCTTGATGCTCGGTTTAGGCGAGCTCGAACAAGAAGTGCGTCAGACTTTGGCTCAGCTCGCCAATCTAGGCGTGAACTTCCTCACGCTAGGTCAATACTTACAACCGACGCCCAACCACCTACCCATCGTCCGTTGGGTACATCCCGACGAATTCGAACGCTATCGACAATGGGCTCTGGAATTGGGATTTGAAGGGGTTGCCGCGGGGCCCTTGGTTCGTTCCAGCTACCGCGCAGATCGGCTCGTCTAAGCGTTAAGCTGAGCCTCGCGCATAAGTATTAGGGCCGTCACCCCGAACTAACGGCACAGCCGACATACCCGCCTGCCAACCCCGTTATACTGAAGACATGCTCGTTTTCGAAGACAATAGCGATGCCATCCCCATTGAACTGGTTGGCTCTGAAACGCTTGAATCATGGCGGTCCGAACAAGACGAAAAGACGCTGGGATGGGCAGTTCGTACGCTGTTTGAAGGCAAGGCCAATCAACACTTCTTCGTCCCGACGACGAGCGACCAGCCCGAGCGGGTAATTGCCGGCATTGGTCAAGGACCTTCGATCAACAGCATCGGTGATTTGCCGATTACCCTCCCTACCGGGGATTATCGTCTCGATAACGCGGACAAGGCCGTTATCCTCGGTTGGGGCCTTGGCGCTTATCAGTTCGCCGCTTATAAAAATGTGCGTGCCTTACCGAGGCTCTTCGTGGGCGCAGACTCCACGGATGTATCGGCCGAGTTAAATGCCATNTCCCTCTGNCGAGATCTGATCAATACCCCAACCTCCGACATGCTTCCGCACCACTTGGAGGGCGCNGCTCGTAAACTGGCCACGCGCCACAACGCCACCATGGACGTCATAACAGGTGATGAACTGCTAGTACGCGGATTGAATATTATTCATGCGGTGGGTCGCGCCAGTTCATCCGCTCCACGCCTGATTGATATTCATTGGGGTGATCCGTCCGCNCCNGCCATCACCTTGGTNGGCAAGGGCGTGTGTTTTGACAGCGGCGGATTGGACCTGAAATCACATAGCANCATGCGTCTGATGAAAAAAGACATGGGCGGNGCGGCGACCGTACTNGGACTCGCTGACCTCATCATGTCACGGGGNTTACNGCTTAGGCTCCGNGTATTNATTCCCGCCGTTGAAAANGCAGTGTCCGCCAACGCATTCCGACCAGGNGACGTGCTGCATTCGTACCTAGGGCTTACCGTAGAAATTGACAATACGGACGCCGAAGGCCGTCTCATACTCTGCGATGCGCTCGCGTTGGCGGCAGAAGACAATCCGGNGATGATCATTGACTACGCAACTCTNACNGGAGCCGCGCGNTCGGCGCTTGGAACCGANCTCCCAGCAATGTTCAGCAACTCGGACACNTTAGCCACGGAAGTGATCGACTCGGGNGNTTCCGCTGAAGATCCCGTTTGGCGGATGCCGTTNTATTCGGACTACCAGGTGTTGNTGAAAAGCGANATCGCCGACATCGTTAACTCCGCCAATACNCCATACGGNGGTGCNATCACGGCCGCTCTCTTTCTTGAACGCTTNGTTGNCGACGTNCCTTGGCTGCATTTNGACATCATGGGTTGGAATCTACGCAAACGACCGGCNCATCCTGAAGGCGGTGAAGCCATGGCACTGCNAGCCGTTTTCGAGTTTCTCCGCCGTCGATACACGGGCGATTGATTCCCTGATNTCCATGGANATCTTTATTCACAATACTCGCACGCGCACCAAGGAACGCTTCGAACCAGCATCGGAGCACGACGTGAGCATCTATGTCTGTGGGCCCACCGTCTATGACCGAGTACATATTGGAAACGGACGACCCGCCGTAGTCTTCGACGTGCTNGTCCGCCTGTTACGGCTCTTCTACAAGAACGTGCGTTATGTCCGCAACATTACCGACNTTGACGACAAGATCAACGCAGCNGCTCAAGCTGCNGCCGAACCCATCGCCGAACTTACGGATCGATTCGCNGCTGCCTATCAAAAAGATGTTGCTGCGCTCGNGGTGCTGGAGCCCACNGTCGAGCCNCGCGCCACAGGCCACATTCCCGAAATCATTGACATGATCAAACTGCTACTCGAGCGCGGNCACGCNTACGAAGCCGAAGGGCACGTGCTTTTTGACGTTGCCAGCGATCCGGATTATGGCAGCTTATCGCGACGCTCTTTGGCCGATATGATCGATGGCGCTCGCGTCGAGGTGGCACCGTACAAGCGCGATCCAAAGGACTTTGTCCTATGGAAACCATCGACCAGCGATCTCCCGGGTTGGGAAAGCCCCTGGGGTCGGGGGCGCCCCGGATGGCATATCGAATGTTCCGCGATGATCCACAAACATCTTGGGCCCACGATTGACATCCACGGTGGCGGTAACGACNTAACCTTTCCTCATCACGAAAACGAACTTGCCCAGGGACGGTGCGTCGGAGGCGACGCCAACTACGTGCGCTACTGGATGCACAACGGAATGTTGACGATGGGCACTGAAAAAATGTCGAAGAGCGTCGGTAACATCGTCACCATCCGCGAGCTCCTCGAAACGTACGACGGCGAGGTACTTCGTTATGCCCTGCTNTCAGGGCAATATCGCCAAAGTCTCGTGTGGGAAGAGCGGTTGCTCGAGCAAGCGCGGTCNAGCCTAGACACGCTCTATCAAGCCTTGCGNNCGGCGACNTCCGATAGCCCAAANACGGCTCGGNNCTATGCCGATTCGCCCGCATCCGAATTTCCCAATNCAGTNCTCGAAGCNTTAGCCGATGACTTGAATACCCCNATTGCNCTTGCTTCACTACATGCACTTGCCGGCAAGATCCACGGTGCAGANAACGAAGCAGAAANATCCNNTCTTCGAGAANANCTGCTCGCCGGCGGNTGGTTGTTAGGTATCCTGAACACGCCGGTNGAGGAATACTTTCAAACCNACGCCNCCCTTGATAGNGCCTCGATCCANGTACTCATCGATGAACGCGAGGCTGCACGCAATGCGAAAGACTTTNCCCGAGCNGACCAANTACGTGATCAACTCTTGGAAAGCGGGATTGAGCTCGAAGACACGNCTGAAGGAACNCGCTGGAGAACCTTGTANACGCAACAGNCACCNTTCGATTCTCNATTNGCTGGTGCGAGCAAANCTACCCNGATATAGTGACCGCGACCGCGACTGNGCGGCCTGAAACTAATCGGTTCGAGTGAACGGGAAGTCGGTGCGATTCCGACACTGTCCCCGCAACGGTGAAGTAGAGTACGCATCGCATGTCGGCTAGNTCCGACAACGCAAGCCACTGGCNNAATTATGCTGGGAAGGCGCGAGCGCTGTTTCAAGGGAAACGTCTACCAAGTCCGGAGACCGGCTCGAACGGTANCCATCTGCCATTCGCGGAGCGACGAGGGAAGATTGTTCTAGTGTGTTTGTCNTTCGTACGACNTCTNNTAAACGTTGNNGCAATTTCAACNTTTNTTAGCGGTATCTCTGCCTTCGNAGACGAAAATATCGTCACCGAAATTATTGTGAGNGCAAGCCGACTGGAAACCACCGAACAGCCAGTCCANGTNGTCGATATGGACGACNCTCCACGGCCTCTCATGGCNGTAGATACACTTCGNGGGNTATCGAGCGTCGCCGTTTCTCAATCAGGCAACCGGGGTTCTCTAACCCAAATACGNCTTCGAGGCGCCGAAGCGAATCATGTCATGGTNTTAATNGATGGNNTTCAGGCAAANGACCCGGCTATAGGATCAGAATTCAATTTTGGCACGCTTNACGGTATCGGNATNACGCGTATNGAGGTCCTNAANGGNCCGCANAGTGCNGTACACGGAAGCGACGCGCTAGCCGGCGTAATCTTTATCGACACCACCCCCGTCGCCGACCGCTCCGCGGCATATCTTGGCATAGGGACAGCACAAACCGTCACTTCCTCTATTGACTTCGCCCGAGTGAAATCCAACGGGTACATTAGCACTTCAATTGGAGGCATCAAAAGCGACGGAACCAATGTTTCGCTAATTGGTGACGAAAACGATGCTTTTAAGAACAACAACTTGAATTTCAACGCGCAACACTCGGTTGCGAACTGGACGGTAAAACTAACTTCGCGATTAACTCGGTCACGGACCGACTTCGATCCAACGCCCTACCCAGCATTCGTTCCCATTGACGGGGATCTACGCAACGATACAGACCTGAGATTAATTGGTGTATCCGGCATCTGGGATGGCTCGGATTATTGGACACCCAACATTCACCTCGCAACTACGCGCGCTCGATTAAGCAACGTTTCGGGTGGGGCCATTTCTGATGGCAGTATCGGGAAGCGGCACAACGTCACGTTCTCCAACAACTTTAGACTTTGGAATGACCGACGGTTAAACGTAACGGTAGGCCATCATTCGGAAGAATTACTCCGGCACGGCGTACCGAACGTGTACGGTGACCCTAACCAAAATCAACAAACGCAGTCATCCAATATNGCTGCTGAATACCTCTACACNGNGCCANCCATCACAGCATCAGTTTCGATAAGGCGCGATCACNACAGTTTATTNNNCGACGCANCGACCTTTGGTATAAGCGGTAGCGNCGTNCTTCGTTCCACAAAGTGGTTCGCTCGAATCGCTTCAGGCTTCAAGAATCCAACCTTTACGGAACGTTTCGGCTACACGCCTGACACATTCGTTGGTAACCCTGATCTAACACCGGAATCNTCGAAAGAGTTTCAGATNGGGGTTCACCGATCTTGGCGCGGAACAGATCTTTCNCTNGTGTATTTCAACGCNAACCTCAAAGACGAAATCGACGGATTTGTTTACGACCCCGTCAACATGGGTTTNACGGCTCGGAACATGGCTGNNCGAAGTCATCGATCCGGCATCGAAGCGACCGTCGAGATAGAAAGAGGATCACATTCGTTNGANGCGANTTACAGCGTGATCNAAAGTACCGAATCTGGACTTCGNGAAGTGCGCCGACCACGAACCCTTGGCCGGATAAACTATANGTTCCGANTCNGCGAACGATGGANTCTAGCGGCCAGGATCACGCATACNGGGAGTCAAATCGATACCGATTTCTCAACTTANCCGGGGACACGTNGNCGNCTGGATCCGTACCANCAGNTCAACGCCGGNATGACCTTTCGCGTTAGCCCCCAACTTCAGCTCCAACTTTTCGTTGAAAATCTATTCAACGTAAAAACACAAGACGTATTCGGTTATCGTAATCCAGGTACCNCAATACAGATCGGGATCCACGCATCATTATGAATGGTGACGCAATCAGNCGGCACGTAGGNGCAATGTGGAACGAAAGTATCGTNCCNACGCTCCACGAATACATCCGTATCCCAAATAANTCCCCAGCTTTTGATCGGGATTGGGAAGAACACGGTTANATGGANGACGCCGCCAATCTGCTNGTTAAATGGGTCGCTCAAACAGGCATNACCGGATTAANGCACCGCGTGGTTCGNCTCGAGGGACGTACNCCNGTCATCCTCNTNGATATACCGGGCGAGCNCGGNAACGTCTTGATGTACGGGCACTTCGACAAACAGCCCGAATTCAAAGGTTGGGCAGACGGGCTTGGTCCATGGACTCCAATCGANAAAGATGGCCGACTGTACGGACGCGGAGGTGCCGANGATGGCTATGCGATCTTCGCNAGTCTTGCNGCGATTAGTGCGCTGCAAGCGCAGAACCTTCCTCANCCGCGNTGTCTGATACTCATTGAGAGCTGTGAAGAAAGCGGTAGTTATGATCTTCCCAGCTATATNGACCATTTAAGCGACGAAATCGGCGAACCCGACNTGGTANTCTGTTTGGATGCGGAATGTGGAAATTACGATCAACTTTGGTTGACGACGTCGTTACGCGGNACGTTGAGTGGAACACTCAACGTTGAAGTACTTTCCGANGGGGTGCATTCGGGCGCGGCNGGAGGAATCGTGCCGTCCAGCTTTCGGTTGCTCCGCCAGNTACTCGACCGAGTCGAGAATGCGGTCTCAGGCGAACTACTGAACTTNCTACAGGTNCCCATTNCTGCCGACGTTCGNGCACAGGCNGACCNAGTCGCGTCAACCCTNGGANCCACCGTGCTCGATCGTTTCCCGTGGTCGGGNNNTACCCGGCCGACAGCAACCTCGTCAAGNGAATTGGTCATAGCAAATACNTGGGGAAGTAGCATGGCNGTNGTGGGCCTCGCGGGCGCTCCAGACCCCTCANACGCTGGCAATACGTTGCGACCCTCNACCGCNGCAAAACTTGTTTTCCGTCTCCCTCCNTCGCTCGACGCTGACGAAGCGGCGAATCGAGTCAAATCNACGTTCGAAAAAGATCCACCNCAANGNGCCACCGTGNCNTTNAGCCTCGATAGTCCNCAAACNGGTTGGCANGCTAANAGTCTGTCCCCAAGCCTATTNACCTCGCTCGAACNGAGTTCCGAAACTTTTTTTGGAGCCCCCATGATGACCATGGGAACGGGCGGGACTATCCCATTTATGAAAATGNTGGGAGACCGATTNCCCGCTTGTCATTTCTTTGTGACNGGAGTTCTCGGNCCGCATTCGAACGCCCATGGNCCGAATGAATTTCTCCACNTAGATACGGNAAANCGCGTGACCTGCTGCGTCGCCCAGGTGTTGGCCGACCGAGCATTGACACCGTAACCCATTTGAACCGCGGCCAGTCGTCGCGGTTTTTCCCTATAACTACTACGCCAAGTGCGCCCTCAACTTGCTNTGGCGACCNAANTGGGCTTCGAGAAACGACATTTGGTCNCCNAGAATTCGTCCNCTGTTGGTCAACGCTAGATACTCGGCGACATTGGGGACATAGGGTAAGGCNAGTATTTCCATCCCGCATTCGTGCGGNAACCGGCTACCTTTGAANTGATTGCAACGNTTGCACGCAGCCAACACNTTATCCCAACGATCATCACCACCCCGAGATTTNGGCACGACGTGGTCTCGCGTGAGTTTCAAATCAGGGAACGACCCGCCACAGTACAAACACAAGTTGTGATCACGAGCAAAAAGGGCTTTATTCGTCAGTGGCGGACCGCTTCGATCCAGTGAAACGACTCGGCCGTTGCACGCGATAATGCCGTGTACTTCCAGCGATGTCTGACTGCCGTCTCGGCGGGAGTGTCCACCACGAATCCTCAATATGGGCTCTCCATGTGTCCATAAGACCAATCGGCGCGCATATAGACATACGGCGTCCTGCCAGCTAACCCAATCAACGGGCTGCCCGGCCAAGTTGAGCCTTAGAATTCGCGGGACACGATCGAAGTCGTTCAACGTCGCTAACATAAATCTATCCTTCCACCCGACACGTATCATGACCAATCACGAAAGGCTGTCAACTCGCTCTCACCCAATAACTTTACGGATTNCAGAGCTCTCGAGGGTCGCTAACGCACCTCCATATANCCGCCCCGGATCGCGGGTTCACCTGCCATGTTATAGGCGGTAAACCAGACATGACTGTCTACTAACCCGTTTACTTCCAGGGTGATGGTGTTNGGCATCAAAACCATAGCACCGAATCGACACGCGTATCGCTTAACCCGGTGGGCATTACCATCGAGCAAGTTGTTGACGAGGCAAGAGATAGAGAGCGCTAGCGTCGCTGTACCGTGAAGAATAATGTCGGGCAGGCCCGCGGCCCGCGCGATGTCTCGATCCGTATGGATCGGGTTATAGATCCGCGCGCATTCCGTGTATACATGCGCCGCATACGTGCTTACCGGGATCGTGTACTGTCGACCGGCTTGGGCGCCTGATGGGATTTCGGGTAGCAACGGCGCACTCTCGATCGCCTTATCCCCGCCAATAACGTTCACTCCACGAGAGAGGCCGCCCTGCTGAGTGGATACGATCAGATTCGATTCTTCATCCCTGGTTTCGAGCCGCATCATCTGAAATGCCCCTGCTTTGCGCTGCTCCACCGAAGTAATTGTGGCGCACGTGTAGAGCGATTCGTTTGGACGGATCGGGCGATGGATAAGGACGTCGTGTGAAGCATGCACTCCAGAACGCGCTTCTTCCATCGTCATGCTTTCTGAGCCCTCGACACGTTGCGCATCGAGGACAACCGGCCACTCGGGACACACAGAAAAAACCGGATGGGCAGTAAGTTCCTTCGTCGTATCGTAGTAGTTTGCGGATATCTCTCCCACTCCCGCCGCGTATGACATCAACCAGCGTTTTTCTGCGACTTGACGAAAACGCTTAGTCGACTTTCCCACGGTCGAAGAATTCATCGGCATTAAACGGCTCCTACTTTTTGACAGATCATAAACGAATGGGCAGAGTCGTCCGCCATGATCTGGCGATGGTCCACGGCCTATGTGATTACGTATCTATTGCTCGGGGGCTGTGGCTCCACCAACCCCATGGTTGAGACTCCGGTGACCGTTACTCCCAAAGACAACTGGTTTTGCGACATGGGGGTCGAAAATCAGACCTGGGAGTGTGTCAAAGACTACGTTCCAGATGGTACAAAGAAACGGCTATCGAGATCGCTGCCACCTAAGCCAGATCAGACACTGCCAAAAACTTATGTACCCGAAGTGGTAGATAGCAGTAACACCGTAGGTACCCGCTCCTCCAACCTTAATATCGGACCGCCACTTTACCGACGCCTCGCACTTAAACCGGGGCATGCGGTGAATCTCATCGACCTACCACCCGAATATTTTGCTGTGCAGTTGTTTGCTGTCTCCAACAAAGAGGCCCTAGAAAAATTCGTACGCGATAAGAACATTCCGGGCCTATCTGCTACGCGGATTGCCTACGGCGACCAACTATTTTTCGTGTTACTGCTTGGTATTTACTCGGACGAAAGCACTGCGCGTCTAGCCGCCGCCAATATGCCCACTGCCCTCAACGACTTGACACCTTGGGTTCGGCGGCTTGGTTCTCTACAAGACGCCATGCGCCTTGGCGATGACCTCGCCGGTACACCAGCCATTTAGATGACTCAATTCACTCCCGGCAATGCTTATATTCCGATCTCAGCGTCGTCGTCGACGGGAATAAAGAGACATGTTCTCGACTTGCCATCCACCGCCGCACTCTTGTGACCTCGGCCTGACGTGTCCTCGGCGAGCAGAATCTCGCCAGGACCGAGTCGGCGTACGGTGCCATCTCCAACCGTGATATCCACCGATCCGGTAAGGTTCACGACAAACTGGCGCCGCGGCGCATTGTGGAAATCAAGGTCGTAGGTCGCATCGACTTTCCGAAACATGACCCCACTACCTCGAATTAACCTCGAAATTCGACCACCCAAGCCTCGATCTTCGAGACCAATCGCTACATCTTCAAAATGCGACTCGCCATCGTCTCCCGTATACACACGGACTACATACACAATGCATGCTCCTGTTCACGTTGATTTTTCTACCACAACCAGCAGGTTTACGTCGGCGCAATCTCGTCATGGCTTCAACACGATCGCCAGAATTAAAGGGCCTCGAGGATCGCCTCCGCTTTACTGACTTCAAATTGACCGGGATCCTCGACGGACAAATTCGAGACAACGCCGTCGTCAACAATCATGGCGTAGCGCTGGGATCGGGTCCCAAGACCAAAGCCACTACCATCCATCTCAAGACCAAGAGCTTTAGTAAAATCCCCGTTGCCGTCGCCTACCATGGCGATGGCTTCGGCGTTCCGATCGTCACCCCAAGCCCCCATGACGAAGGCATCGTTAACGGAGATACAGACGATGTCATCAACGCCCTTCGACCGAATCGCATCCGCATGGACCACGTATCCCGGGAGGTGTGACTGCGAACACGTCGGAGTAAACGCGCCCGGAACCGCAAAAACGACCACCTTCTTACCGTCAAATAATTCGGCCGTAGTAACCGGCGTCGGTCTTCCATCCCGCATTGTATGCATCGTTACTTCGGGGAGCTTATCCCCTTCCTCAATCGCCATATCACTTCCTATAAAATCCGAGTCAATCAAATTAAGTGTGCGGTGTTCGGCGCCTCCGTTCAACCAATAGCGACGCCCCGATTCAAAGATCCCGACTCGCTACA
>PBGU01000056.1 GCA_002719135.1 Gammaproteobacteria bacterium
CCTCTACCCCACCCATGTTCGTCGTCCCCGATCAACAGACAGTCTGGATCTGCCGACAACGTCGTTTTGCCAGTGCCCGAAAGTCCGAAAAAGAGCGTCACGCGATCTGACGGGTCAATATTTGCCGAACAGTGCATAGGTAGGACATCAACATCGGGCAACAAGAAATTTTGCACCCCAAACATCGATTTCTTCATTTCGCCGGCGTATCGCATTCCGGCCAATAAAACTCGACGTTGAGCGAAATTAATCATTACGGTCCCATCGCTGGCGGTACCATCACGAGCGGGCTCGCAGACGAATTCGGGTGCGTTGACGATTTCCCATAGGTCCTTTCGTTGCGGATTAAAGATAGCGGGAGAGATGAATAAAGCTCGACCAAAGAGCGCGTGCCAGGCGTATTCCGTCGTTACTTGTATTGGCAAATAGTGGTTCGGATCCTCGCCAACGTGGAGATTGTTGACGAAGGTATCTCGGTCAGCGAGGTGTAACTGAACGCGTTTCCATAGCGCGTCGAACCTGCTTTGTTCTACGGGAAGATTGACGGGCCCCCAATCGATCAATTCTTCCGTGATGGATTCGCGAACGATGAATCGATCCGTTGGCGATCGTCCGGTGCGCTTGCCCGTCGTTACGACGATGGCTCCGTTAGAAGCGAATTCCCCCTCGCCTCGGGATACGGCGAGTTCAGCAAGAACGGCTGGACTTAAGTCGATGCAGGTCGACGTTTCCATCGAGTTGTCAAAGTGATGCGCCATCGGAAAGTCAAAGCATTTAAGCCGTGGACTATACACGAGCCCGCGGATGGATTTCATGATCGAGATCTTGGATTTCGGCGACCGTTAATGGCCGAGTGCTTCTACACGTCGCGCTAACAATACTAGGCAGAGAACAATCGCGATGAGTGGGTATTTCTCCCAAAAACAAGGGGATAAATAATCAATCGGGTCCGGTCTTGGATTTCATTCGCATCAAATGGCGCCGGTCCCGTTTACTCGGTTTGGACTTCGGCATTCGTAATCCGGCACGTTCCATCCGACGTTGTGCCTTGAGCTCGGCTCGACGTTCAATAGACTCGGGTGTCTCTGAGTACAGCGCTTGTGCAACATTTGCGGGACCTCGTTGATCCGATAGTGCGACGACAACAATATCGATTTCATCGGTTCCTCGACTAATGCTGAGATTGTCGCAAATCCTCACTTCTCTAGACGGTTTCGCCTTAGCGCCGTTCACGTGTATTTTGCCGCCAGCAATGGCGATTTTCGCTCGGCTGCGGGTTTTATAAAAGCGGGCGGCCCAAAGCCAACGATCGATACGAATTTGATCAAGCGGTCGAGATTGGTCTGAAACCGGGCCAACCATTTACGTCATGATGTCTTTAAAGTCGGAGATGACTGGATAACGCGTGCTGGCTCTTGGCGGTTTATGTAAATCGGGTTGCGCGATGGTCAACACGTGTCCGATCCCGAACTCAACTGCCGTGTCGAGTACGTCTTCATTGTCGTCAATGAGTAGTGTCCGTTCACGGTCAGAGAATTCCAAAGAAAAGAGTTTTTCCCAAAAGCCTATCTCTTCCTTGGCCCACCCGAATTCGTGGGCCGAATAGCATGCATCGACCTGGCTTACCAAACCGATCGTCGCGTCTTTGATGGCCAAGCTATTCGGGTGGGCGTTGGTGGTAATGACTGCCCTTCGCTCGGTCTTCCGCAAATAACTTATGAAGACCTCTGCATTGGGTCGATAGCGAATCAGATGTGCGAGATCGCTATGCAAACGATCGATATCCAGATGGGTCCGTTGTTTCCAGAAGTCGACGGAGTAGTAATGAAGTTTTGGTTGATTTGCCATTTTTGTCCCGTACAACAGCGCGCGTGCTTGACTCGGTTCAAGGCCTTGTGCAGCCGCGTAGCGGCTGGGGACGTGTTCGTTCCACAGGGTATTGTCGTAATTGAGGTCGATCAGTGTGCCATCCATATCCAAGAGCACGGTATCAATCTCATCCCAGGTGATCATGCCGATATACTAATGTGAAACATGGAGTTGTTGCTGTGGGAATTGCACGTGCCGCTACCTGAAATTCTGGAAACTAAAACAGTGGCCCGGAGCCGACTGTTCAGCATTGAAACCCTCAAACTTCGCTTTTCGAATGGTGTTGAGCGTCTATACGAGCGGCTACCTGCGCGCGGACGACAGGCCGTGATCGTCGTCGCTATCAATACGGACGACGAAGTTATTCTGGTGCGGGAATACCTCGCTGGCTTGCATCGTTACGAGTTAAATTTACCTAAAGGAACGGTTGATCCAGGCGAGACGTTTGAGGAGGCGGCGAATCGCGAGTTGAAGGAGGAAGCAGGGTTTGGAGCCCGAAAACTCGATTACGTTCGACAAATCACATTAGCACCCGCTTACATGGGGTTTTCGATCCACGTTATTTTGGCTCGGGATCTATACCCAGAATCATTGCCAGGCGATGAACCCGAGATCATGGAAGTCAAAAAGTGGCGGCTTCAGGAAGCGGATCAACTGGTTATGTCAGAGTTACTTTCGGAGTCACGATCCATTGCCGCGTTGAAACTAGCGGAAGTATTTATAGAGCGTGAAAATGCTTGACCAGCTCATTGATATCGTGGGTCGTGCAGGTTCGGACATATTGGATGTATACGGCACTGCCTTTGATGTGAAAAGTAAATCGGACGATTCACCTTTAACGGAAGCCGATTTGCGGGCTCACCGTGTGATCGTTGACGGACTCGCCACGATTGACGCCACGATACCGGTAATTTCCGAAGAGTCGGAGGCGCCCAATTATAGTGTGCGCAGAACCTGGCGACGGTACTGGCTGGTCGATCCTCTGGATGGGACGCGGGAGTTCGTCAATCGCAACGGCGAATTTACTGTGAACATAGCCCTGATCGAGGATAACGAACCTGTGCTGGGTATCGTAGGGGTGCCTGTACGCGGCGATATCTACATCGGTGATGTCAAGAAGCGCGAGGCGTTCCGCGTCGTGGGGTCGTCGCGCCACCCCCTAACAACTCGTCGGTTGGGCCATGACGGTATCNCCGTCGTCGCGAGCCGTTCCCATGGAGGAGAGCGCTTGGAGAGTTATCTGGAGAGCCTTGTCCCGGTATTCGGTCGTGTAGATCGCAAGGCGATGGGTAGTTCGCTTAAGCTCTGTTTGTTGGCCGAGGGGCTAGCCGATTTCTATCCACGCTTAGGGCCNACGTCGGAATGGGATATTGGTGCTGCGCAAGCGGTCCTTCAAGCGGCTGGAGGCTCGGTGCTTCAGTTGGATGGATCCCCGTTTCTGTATAACGCCAAAGCTTCCTTCCTTAATCCAGATTTTTTTGCCGTCGGCGATTCTTCTTTGAACTGGGTTGAGCTTCTGCCGCCTATGACCGATATCTAGGCTCTGTATAATCGCGCTTCTGTTGNGGGGTAGCGAAATGACTGTAGCGATTGTGGGTGCCTCCGAGACGACCGAGCTCGGACGGATTCCTGACTTGAGTCAACTGCAACTGCATGCAGATGCAGCGTTGAATGCNATGGCNGATGCAANAATCAAACCGAGNGATATCGACGGCGTNGCNACAGCNGGAGCCTCTCCCACCGAGATCGCNCATTATCTNGGGATCGAGCCTCGTTGGGCTGANGGCACCTCGGTCGGNGGNTGCTCGTTCATGCTACANGTTCGNCACGCAGTCGCTGCCATNGAGGCNGGNCANTGCAGTACGGTGTTGATCACTCACGGCGAAAGNGGGCGATCNGGCGTTGGACGNGGNGGTTTTTTTGGCGGNGGTGGNGGNGCGAGNCTNGCNGGACAATTCGAAATGCCNTACGGTCCCAANGGTCCGACCACGATGTTCACGGTCGGCGTTCTCAGATACATGAAAGAATTCGGNCTCACGCACGAGCANCTTGCTTCTGTCGCGGTCGTNCAGAGGGAATGGGCGGGACTNAATCCACGGGCGTCGTATCGNGANCCGATCACAGTGGCNGACGTGNTGGANTCGAGNATGATTGCCTANCCTTTTCACAAGCTCGAGTGTTGNTTGGTGACGGATGGTGGCGGTGCGTTGATACTGACAGCGGCNGAACGTGCACCCGATTTCCCCACGAAACNNGTCTATATTTTNGGTACGGGCGAGAGTGTGGAAACGCCCATGATCAGCCAGATGCAAGACTTAACGACGTCCCGTTCGTTCAGAATCGCGGGTCAGGATGCGATGCGGTCAGCGGGAATCAGTCATGACGATGTAGACCATCTAATGGTTTACGACGCGTTCGCCCATCTACCCATCTATGGATTGGAAGATCTCGGCTTCGTCGAACGCGGAGAGGCTGGGGCGTTCATTGAGGAGGGTCACACCCGTCCGGGTGGAAAACTTCCCTTGAATACCAACGGTGGCGGACTCTCATATATGCATTCGGGAATGTACGGAATGTACGCGTTGCAAGAGAGCGTTCGACAAATCCGTGGGACCGCCGCGGCGCAGGTTGAGGGCGCTGAAGTTTCTGTTTGTCTGGGCGTTGGGGGAATGTTTGCCGCCAGCGGTTGCATCGTTATGGGTAGCCAGCTGCGCTGACCAAACGTCGGTTCTTGTAGATAAAAGAGAAGTTGGTCTCACTAACCGGGCCTGCGAGTGTGTTCGCCCTGCCGAGGAGAATTACACTGTATATATATACAGACCGGCTAGTGAGGTCTGCCAATATACACACAACAAAATTCGAAAAATAGAAGCCTTTGGCAGGTTTCGACGTCTGAAAAAAAATTATCGAGTTACATCAATTGCTTACCGAATTCGATTCCATATTTCTTTCATTTTCTTTTGCTCGATCNGGCATATTTTGTGTTTCATTTGTGTTTCCATTCTTTATCTTTCAGACACAATTTCCATTGACGCGTGACACGAAAGTGCTATCCGGTAAGCATGCATAACGATAATGGTTCGCGTGAATTTCGATGGTCACCAGGCATCGATAATGGGTGTGCGTAATTGTGGTCCCCGGGCCAAAGGGGCGCCTGCTTTCATACCAGCGATCAGCCACGTACGTGTATCCGCTGGATCGATAATGTCGTCTACTTCGAATACGTGGCCCGCGTTCAGCCCCTTTCCCCTGTTGTAAGCTGCCTCGACCATGCGCTCATAGGCCGCTTGCCGTTCNCTTAGATCATCGATGGCTTCGAGGCGNGCGCGCTGTCCGAGCTTCACCTGGCCCTCAAGACCCATCCCACCA
Source organism: Gammaproteobacteria bacterium (assembly GCA_002719135.1). GTDB lineage: Bacteria > Pseudomonadota > Gammaproteobacteria > Pseudomonadales > Azotimanducaceae > UBA11889. The sequence continues at coordinate 5,239 of PBGU01000056.1, forward strand.
AATTCACTGGTTGGCCATGCGACAACGAATGCAGGTAGACGTTGGTTGCCNCCGCCCATGGCTTGGGCTCCCAAGCCATAAGCTTTTCGTAGGATCACCATGTAGGACGGCACCTTAATATTTGCACCAATAACGAACATNCGGGCCGCGTGGCGTACCAGTCCNGTTTTCTCCACCTCNGGACCAACCATGATTCCTGGACAGTCGCAAAGCAGGAGNAGCGGTATTTGGAACGCGTCGCACATCTTCATAAACCGCGCTGCTTTGTCGGCGGCNTCGCTATCNATTGCNCCAGAGANAACGGCGGGGTTGTTCGCGATTACNCCAATTGGTCGACCNTCGATACGAATAAACGNGGTAACCATCGCGGTTCCAAAGTTTGGACGTAATTCGAGCACGGAGTCCNTNTCAGCTAGGGTGTCGATGANNTGNCGAATNTCGTAAACGCGCAGACGNTTTTCGGGGATGACGTGGCGGAGGAGCCTTTGATCGTTGGCTTCCCAGNCATCNACCGGNCCCTGAAAGTANGATAAATATTTCTTGGTTACTTGGACNGCNTCAGCCTCGTCCTTGACGGCAATGTCNACGACACCACTGGGNACCTGTACCGANATTGGGCCAACTTCCTCAGGGCTGTANACGCCTAAACCACCNCCTTCAATCATGGCAGGGCCCCCAATCCCAATACTNGAGTTTTCGGTNGCTATGATGACGTCNCAACANCCGAGCAAGACGGCGTTGCCGGCAAAACAAAAACCGGCGTTCACNCCGANGACGGGNACCCTTCCGCTGAGCTTNCTAAGNAGNGTCCAAGANGGTGTATTTAACCCACCACCACCTGAAATCTGTGGCGACCCTCCTTTGCCNGGGACGGCATTACGACTNCCGCCACCNGCGCGACCGCCNCCGCCCTCGGTAAAAAGCACAAGNGGNGACTGNAGNTTTNCGGCCGTTTGGAACATNCGATCCATCATCTTNTGGTTCATNCCNCCCTGAGATCCNGCAAGCACCGAGTAGTCGTANGACATCAANACGCAGCGTGATTTGGACTCGTCAAATCGGTCGCCATTGACGTGGCCCAATCCCATAACAAGTCCATCAGAAGGGGCATAGTCGAGCAACTCGTCCACGCTTCCGTGGAGGGCCTGTCCCACCGCCAACGAGCCGTATTGGATGAAGGAGCCCTCGTCGGCCAAATCATAGATATTCTCTCTTGCCGTTCGCCCCTCCTGCCCGTGGCGTTTATCGACCTGTTTTTTGCGTGACTCGTCGGTGGTCAGAGCTCTCCGACGAATTACTTCGGCGAGGTCAGGCCGTGGGATATCGAGATCTAACTCAACATGATCCTGCACTGCCTCGCCCGTGATCGTTCCTTCCTCGATGGTCAAAAACACCGATTCTTCGGGGACAGTGTCGCCTTCTGAGACCATCACTTCGCGCACCGTCCCGCTGACAGGGGCCTTAAACACATGTTCCATTTTCATGGCGTTAACTACGACAATCTCCTGGCCGACCAGGACGTCATCGCCGGGAGCNGCNGTTAGCGAGAGGATAGTGGACTGCATCGCTGCNCGAACGGGCACAATCCCTTCCGCGTATTCGACGCGGTCGGNNGCCTGNGCGCGTTCTTGTTCTCGCTGCTCGCGACCTTGGCTNAATACGGCNAGGGGGTCGTTGGCGTCNACCTGAGCGCCCGCTAGGGCAATCTTCGGTCCCAGGNCANCAGGGNTGNCAGCCAGTTCACGATTGGCGAGNAATTGCTCNAGGTNGTCCTCGACATACCGCGTGTACATCANTCCGNTTTGGATGTCCGGATCGTCGACNATGTTCATGAGCACNCCNAGATTGGTATCAACACCCTTGATGACAAAATCATGGAGTGATCGGCGTGCNCGGTTAACGGCGTCGATGAAGTCTCCTTGACCACTGTGNACAACCAGCTTCGCCAATAAAGAATCNTAGAGGCCGCTGGTTTCGTANCCTTCGTAGCCAAANGTGTCGACCCGAATACCGGGTCCNTGAGGAGGTCGAAACGATGAGAGCNTTCCGGTACGGGGCAAAGTAAGNCCATCGNTTTTTAACGTTTCCATNTTTACCCGGAGTTGAATAGCAAACCCCCTNGGCGAGGGAGTCGANGCCAGTCCCAATGANTCAAGCGTTTGCCCNGATGCTAATCCAAGNTGGGTNCGGACCAGATCNANGCCGGTTACCTCCTCCGTNACNGTGTGTTCGACCTGTAGCCGCGGNTTCGCNTCGATAAANTAAAAGGCGGCATTGTCGTTGAGTTCCGATCCGTCGACTAAAAACTCGAAGGTGCCGACGTTGTCGTATTCCGCCAATGAGGCGAGTTGGACAGCGGCTTCGTGAATCAATTTTCGTAAAGCTTGTGGAAGTTGCGGTGAAGGAGTTACCTCGACGACCTTTTGATGTAGACGTTGGAGACTGCAATCACGCTCACCCAGGTGACGAATATTCCCGGCTTGATCGCCGACGATTTGGACTTCAATGTGCAATGCTCGATCAACCATGAGTTCGGCGTACATGTCGCCGGAACCAAAAGCTGCATTCGCCTCCAACGACCCGCGGTTCAATGCATCTTCGATTTCCGCTACATTCCTAATAGTCCGCAAGCCCCTGCCACCACCACCCGAGACGGCCTTGAGCATCATGCTGTGATCGGGCTGAATGGACTCAAAAAACTCGGTGGCGGTCGTAAGTTCACCAATGATGTCGGAGGCAGGCAATACGGGAATATCGTTTGTCTGTGCCAATTCCCTAGCTCGTAATTTGTCTCCGAAAAGCTCGAGGGTGTCGGGATTGGGTCCCACGAAAATGATGTTCGCTTCGTGGCAAGCGCGGGCAAATTGATGGTTCTCTGCGAGAAAACCGTAACCGGGATGAACAGCATCGCAATTGTTTTGTTTGGCGATGCCAACGATCTGTTCAATGTCGAGGTAAGCCGCTGCGCCGGTGCCCTCTAATCGTACGGGTGTGTCAGACGTCAATGCGTGCAAGGCGTCTTTATCGTCGTCTGGAAACACACTTACCGTAGTGATCCCCATCTCGTGCGCCGTGCGTTGAACACGTACGGCGATTTCGCCACGGTTCGCGATAAGTAATTTACCGATCGTCACTTGGAATCCCCCTCGGGCTCTAGCTCGTAAGACCAGCGCAGCAAGATACACGCATGGGGGAAGAGACTGAAGATCGAGCAGAAACGTTACACCGCCCGAGAGGGATACCCTGTGCTTGGGCGATCAACCATCCAATAGATATGTTTGTCGCGTTTTGCCTGCTAGCTAGGGAGCTCCTAAGATGGCTGATTCCGGATAAGCTGGTGCTCGTATGGGGATGTTGACTACGGACACGGGCGAGAACAGGTAGGTTTGGCAAAGTGACTGTTAGCAGAGCAATGCTCGAAGCGTTTCAACGCGATGGCTACCTTGTCATGCCGTCGGTTTTTGATTCGGACGAAGTGCGGCGCATGGGCGAAGAGGCGGACTTTATATTGGAGCTCGTGATTAATTCTTCGTTGTGCAATGACCGTCAGAGTGGCCGGCTCGATATACGTCAGACGGCGTCGAGGCAAATGATTGTGAGAAAGATTCAGCCCATTATCGATCTTTCGTTGGTGCTAGCTGAATTTTCAAATGACGCACGCCTACTCGGACCCATGGAACAATTTATGGGTGATACGCCCGTCCTGATGGAAGAGAAACTCAACTATAAACAGCCCGTTTCCGATGGATATGACTTTCGCGTTCCGCCAGACGACGATCGGTTTCCAATCCACAACGATTGGGCGTATTACAAAATGAACGGTTACCCATCGTCTATAATTTCGTCCGCCTTGACGATTGATGAGTCGCATCATGACAACGGACCCATCCAGGTATTCCCGGGCTCGCATCGTCAACACGTCGAACATGATCGGGTCCGTAACGGGTTAGAGGTCCCGGAAGGTACGGTATACCCGGACGATGCTGTGCCTATTCATGCTCCAGCCGGTTCGGTGATGTTTTTCCATAGTCAGCTGATTCATACCTCAACGCCTAACACCTCAAATGGATCGAGGCGCGTGATGATTTACAGTCACTACCCAGCCGCGTCCGATATGGGCATTGACGTTCGTAATGGTCCGATTCGTTTGCGTGAATCTCCATGGGAGTGGGAGTACCGGCGCCAACGCGATGCTGGACGCTACGTTGACGCGTTTCGAGTGGATGCAACGGGATGAGCTTAAAAAGGGCCGCGATACAGAACGGATTCATGGTACGACCGGCCGGCAACGACGTCTCTCCGGGTCTCGCGCCGATGGACGGTGTTTTCTTGATCAAGAAGACCCAGGACATCGAAAAAATTAGCTTAATAGAGGTCTAAAGGATTCGAATGCGTTTTGTGATTTATGGGGCCGGCGGTATCGGTGGCACCATTGGTGCTCGACTCTTTAAGCACGGTCGCGATGTCCTGTTGATCGCCCGCGGACCGCATTTAGCGGCCATTAAAGAACGCGGGCTGCGGTTTGTTTCTGCGACCATCGATGAACGGCTACCGATACCAGCTGTCGGACATCCGCAGGAAGCCAATCTCGACGAACGCGATGTCGTGATTCTTTGCATGAAAAGTCAGCATACTGAATCGGCGCTTAGGGATCTGANCCAGTCCGGNCNANCGAATGTNCCNGTCATTTGCTGCCAGAACGGAGTCGCAAACGAGCGCATGGCATTGCGTCGTTTCGCGAATGTTTACGGGATGGTAGTCCTCTTACCGGCAGAGCACTTAGAGCCTGGGGAAGTCGTTAATTTTGCCGAAGATAGTGCAGGCGTGTTGGATGCGGGTCGGTATCCGAATTCCATAGATACGACGATTGGCGAAGTAACGGATGCCCTGAATACATCAGGTTTTAGCGCGATACCGGACCCTCATATCATGCGTCAGAAATACGCGAAGCTCCTAAACAACCTCAATAACGCNGTCCAAGCCGCGTGTGGNGAGGGATCGGCCGATATCGCGAGGCAGTTGCGCAANGAAGCTTTGACTTGTTATGCGGCTGCAGGGATCGACTGTGCTTTGCCGGAAGAAACGCGGGANCGACGTCGNGGAATTCAGGGGGCTGCCGTCCCCGGATTTGAGCGAAATGGTGGTTCCTCGATGCAGAGTGTCATGCGTGGTACGGGAGACATTGAAGCTGACTACCTGAACGGCGAAATCGTNCAGCTGGGGCGTCTACATGGCGTTGAAACACCCGCGAATGCNGTCGTCCAGCAGGTNGGCAATCGCATGGCGCGCGAGAGATTAGAAGTTGGCGCGTACACGCTNGNCGATTTGGAAAGCTTAATTCAGAGCGAAACGNGCTAAGACGCTCGACATTGTCGACGGCGGCTGCAGCGAGCGACNCCAGCTTTAATCNATGAAGGGAGTCNGNCATAGAGCCCACAAGAGNCGTGGCACATCGATNGAAAGGGCGGTGAACGCCGACGAGTAACGATTAGGGGGAGAGGGGGAGGTCGTTATCTCGCCGGCGTTNCACCGAGAGACAACGGNGCAACNACTAAAGCAAANAACCCCNACAGGCTGTTATCCNTNGATGGATCACCTGTCGNGANTGACTCGTATGTCGTGGCATCTGTCTCATAGGGGCGCGGATTCTAATGAAGGTTGTATGGATTGCAAGGCTTTTTATAGACGAATTTNTTTTCNAGTCGGCGCNTTTCTTATATGGGCCCGATCGATGCTTTTGTCGTTAAGTTGACGGCTAGGGGTGCGCGCTTACAATACCGCGNTCNCGTCCGTTCCTATTGTAAGAGTTGGTNGAGGGCCAGGTAGCTCAGTCGGTAGAGCAGTGGACTGAAAATCCTCGTGTCGGCAGTTCGATTCTGCCCCTGGCCACCAAATNCCCANGCTGTTAGGCGACNAAGTCGTATGGTGATCACAACGATTTTTTACTTCGTGATCTAANCGACAAGCATTANCGCCTTGTATCGCCGGCTCCCGGCCCAACCGAATAGNNAGCTATGCTAAGATGAAAGGTCTGGGGATCGGGGTCCAGACCAGAGCTGAAGTCGCCTTGTTAANGGGGTGAAGGCGCCAAAACTTTCCGCGACCGTTGTTCCGCACGTNCCTCAATGACGCACTGGCATTGCAGNCGTCAGGGACGGTGACACGAAACTGTCTTGGCGGGTNCGTAAGANATGGCGTCACTGGTTAAAGCTCCANAAGGATTTTTTCGGGTTTATGGCGCAGTTCGGTCAATACACACCTCCTGTATATAGGCGGCAACGGATAGAGCGAGCACGTCCGTCCCTCAAGCATCTGGCACACCTAAAACGGCTGTTTCCATACGCCTATCAGTACCGCGTGAAGATCGCNCTTGGTATCACTGGCTTGATTGCGATTCAAATNTGTGGAGCAGCCATGCCCATGTTTATGAGGACTGCGATCGATTCATTAGCGATTAAGGACCCCGATATCTTGATACCCGTGTTGGGCATTCTTGCGGTGGCTTTGGTCCGCTCCTTCATTTCGGTGTACTCAAGTCGGATGTTGCAACGAGTTGCGATCAGCTCGTCGTACGATATTCGNAAACGCTTTTTCAGCCACGTGCAACGAATGGGCTCAACGTTTTTCAATCGGTTTGGGACCGGCGATGTTATGTCGAGGTCGTCGGGCGACATTGCCATGGTTCGGAGAGTGATTGCATTTGGGTGGGTTCAAGTACTCACGCTNGTTTTTTCGATCGTCGTCGGTTTGTCATTTATGTTGTATTTGTCGCCAACACTGACCGCGTTGGTGTTGCTGCCAACGCCCCTCGTGGCATATATCGGCGTCACGATGTCCCGTCGGCTTTTCCCTATGGTAAGAGAACGGCGCCAGGCCATGGATGACGTAACGTCGTTTACATCTGAAAATCTCAACGGTATTCGGACGGTCCAGGCCATGGCGCAGGAACAACAGGAAATCGGTCGGTTCGACGACCTGGGTACTCGCTATGCCAGTTTGGTCTATCGGAGCACTAAATACCGAGCGAAGATGAATTTAGTCATGCCGTTTGTCTCGATTTTTTCGACGCTCCTCATACTCGGGTATGGCGGTCAACTTGTCGTTGACAAGGTGATTACGGTGGGAACGTACACTGCGTTTTTCGCGTACATGTACATGGTGACCGGGCCGATCGGTCAAGTTGGAGGTTGGCTTTCGACGATTACCAGCGCAGCGGCGGCTACCGAACGGTTGTATGAAGTGCTGGATTATGAACCGGAGATTGAAGACGACCCGCACGCCACCGCGAGCAGCGAGATCCAAGGTCGTGTTGAATTCCGCCATTTTTCTTATGCGTATCCGGGAGCCGAAGAAGAGGCGGTTCACGATATTTCGTTGACCGTGGAAGCTGGAGAAACCGTNGCGTTTCTCGGACGGGTGGGCTGCGGCAAATCGACGGTTTTGCGATCACTGGTCCGCATGAATGATCCAGGACCGGGGATGNTATTGATTGACGGTGAAGATGTTCGGCGATACTCGTTACAACAACTTCGTTCGCAAGTTGCATTGATCCCGCAAGATCCGTTCCTNTTTTCNCTCACNATTCGTAACAACTTGACGTACGACGAACCCGATCGCGAATTGCCACCGATCGAGCACGCGGCTCAACTTGCCGAACTCCTTGATGCGATCGAGGAATTCCCGGACGGAATGGAAACCATGGTCGGTGAACGAGGGATTACGTTATCGGGAGGTCAGAAACAACGGGCGACCCTGGCTCGGGGCCTCATCCGAGATGCCCGGATACTTGCGATGGATGATTGTTTTTCGAGCGTGGACACGCGGACGGAAGAGCGCATCCTCGGTCGTCTAAAAGAGGTTCGTCAGGGCCGCACGACCCTTCTCATTTCCCACCGAGTGTCCACCGCAAGGCACGCAGATCGTATNTTNGTNATGGAANGCGGTCNAATTTTGGAGTCGGGAACGCATGCCGAGCTCATCGCGAAAGGTGGTTACTACGCAGATTTAGAGGCCGTGCAGAGCAATCAAGACCAGGATCGACAGCGCAAGGCCGCGTTGCTGAGGAACCTTGATATCGACGTTCGGGTGGTAAACGGGTGAATACACAAGTCGATGTACAGCCCGCAACACCCTCTCGAGACTATTCCGCTTTCGATGCAGAACTGACCCACAAGGCACTTAACGTCAACATGTTCGTGCGTCTGCTCGCGTGGCTCAAGCCGTATCGTTTCACGCTCTCCATCAGCATCGTCTTAACACTCGCGTCTGCTGCANTAGCCGTATTGCAACCGATCGTTAACGGACGCGTCATTATCGACACAATCTTGCTACCCAATCCTAAATCCAACGAACTGCCGGACTACGGCATGGGCGAGTTCGTNTACGGAGTCGCCGATTGGACGGGTGCCTCGCCGCTTATGTCGGCGGTGTTCGTGTACGCGTTGCTGGTGTTGGTCTCCTCATTGGCGTCATACGGGCATCGATTGCTGCTTGCTCGTTCCACCTTACAAGCGTTACGGGACTTACGGAGCGAGCTCTTTCGTAAACTCGAAACCAAACCGATGTCCTTCTANGACCATGTNTCGGTAGGTAGGGTCATGACGCGNTTGACCAATGACGTNGAAAATCTCATCGAACTATTGACTGGCGTGCTGGAGCTGGTGGGTGACTTTATTCCTTTTTTTCTGGCGCTCTTTTTGATGTGGGCGATCAGTCCAGAGCTAACCCTCTACACGATGGNATTCATTCCCGTTGTTGCCGTTGCAACATCGCTATTTCGAAAGGTGCTTGGAAATACCTATCGGAATGTGCGCAATGCGGTTTCCAGCATCAACCAATACATGCAAGAAAACTTGATTGGCATGGAGGTCGTTCAACTGTCTCGCCGCGANAGGCTGAACACNGAGCAATTCGGCGAACGNAATGCNTCACACCGCGATTACCAGTTTCATGCGATGAANTTAGAAACGGTNTACAACGCCTTCAATAACAGCCTNATCACGGTGGCGACCGGNGTCATCATTTGGGTGGGTGGNGGCGAAGTGATTCAAGANNCGATTTCNCTNGGGTCGGTGGTCGTCTTTACGCAACTCATNGGNATGATGATTGGNCCGGTACAAGCGGTGGGNTACCAGTTCAATTCGCTNTTTCGAGCGATGGCNTCGGGGGAGCGAATTTTTCAGGCCATCGATTGGGACGAGAGTATTAAGGAGCCAGATAACCCAGTGTCGCTACCGGATAACGTCCATGGACGGCTTGAGTTTCGAAATATGTCGTTTTCCTATTACATGGGTGAAGAAGTCATCCATGACGTTTCGTTCACCGTAAAGGCTGGCGAAAAACTCGCGATAGTAGGGCCGACGGGTTCCGGCAAGAGCACGCTGATTAAGCTTCTTGCACGTTTCTATGACTTTGACGATGGCAAGGTTTTTCTCGACGACGTNGATGTCAATCACATTGCGTCGGTGGATCTGAGGCACCGGGTTGGCATCGTTTTGCAGGACTTTCATATCTTTTCGGGCACTGTGCTCGACAACATCACACTCAACAGCCCTGGTATTAGCAGCGAGGATGCTATGGAAGCAGCGCGCATCGTGAATGCCGATCCGTTCATTCGCGCGTTGCCGCAGGGTTACGACACGCTTCTGTCCGAACGCGGACTCAATTTGTCTCAGGGCCAGCGGCAGTTGCTGGCTTTTGCACGCGTTTTAGCTGCGGACCCCGAGATTCTGGTTTTGGATGAAGCCACGGCGAGTATCGATACCGCCACCGAACTGGTCATTCAAGAAGCGCTGCACCGAGTCATGGAGGGGCGTACATCTATTGTGATAGCACATCGCCTACAAACGATTCGGGAATGCGACAAAGTGCTGGTGCTTCATCATGGTGAGGTTCGTGAATACGGTTCTCACGAGGAACTCATGGCGTTGGAAGGGATCTATTACACGTTACATGAGTTGCAGTTCCAAGACAGTCGCGTCGCGGCAGAGTTGTCTGGTGATACCGGCGGCGGGACCGGTGGCGAACGAGGGCTTCCGCGGAACACCCCGACGCCGGAAGAACCGGACGACGACGACCTATAGTTTGATTAAACGATCTTCTAAGAGTAGGAAAGTCCCTGAACTGCGCCTGATATCCGTTCTAGCCCACTTTGGGTTGTCGGCCTATTTGACTCTGGGCGTAGGGTTCTTTGGAACAACGATCGCGGCGAATTCTGACGAATCTACGGTACGCGAACTGGGAACGGCCGCGTTGCGCGTATTTCTTGATTGCGACTACGGCTGCGATATGACGTTCATACGGGGCGAAATACCCTACATCAACTATATCCGGGATCGACTTGATGCCCAGGTGCACGTGATGGTGACTCGAGAACGAAGCGCCTCGGGTCGCGAGTACACACTCATGTTTTACGGATTCGAAACATTTAGCGGACTTGATCAACAACTTCGCTACTACACGAGCGACACCGACACGGACGATGAGCGTCGTCGTGGCTTTGCCCGGTTGCTCAAGTTGGGGTTGGTTCCTTATGTTCTGCAAACGCCGGCTGGCGAGTCACTTAAGGTTTCCTACTTGGCCGAGTCGACGGAAACCCCCCGCTTGACATCGCTTGGGGCCCAGCCGACGGACGATCCTTGGAATTACTGGGTGTTCCGTAGTGAGGTTCGTGGCCAAGTCGATCGGCAGGAACGCCGCGACGATACGGATGTCAGGGGCTCCTTTTATGCAAGTCGAACGACTGAAAATTGGCGTTTGGGTATGGGTACCTCTCACAGTCGAATGGAACGGAACTTCGAATTCGATAGTGGGTCCACCCTAAAAGATGTCAGCCGCCGCTCGAACTTAAGTGCTTGGGGAATCAAGTCGTTGGGGGAACACTGGGGCATCGGACTGGGTGCACGTGGTGAACGGTCGAGTTACCGGAATCTCGACCGTGCAGCTCGGGTGGCGGGCGCGCTTGAATACAACCTTTACCCTTATTCCCAGTATGCGGAGCGCTCCCTTACGTTCGGGTATTTTGCGGGGGCGACCCAATTGAATTATGAAACGCAAACTATTTTAGGCGAGCTCGAGGAATTCAGGGCCGACCAAGGACTTTTTATTGAATACGACCTCGAGCAACGTTGGGGGGACATAGGCGTCGATATCAAAGCGTCCCATTTCCTTGACGATATGGATTTGTATCGGATATCGATCAAGGGCGATGTCGATTATCGGATCGTTCGTGGACTCGATATAAACTTCTGGGCTGAAGCGTCGCGGGTTCGCGATCAAATTTACCTCGCTGCAGGGGGAACGACGGACGAAGAAGTGCTTCTAGGCCGACGCGCATTGGACACGGAATTTGAAACCAAGGTGGGGTTGAGCCTGAAGTATACGTTTGGCTCGATCTATAACAACGCGGTCAATAATCGCCTGAGTGGTGCGAGTTTTACGCGGCTTTTCTGATCAAATTTAATCGGTCCGAGCGGCGTTTCGAACGCAACGTGCGGCGGCGGCCTTTGGCTCGGGCGCGGTTCTTCTGTTGGAGTGAGGTGGTTTGTCGTCGGATGTTGATGACGACAGGAGATGGTATCGGTTTGGTGCCAATGGGCCATAGCGTTCGATGCGACCATCCGCCCAACGAACGTGGACAAATTGGTCGGATGGATCGTTTGGCAAGCTGAACCTAAGCCGGTGATCGTGGGCGGACGCATAACCCCCGTCTGTCGCCACGTATCGAACTTCACGCGCATTTGCTTCGCGCCAAGCACTTGCTCCTATGGCGTGGCGATGCGCGTCGGTATTGAATAAATCGACGCCGAGCCAGTTGGAAGAATGAGCGTCATTGCGGAACAGCGTTGCTAGACCGTTGTTGTTTGTGACGACGATGTCTGTGTCGCCGTCGTTGTCCAGATCGCCGAAGGCGGCACCACGACTGACGTCCAAACGATTAAATGCTACTTCTGAGACGACTTCGTGGAACATCCCGAGGCCGTCGTTACGCCAGAGCTGATTACGTTGACGAAGTGGCGGTTCAAATCCCGCCGTGCGCTGTGATTCGATGATGGTGACGGCGCCATTTGCACTAAATAGGTCGAGGTCACTATCGCCGTCGATATCGATCCAGCCATTACCAAAACCGGTAAAAGGAATGCTCGACGTTGCGAGGCCCGATACGCTCGATTGGTCGTCGAACCAACCGCAGCCATCGTTTACATAAAGCGTGTTGCTCTCTTTTACGTCGTGCGTAAGAAACACGTCCAGATCGCCATCCCGGTCGTAATCGGCTACTGCAACGCCCATGCTGGCTTCAGCGATCCCGTAGACATTGAGTGCTGCGCCGGACAATAGCGCCTTGTCCTCAAAGCGACCGGCGTCCTGATTAAGCCAAAGAAAATTCTCTCCGGCGTCGTTCGCGACGAAGAAGTCGATGCGTCCGTCGCCGTTAAAGTCCCGTGCTACAACGCCCATTCCGCGCCCCGATGACTGCCCTATTCCAGATAATTCAGTTACGTTTTCGAAGTGGCCGTTGCCTAAGTTTCGGTAGAGTTGATCCGTTGATGGTGCGTAGTTTTGTGGTCCACAGTAAGTCGTCCTTGAAGAGTAATTTCGACAGACCTTGCCCTCTTCAAGCGCAAACTGTAGATAGTTGACTACGTAAAGATCGAGTAGCCCATCGGCGTCGATATCGGCAAAACTGGCGCCTATTGACCATTCGCCGCCGGCAAGTCCAGCTTTTTCTGTGATATCCACAAATCGTCCGTTACCCACGTTTTCAAAAAGTTGGTTTGCGCCGAAGTTCGCGAGAAATACATCGGTGTCGCCATCGTTATCAATGTCGGCGCTGGCGATTCCCATGCCATAGCCCGTCGCTTGAACCCCTGAAATCTCGGTGACATCTTCAAAGAGCAGGTTTTCACTGGTAGTTACATTGCGAAACAGACGATCTCCAGTTCTGACTGAATCTGCGGTTCGCAGAGGCCCGCCCTGCACTGCCCAGATATCCAGACGACCGTCGTTATCGAAGTCAAGAATACCCACGCCGGCCCCGACGATTTCCACCGTCCAAAGTTCACCTTCGTTGCCGTTCTCGTGCTTAAAATCGAGTCCGGCATCCGTCGCCATTTCGAGAAATTCTGCGCGGTGACTCGGCGCATACAGGAGCGAGATCAACAAGATGGCGCGAAAGAAAAATGGCGACTTCATGGGCGCGTCAAGGCGTAACTTGTTTCAATGCGTCGATTGAACGAAGAATGGTTCCTTCTCCCTCACGCAGGTAGACCGTGCGTCCAGCCTCAAAGTCGCCGAATGCTTCAGTCTTGCCACTCGGCCATAGCACTTCGATGTCGCGGATTCGGGATTGGGTGCTCAAACCAAAGTGAACGCGGGGATCGTTGGAATCAAGATAGCTACCCTCCGGTTGAACCCGACGGGTGAGTTTCTTGGATCCGACGATGGCGGTGACCAAGGCCCCGTGAGCATCGCGTCCTTCGCGCAATAAGACCTTAAACCGTATCCAATTCCCGCGTTCCGATAAGCGATTCATGAGCAAGTAGGCTGGGCCATCCCGATTCACGACGAGCAAATCAAGACCGCCGTCGTTGTCTATGTCACCGACCGCAGTACCACGACTGCTGTGTATCAATGGTTCTCTCGTACCGCCTTTGGGGTTGATTTCTACGAACCTACCGTTCGAAGTACCCCGGAAAAGCACATTGGGTTCCGCTCGAAGGTCGCTGGTGTGGGCAGTGGATGGATCGACCCGACCGTTCGCCTCGTATAAATCAAGTTGTCCGTCGTTATCGAAGTCGGCCAGGACAACGCCCCATCGGGTGTAACGACGGCTGGGCGAAGCAAGGCCGAGTGCTGACGTGGCATCGGCAAAGTAGGTTCCCTCGTTGCGGAAAAAGGAGTCGGTCTGTCCCTGGAGATTAACGACCAAGAGATCGATGTCACCGTCATCATCGACATCGCCTGACGCCACGCCCATGCCCGCTTTAGCGACACCGTATTCGTCCACCGCGACGCCACGTAGCATCGCTTCTTCATCAAACTGAAACGAGCCTCGGTTGAGCCACAGTTGGTTCACCATCATGTCGTTTGCGACGAACACGTCGGTGTTTCCGTCGTGGTCGAAATCACCGGTCACGACACCAAAGCCGTTTCCAAAAGCACGGTTTAGTCCAACGTCGAGACTTATGTCCGAGAAACTGCCGTCGCCGTTATTGCGGAAAAGACGATCGACCGCCGAAGATTGATAGTTTTGCGGGGGGCAATACGTGGGCACCCCGCTAATAAAACACTGGAGTTCGGTAACCGGGGACCAATTGATGTAATTCGCATGAAAAAGATCCAGGTCTCTATCCCCATCGAGGTCGACGAATACGGCCGCGGTGCCCCAACCCGGATCATCAAGTCCGGCTTGGGCTGAAACGTTTTCAAAGTGCCCGCGGCCATCGTTACGAAATAGAGCGTTCGGGCCGACGTTGGTGACGAATAGATCTATATCTCCGTCGTTGTCGTAATCCCCGGCGGCGACGCCCATGCCATAACCCCGGTCATTGGCACCGTGGGCGCCTTTTGCCTCCTCAAACCGACCATCGCCCTGATTGATATAGAGACGATTGGCGGGCTGTTCGTGACCTTGCTCGAGATCGTAGAGCGTGCCGCTTTGCACAAAATAAGCGTCGAGGTCGCCGTCTCCGTCAACATCGACGAGCGCCGCTCCGCTTCCCACGATTTCGGGGAGTAAGTGTCGGCCGGCGAATCCTGTTTGATGTCGAAACGTGATTCCTCGGGAGGCGGCTTCTTCGCTGAACCAGGCCGTGCTGCTCCCGTCAACGGTTACAGCTGGTCGTTCTGAACAGGCTGCCAGCAGTATTAAGAGGGCCGTTAGTCCCCAGTACGCCAGTCGAGAATGGAATGAAAACCGATCAGGACGGGGCTTGAGGGCCATCGGACTTGCGAGTCTCAAGCCGCATCCAGGACGCTCAGGCGCATACGTGCCGATGCGACCTCGTCCGGATGAGTTCCTAGTTTTTCGGCCCAATCAAGGGCCCTTCTCGCCTCATCGAACCGCTTGACCTCGGCAAGGCAACGGCCAAGATAGATATGGCCCATGGTAAACGAGATATCGATTTCGACCGCTCGTTCAAAGTAATGGATAGCCGCTGTCCAATTTTTGCGCGCTCCTTCGATGAGCCCACTACTATGCAAAGCAGCAACCGGATCATTCACACCTTGGTTGATTGCTGTTTCGAGAGAGGCGAGCGCTTCGTCGTAGTGGCCTTGTTGCATCAACATACGCCCGAGCTGTTCATGTCCTTCGGCTTGCTTTGGGTTGATTTCAATCGCTCGTTTGAGGTGTCTGAGAGCGTCATCGATTTTTCGTTGCTCGCGGTATAACCCGGCAACATTGACATGGAAGTAGTAATACTCGGGGTGCAGTTCGAACCCCTCGAGAATAGTTCGTAGCGCTTTTTCGGGATCGCCGGTACGTAAATACGCAAGACTTAAATGACTAAGAAGGGCTGGGTCGTCTGGGCGAATTTCTCGCAGTTGCTCCAACAACGCCAGCGCATCTTCATAGGCACCAGCTTTGAGCGCGTTTTCGGCATGTATAAGGCGACCCCCGAAGCCACCAATGTAATCGACCTTTTGGCTCTGGATGGGATCACGCCATCGAAGCGGTTCATCCTGTCGGCCTCGAGCGAACGCTATCCGCGCATCGTCGGTACGACCGAGGGCCCGGTACGCTGTACCCAACATGCGATAAAGGTGGGGATGCTGCATCGCTTCGCTCAAGGGCTCGAGTAGTTTGGCCGCCTCCGCGGGATGTCCCTCGAGCATTAGTACCCGAGCCGTGCCCGCGATTGCAGGCGATCCTGCGCCCAAACGGGCAGCTTCTTCGTAAGCGTTTTTTGCGTCACCGAGGCGCTCCAGGTCGATGAACCATGTGCCTTCGAGCAACCACGCTGGTACATACTTTGGATCGAGGGAAATGGCTCGCTGCATAGCGGCAATGGCGTTTTCTGGTTCATTGCTTTTAGCCAACAACATGGCTTGAAAGTAGGGCCATGCAAATGTGCCCGGATCGAGTTTCTCGGCTTGCTTGTACGTGGCCAACGCGGCATCTGGAAACCCGTTTACATCGTAGGTCATTGCCAACTGGCCTCGTATCGCGCCGGAATTGGGCAACGATTTTGCTTTGCTTAGCGTGTCGTGTAGGAGTTCAGCGAGATCCGCATCAATGTCTTTCGTGTCAACGGTGACGAATGGATCGGAACAAGAAATGAGGAACGAGCTAAAACTAAGGATGGTGGCTTTCAACACGAATTCGATCCATTCGCGCGTTTGTTTCTCTTCTGACCTGGCTCGCATCGTCTTCTTACGTTCTATGCCGGATTTATAGAGCTCGCGACGAGTTATCGCAACGAGTTTAGGGGCCCGTTCCCGTTAATGGAGCCAGTATCTAAATATCTCTAGTTATTTTCCAGTTTGCTGGAATTGCCGAGTAACAAGCATCG
>PBGU01000057.1 GCA_002719135.1 Gammaproteobacteria bacterium
GCGCCGTTGGATGTATTGACGAAGGTCTGCACTGGGTCATCGCTCATTGGAAGGATTTCGTGACGTATTCCGAGCTTGGTGGCGATTTCGCGCGTGGTTTCTGTAAGGGTTAAGCCTGCCGCGAGTCGTTCACGACGATAAACGTGCAGTGCCAGATCGCGATCACCGAGGCGAAACCAAGTCGGCTCGTCAAGATCCTTGAGTGCGTCCATAAAGTGCCAACTTTCGTTTTGAGTGCCCCAGCCAGTGTCCTGGTTGGATTTCCCGGCGAGCGTATAGGTCAACGTATCGACGTCTGGTGAAATATGGAAACCGAGATGGTTGAAGTCGTCGCCGGTATTTACCACAAAAGCCAGTTCATCGGCTCCAACTACATGTGATAGACCGAGTGCTAACTTGGCACCACCGACGCCACCAGTGAGCGCCAGATATTTCAAAGAAATAGGTCCTCTTCGATGGGTCGGTTGATCATCGCAGCGGTTTGGTCACTGGGTTCGTAATCGAATCCGCGAACGATGGCTACAGGGATTTGCTCCGTTGTTTCACCCATGATTAATGTCGCAGCAGTTGCAATGCTGTCTGCTCGGTTAATGAGCGTTACTTTTAATTCGCGACCGTATAGGTCG
The DNA here is from genome assembly GCA_002719135.1 of Gammaproteobacteria bacterium. GTDB lineage: Bacteria > Pseudomonadota > Gammaproteobacteria > Pseudomonadales > Azotimanducaceae > UBA11889. The sequence goes on from PBGU01000057.1 coordinate 627, forward strand.
GTTCCACCGCGATGATCGTCGAGCACGGTAAACCCTGAAGCGCCAATCGCAATACCGGTCGTCCCTAGGCGCCAAGGTCGATTGCCAGAATCTGAGATAAGCACGCCGATCTCTTTGCCCAAGCGATGGCGAATTGCATCGCGAAGGCTCTTGGCACTGGCATCAGGGTCGCGGGGCAAGAGCAGGGCTGCGTCACCGTCGCCATGGTCAATGTTCGATTGATCGACGCCCGCGTGAGCACCGACGTGTCCGAGTCGATGCCGCATAATCATTACGCCGGGTTTGTGGCGGACGACGGCTTCTGATTCGCGCAGGATAACTTCCACGAGGCGTGGGTCCTTCTCGGTTTCAGTGGCGAGATTAATGGCCTCCTCTGAAGGTGTGACGGACGCGAGCGATACCAGACGACCTTCCGCCTTAGAAACGATCTTTTGAGCGATGACGACCACGTCGCCGTGTTCAAGAGGCTGTTGATTGTCGCGAAGTTGGTTTGTTATCAGTTGTGCCAGGTCATCGCCCTCTTGGATCATGGGGAGCCCTTTAACCGGTAGCACGCGCATTTCCATGAATTTAATGCTCCGATTGCCCGACGATTTGAAGACCGGAGTGCGCAATGTCGTGACGTCGATTGATTTGGATGAGGACACTGGTCAAGGCCTCTGCCGCGGCTGAGTTTTCGATGGGCCCGGCGTGCCATCCTGTCATACCTGCTTGTTGCGCGAGTTGAATCACTTTGTCTCGAGCCGAACGTTTATTACCGGCCACAAGAACATCGCATTCGATCGTGACGTCCTCTTTCAGCAAGTGCGCCGCCACGTTTTGGAACGCAGTCACGACTTGGACATCGTCACCGAGGAAGTCTTGTGCTCGTTTACCGGCGCTGCCTTCTGGCGGGAGTTGTACCGTACCCACTCTGGGCGGTACCAGGGGTACGGTCACATCGATCAAGATCTTGCCAAGAAGGCCAGACTTAACCGTTTCCAGAGTCGATATCTGATGTTCCGCCGGTACCGTGAGCACGACGATGTCGCCCTCGGCTGCTGCGTCCGCATTCTCCATGGCGGCGGCCGGTGTCGTAGGGCTGATCTTTTCAAGGTCGGCAACAGCAGCCTGTGCCTTCGTTAGGGTGCGTGAGCCGATAACAATTTTGTAACCTGCCTTCGACCAGCGAATAGCAAGGCCGGTCCCGAGATCACCGGTACCTCCGAGGATCGCGATGGTTTCGTTTGCCAACGTATTTACCCTAGTTGAGAAAGCGCGGAATTATCTGCTTTTTCGCTTTGTTGATGCTAGACCCATGCGTACATACGAGTGATACCCCAGTGTTAGTCGCGACATGGTTGCTGAAAAGTCTTGAATCAGCCTGAATCACACGACAGGATGGCGGTTCACACAATCCAAGGGGGCGATATGCAAATTGGTGTCATGATCGGCGCGGACGGGGCCGCTAATACCATTGACGGCGTGGTGAACTTCGCGCAGAACGTCGAGGCGAAGGGATTACATAACGTTTGGATGGCCAATATTTTCGGTTTCGACGCAATATCGACGCTATCGATTGTGGGTCGAGAAACGCAGCGGATCGGTCTGGGGACGGCGGTTACGCCAACGTATCCCCGCCACCCAACGGCGCTTGCGCAACAGGCGATGACGGCCGCGGCGGCGACGGGGAATCGTTTCACGTTAGGTATTGGTCTTTCGCACAAAGTCGTCATCGAGAACATGCTTGGATTCTCCTACGATCGTCCCGCGGCTCATATGCGCGAATACCTTGAGGTACTTATGCCCCTGTTGTCGGGGGAGTCTGTCACCCATCAAGGTGAGCAATACAATGTGGGTGGATTGCAAATATCAATCCCCGGGGCAGACCCAGTGCCGACGGTGGTTGCTGCGTTAGGACCGTTGATGCTCAAGATCGCTGGCGAACATACTGACGGGACCAATACTTGGATGGTTGGTCCTAAAACCATGGAAAATCACATCGTTGCCCGGATCAGCCGAGCTGCTGACGAGGCGGGGCGTCCTTCGCCGCGAGTGGTGGGGGGTGTACCCGTCATTCTCACGCGTAACGTTGAAGAGGTACGACAGCGTATTGCAGGCGGATTGGCCATGTACGGGCAGTTGCCATCTTATCGAGCGATGCTCGACCGGGAAGGTGTCGACGGCCCCGCCGACATCGCCATCGTGGGTGATGAGAACGCGCTCCGTGGTGAGATCGACCGCTACCGAAACGCTGGCGTCACGGATTTCAACGCTGCAATCATGGGAGTGGAGGAGGGCGCCTTCGACCGTACTTTGGACTTTCTAGCGAGCATGGTGTGAACAGAAACCCGAATGGTTGATCAGGCTAACTAGGCGGTAGTTCGTCGCGGTACTTACGGCCTCTGTAGTTGGGGTCGATCAGGGCCTTTGGATGCCGTCCGTTAACGGATCCCTTAAATCCGGGATCGATGACGCTATAACCCAATAACGCTTGGATTCTGGTGCTAAATAAAGCTGCTGTTGCCGGAGGGACCGCGAGCGACATGTTTTCGAGCTGTCTCATGTTCGGATCGCAATATTGGATTGTGATACCAAGTCGATGTTGAGCGGATCGGTTGGCGCCTCCGCGGTGGAACAGATTACCGGCGAATATTAGGACCGCGCCCGCTGGCATATTGATCGCCGTGCTCCCGCGTTCTTGAGGTTTGCGATCTTCCGACCAGTGGTGACTCCCAGGGATGACTTCGGTCGCCCCGTTTTCGGAGGTGAAATCATCCAACGCCCACATCGTACTGACCCCCAGCATGGCACGCGGTTGAGGAATAGGGAGCGCGTTTCCGCCGTCGTCGATATGAAAACGTTGGGGGGTTTCGCCTGGATGCAAATTGATGGCGAGAGCCGCCGAAAGAAGATGATTCTTTGGGAGTAGTGCATCGACGATCGCCAGAGTTTCTCGGTGCTCGACCATGGCGGCGATTTCGGGCACTTTTGCGAGCAGTGCGTAGACACGCTCCGATCGAATCCCCTCAAAATCGTTTCGACCCATTTGAGTGCCTTGAAGCCACGGATCGAGTCCGAGGCGAATTGCAGATCTTACCTCTGGCACCAAGGCGTCTTTAATGACTGTAAACCCGTCGCGACGGATGTTGTCGAGGGCTGTCTCGGTGAAGTTCTTCGGGTCCATGTCCAGATCCTATGCTAACGTGCGGCGTTTTTCTAAGGAGGAGTGAGAGTGAGAAATCTCAAGGACAAACTCGCGTGGATTACCGGTGCCGGTACCGGGATTGGCGAGGGATCAGCTAAGGCGTTGGCGCGGCACGGCATGCGGGTGGTGTTGTCCGGACGGCGGCGTGAAATGCTTGAAGCTGTGGCGGAAGGAATTGAAGGCGACGTTGTTGTTGAGCCATTAAACGTGGCAGATCGCGATGCCGTGAATGACGTTGCCTCTCGGATTTTGGCTCAACACGGGCCTATTGATACGCTNGTCCTTAGCGCGGGGATCAACGTCAAGAAACGTAATTGGCACAACGTTTCACTGGATGATTGGGACGATGTCATCCGCATCGACTTGGATGGTGCGTTTTACTGTGCNAAGGCCGTCTTGCCAAGCATGATTGATAATGGTGGTGGGCTAATCGTCAATATTTCTTCTTGGGCCGGTCGTCAGGTCAGCATTGTCACGGGACCCGCATACACGGCGGCTAAACACGCGATGAACGCGATGAACGAAAGTTTGAACATGGAGGCAGGGCTTTACGGCGTGCGNGCTTGCGCGATTTGTCCGGGTGAGGTCGCGACGCCGATTCTCGATAACCGNCCGATACCCGTNAGCGACGAAGATAGNGCGCAAATGGTCCAGTCCGATGATTGCGGNGNCGTGGTGGCNTTTATCGCCNAACTCCCGGAACACGTGTGCATNAACGAGTTAACGATNAGTCCNACGTGGAATAGGGGCTACGTTGCACAAGCACAGCGTATGCTGCAGTCGACCGAAGCGCCTCAAAAGGTGTGACGGTANTAATTGAGCGCGGCGACGCTGGGCAGAACTTTCTCCACCAGNAGNCGNGTTTGGTCCAGCATGTCNTCGGTCCCTGATGCGATGGGACGCAATACNAATTTGTGGACTCCCGCTTGCCGAAATTCATCGAGCAGTGCCATGATTTCNNGGGCGCCGCCGANAGCCGTGNACTTGGANGGATCCTGGCCCATNCGTNCGGAGAGAACTTTGTTGTAGCGCGCAATGATNGGCTCCTCAGATGAACCAAACCGAAATCCAAAGCCGGCGCCAAAATGATCCTCATCAATCGNGCGNCCNATNNCGATGGCCTTTNCCTTGATNGNTTTGATGACGGGGGCTACNTGATCGGCCGATTCGATGCCNGCTTGCCAACCCGTTCCCCANCGNGCNGTGCGTTCGATGGCTTTNAGCGAGGAGCCACCNACCCATANTGGTANTGGTTTCTGGACGGGTCTNGGAGNGATCGAAGCTCCGTCCAGTTGGTAGCANTCGCCAGCGAACGNCACGCTTTCCTCGGACCAGAGCCGTGAAAGGATCACCAAGCCTTCGTCCATCCTTTTCCCACGGCCCGCNGTGGGNGTGCCTGTTGCAACGTAATCCCGTGACCGGCTACTNCCGATTCCGAAAGCGGGCAACAANCTGCCGTCTGAAAGAACGTCGATCGTCGCNCATTGNTTTGCNGTGAGNACCGGATCGCGNAGNCCCAGACTCGCGACATTCATTCCGAACTTGATTCGTTTGGTCCTGCCNGCCAACGCGGCCATAACGCTCATNCATTCNAGGTTGGCGTCGGTACTGATAATTCGATCNGACTGCCAGATCGAATCAANNCCGCNAGAATCGCAAAGGTCGATCCACTTCCAAAAACCCTTGNTGTCATCAAAATTAAAGTTTGCNATACCAATGCCAGCACTAACGGTCATAGCCGAACTCCTTTTTCTTGAGGGTCCATCGCATCGCGNAGTTGATCCCCNGCGACATTCAAAACCANTAGCGTTNCAGCNAAAAACGTAGCGGGGAAAATGAGTTGCCATGGAGCGTGCAATCGAGTCGCACCGTCGGCGATAAGCANGCCCCAGCTCGTCTGCGGTTCTTGAATNCCGAGCCCTAGAAAGCTAATGAANCTTTCTGCAATGATGACCCCAGGGATTGTAAGCGTTGCATAAACTAATGCGGGNCCCATNACNTTGGGGACGACGTGNCTTGNCACGATCCANGGGTCNGNNACNCCNANTGCNTTTGCAGCTTCGATGTACATGGCGTTTTTNACGACGAGCGTCTGTCCCCGGACGATTCGTGCAAGGTCTAACCAAGANACNGCACCGATCGCGATGAAAAGTAGNTATGGATTACGACCGAAGAAAACGACCAAAAGGATCACCAAGAACATAAANGGCAGNCCGTAAAGACCGTCNACGATCCGCATCATAACTTGGTCTACGCGCCCACCTGCATAGCCAGCAATTGCGCCCCAGGGCAATCCAATGGCGAAGCTCACGAGGGTGGCTAANAGGGCAATTGTNAAACTAACTCGCCCACCGGCCATCGTCCGNACAAGAAGATCGCGGCCTGANCCNTCGGTTCCGAACCANTGNNNGAGCGAAGGGGGNGTGTCGATGGNATTCCAATCGATATGCTCTTNTCCCCATGGACTTAACCANGGCCCNAGGAANAAAGCGATNGCAAGCAGAANTATGCACACAATGGATGNTCGANAACCTCGNCGCATCNATGACCANCGNGAGTCANTCATTCGACNCNACCATTTCGCTNCGGACTCTNGGATCGAGTCGTCCGTAGAGAANATCGACCAAAAGGTTTAGCGCGAGGATTAAAGCGGCATACACCANNACCGTACCCATCACGAGCGTGTAGTCACGNTTGATCGCACCCTGAACGAAATANCGNCCGAGGCCNGGTAACGAAAAGACTTCTTCGACGACCATNGAGCCGGCNAACAANGCTGCTGCNGCNGGTCCNCTGTAGGAAAGCACCGGCACNAAGGCGCTCGGCAACACNTGTTGAAAAACNAGCCGGNGGNNAGACAAACCTTTTGATCGNGCTGTTGTTACGTGTGGNAGTCNNAGGGCTTCNAGGCAACCGACACGCGATAACCGGGCAAANGCNGCGATGTAAGGGAGCGACAACGCAATNGTTGGTAATACGTAGTGCNGNGGACTGGTGTGCCCNCCGGCNGGTAACCAGGCCAAACCAACAGCGAAAACGAGGACTAGAACGGGGGCAANGATCAGNGGNGGGAAAGCAAGACCCAAGGTNGCGANTCCGGAGAGAAATCGGTCTCGAAAGGTGTTGTGACNGAGNGCCGCGAGAGTCCCGAGCAANGTGCCGAACANGAGTGCNAGTAGAAACGCAGAAATTCCAACNCCAAGACTGATGGGTAANCCTGCCCTNATGAGCTCGTTGACCGTGAAGTCTTTTTGTTTAAANGATGGACCTAAATCNCCACCACCGACCATNCGTANGTAGCGCCAATATTGAACCGGNAGTGNTTNGTCCAANTGGTAGGAAGCCAACAAGTTTTTTTCGATGGCGGGAGGTAGGCGTCGTTCNCCGTCAAATGGGCCGCCGGGCGCNGCACGGATCAGGAANAACGCCGCACTGACNACCANCCACAAGGTGACTAGGGCAAAGGCNAGTCGGCGAAAGATGAATCGGGTCACGGAACGTTATTTCCNANNAAGGTAGCGAGCCCCGTGAACATTCCGGGGGTTAGTGTGCCAGCCGAGGATTTGGGGATGGACTAGGCTACGTATCATGACCGAGTACAGNGGAATGACACCGAAATCCCGTAAACCNTCAATTTCGGCACCCTTGAGTAACGTTATCCTCGTTTCGAGNTCAGCGGTGCGTTTGGCTTGGNGCATGAGNCGATCGTACNTAGGAGACANATAACGCCCATAGTTCACGTCCCCTATGTCGGACATGAGCAATTCAAGGTAGTGCTCNGGATTGTTTTCNCCAAACCAACCCGCATGGGCAACCTGGAAGNTGCCNTGNCGAAGATCGGCGAAGTGCACGTTGAGCTCCGCGTGNTGCAAGCTTGTTTGGACNCCCACCGATCGCCACATCGACGCGATNGCGATTTGGATTCGTTTGTTCTCGTCNCCGGTAAAGTAACGAAGGGTNAGNTTCAGCGGATTGTCTTGNGTGAAACCGGCGNCGNGNAGCAGNTCGCGNGCGAGCGCCNTGTCGGGAAGNTGNGTCGTTGCGGTTGGATAATTCNTCACCATTGAGGGNACGAGTCCGTAGCTAATNNGCTCNCCGCTTTTCAAGACCTTTTCGGTGAGAATGCGTCGGTCNATCGCGAGCGCNAGNGCNTTACGAACGCGCGCGTCATNGAACGGAGGTTCCGATACGTTAAACACCAGGTACATNACGGAAAGCAGCGGAGATACGCGGACNTGGTCGGCCATATGTTGTCGCAACCANCGAAGTTCGCCNGCGGGGAATTCAAGGATNACGTCGAGTTCNCCGGCCCGATAACGGTTAAGTGCNGTCGTGGCGTTTTGAACGGGGATNTAACGNACCCCAGGNAGGGCTACGTTAAATGCGTCATAAAAATGTTGATTCTTAGCCAGNTCGACGAATCCTTGCGGACGCCAATCCNNAAGGATAAACGCGCCGTTGGTGACCATGTTTCCGGGTTTTACCCAGGCGTCACCGTGNGCTNCGATCGCGTGAGGNGGNACGGGNTAAGCTGTNGGGTAGAGCAAACGCTCNGCAAAAAAAGGAAAAGGTTTTTCTAACTCGATTGCAAGGCGATGCNTNGTNAGAGCCGTAACGCCCAACGAGTTGAGCGGCGCGTTGCCCGANTTAATGNCTTCAGCGTTTTTGATCGGGTACATAAAAAAAGCNAGACTTGANGCAGTCTCGGGGTTNANCAGACGNTGGTACGAAAAGACGAAGTCTTCGGCGGTGACGGGTTCNCCGTCGCTCCANCGCGCGTTGGGCCGCANTTCGAACGTCCAAGTCAAACCGTCGCGAGAAACGTCCCACGAAATTGCCGCGCCTGGAACGATGTGGCCAGCCGNGTTCATAGTCGTTAGNCCGAGGTATAGGTCATTGAGGATGGTCTCCTCAAGCCTCAAGTTGTATCGATGTGGGTCNAGGGTCGCAGGTTCNCCCGTGTTCCCNATACGAATGAANTCNGCNAGGCCGTTNACGCAACACCANAGAGCCGANAAAAGCAAAAAGACGCGCATCGGGGATACGATACGCAATGGTCGAGTGGCAAGCAAAACGGCACAATGCGCANACGCTGAGCTAANTTGAGTAACNTAGTGCCGCANCAGAGNCTTNTGGTNGTCGGNGCGCGTGGGTTGGTNGGTCAGGGCGTCCTTGNGGCNTANGAGGGGGACGCNGNATGGTCTGTCACCGCATTGTCGCGCCGCCCNTTNGATTTTCCCACCGATGCGACGCACGTGTCAGTGGATCTAACNGACAGGATCCAGACNTTCGAGACGCTTGGATTNTTGGGTGCGTATACGCATGTCGTGTATGCCGCTTTACACGAGAAAGAGGATTTGNTTGCCGGTTGGCGTGACGCAGAACAAATCGAAACCAACCTGGGGATGCTTCGAAATTTNCTTGACGCACTCGAACCGTCAGAACATCTGACGTTATTACANGGNACAAAGGCATANGGTGCCCACCTNGGGCCGATGTTGAACCCAGGGAANGAATGGCACGANCGACCTTCGGGGCCCAATTTCTATTGGCCGCAAGAGGATTTGGTTCGAGAACGGGCNAGTGCAGGTGGNTGGCGCTATACCGTNCTGCGACCCCAGATCGTTTGTGGTNTGGCGTTNGGAAGNCCGATGAACATGACGTTGGCNNTNGGNGTNTTTGCNGCGGTATCCAANGCCTTGGGCGAACCNTTGTGTTTTCCTGGNGGCGCCGCATTCGTCACTCAGGCGACCGATGCGCGCTTGCTTGGTCGTGCGGTGCGGTGGTTTGGAGCCCNGTNCNGNAGTGACAACGANNCGTACAACATCACNAACGGCGATGAATTAATTTGGCGATCCGTGTGGCCGTCCATCGCCGANTCTTTCGNGATGGAAGTCGGCGATGATCGCCCNACTTCCCTCNNNGAAAAGATGNCTAANNTGGCGCCNGTNTGGGACGAACTGGTTCGACGACACGGATTGATGCCTTACGCGNTGGATCAGCTTGTTGGAAATTCCTGGCAGTTCGCGGACGCNGTCTTCGGACTAAACGGAGGNCAGAANACGCTCCTTTCAACGATTAAGGCGCGNAAACACGGCTTCGTCGAATGCATCGACACCGAAGATATGTTNCGGGACCANTTCGCNGCNCTNCAGNNCGCACGGATACTGCCAANTTGACTTTNCTGGTTGCNGATATNGGCGGNACNCGGGCNCGTTTCGCGCTTTATGANCAAGGTCNTGCNNTAATTTTNCGNGAATTTCCCACNGNCGAATTNGANGGAGCGAGTGCTNCGACCGTCGTCGCTCGGGNACNGGAGNTCNTGGGGATCANGGACNTNGCCGCGATTTGTTTCGCTGTTGCTGGGCCCGTTNTCGACGGTAGAGNATNGATGACGAATGTGAATTTGAGCTTCNACGAACTNGANATTTCGANNGAGNTGGGTNTACCNGTGGCGGTNATTAACGATCTGGTNGCACTCGGTCANGCGCTCAATGCAGACCCGGACTNGAGCNGTGGAAACGATAGGNGGNCCANGCGNGATTCGTTCNGACGAAACGCGAGCGATCGTTTGTGCTGGTACTGGTCTTGGNATGGCCATTCTTCCATCCCNCGCGAACGGTCACGGCGTANTANCCTCAGAAGGNGGTCATGCNCGGGTANCAACCNTCGACGCNTACGAACGCGAGCTGGTGGATGCNGCAGAGCAAGAACTAGATGTTCGTGCGATTACCTGGGAACACTTCTTATCCGGCCCTGGACTCGTCAACCTATATCGNGCNGTCGCGGCATTGTGGGGAACGAAACCNGAATNACTNGGNCCGAATGAGATTAGCGAACTCGGAATATCGATTATCGATCCGGTCTGTCATCGAACCCTGGAAACTTTCTGTGCCTTCCTGGGCACTGCGTGCGGCTCTCTGGCGCTAACGGTTCATGCGTTTGGGGGCGTATACGTGGGCGGAACCGTTGTAGCAGCTGTAGCGCCGATGTTAGAGGACAGTAGCTTTCGCCGTCGCTTTGTGGATATAGGGATCCAAGCCGAAGTACTTCAATCCGTTCCAACGGTATTGTTTGCCGAAGATTCGCTTGGACTCCGAGGGGCGGCTAAATATCTGATGCGTGTATTTCCTTCTGTTTAGAGACNCGACGTCGATTCGAGGTTTTAGGAGCTGCCGTACAAGTAATCCCGTGTCGTTGGCACAGATGCATTGTTAATACTTAGCTGAAGCTGGTAGACGACCAGGCTTTCAACCTCGAAGGCGGTTTGACATGAAAGCAGGTAAAACTCCCAGATTCGGCAAAATCGTTCGCCTTTATCNCGTACAAATTGGGACCGAACTGCCTGAAACCGACGATTCCATTCCTTCAATGTCAACGCGTAGTGCTGTCGCCATACCTCGATATCAGCGAAGACAAGTGGACTGCGTTCAACTGCGGCACTGATCTCGGAGATTGCTGGGATGTAACCGCCTGGGAATATGTGTCGGCGTATCCATGGATTGGTCGCCGCGGGCCGATCCATGTGACCGATCGTATGAATCATCGCGACCCCGTCCTTGGAGAGGAGATTGCCAACCTTGTTGAAATAACCGTCGAAATTCCGCAGACCCACGTGTTCGAACATGCCCACGGAGACAACGGCATCGTATTCCCCCTGGTGGTTTCGATAATCTTCGAGACGGAATTCGACTTGGTTGTCTAACCCGCGTTGAACGGCATGCTGTTTGGCCACACCAAGTTGCTCGTTTGACAACGTAAGTCCGGTGACTTGAACGTCTTCTTGTTCAGCAAGGTATAGCCCGAGACTTCCCCAACCCGAGCCGATATCAAGGACCTTCTGACCGGGCTTGAGACATAGTTTTTTTCGAATGTGCTCGCATTTCGCGGACTGAGCAGCTTCAAGGGTTTGTTCCGGAGTACGAAAGTAAGCACAGGAGTAGTGCATGTCTTGATCCAAGAACGCGCGAAAAAGAGATTCGTCAAGGTCGTAATGATGACTCACGTTCCGCATGCTCGCGTCGAGATTGTTCCACGTCTGCAGAATTGCCGCGTAAGCTGCCATGGAGCCTCGCCGAACTAATTCATCCTCGAAGTTTGTTCGCAGGATGGTAAGCAGCTGAGCAAGCTTTCCATCCTCGACATCCCAGCCTTGTTCGATATAGGTTTCGCCGAGGTTAAGGAGCGGATTACGAGCGATCTTAGACAGGACCCGCGTGTCATTAATCCTCCACACGACAGACGCTGGGCCATCACCGTACACCTGCTCATCGCCGTTGGGGTGAACGAGTTTGAATGCCCCATGCGTGATGTTTTCACGAATAAACTTGTCGTACATCCGCGTGTTCTCTCATGCTTCTCCGTGATCCGCCGAATGTAGTCAGCGTGCACGGTCTAATAAGAATATCCTATTCTTGTCGCAACTGGCTCGAGACAACATGCGGGGTCCCGAACCCCAGCGATTGGAATAGTGGGATTTAGCAACGAAGGTGTATATGAATGAGAGTTAGCATCGGGATAGGCAGTGCGGCGTCAGGGCAAGAGCGCGACTTTGATCGTCAAGTCGATTACGTCGTGGAAGCTGAGAAGCTAGGCGTAGACGCGGTGTGGTCGGCGGAGGCATGGGGGCAGGATGCTGTTGCACCGCTCGCGTACCTCGCAGCGAAAACTGATCGCATCAAACTTGGTACCGGGATTATGCAAATTAGTGCGAGAACCCCGTCAATGACTGCCATGACTGCATTGACGATGGCCGCGCTTTCAAACGACCGTTTTTTGCTCGGTCTCGGCGTTTCGGGCCCGCAAGTGGTTGAGGGCCTTCAAGGCCGCCCATTTGAGGGTCCGTTGACGCGATTACGTGAAACGATAGAAATCATTCGCCTCGCATTTCAAGGAGAAAAGCTCGCATACGAAGGTAAATACCATACCTTGCCGCTTCCAGGCGGCGAAGGTAAAGCANTGCGTTTAGCACAGCCTGGCAACCAAGNNATACCNATCTACCTTGCCACGCTTGGNCCGCGGGCTTTGGAATTGACAGGTGAACTAGCNGATGGTTGGTTAGGGACTTCGTTCACTCCGTCCTATGCGAATGCCCATCTAGACTTTATTTCGCGAGGGGCTGAAGCTCACGGACGTTCGCTGGNTGATATCGATATTCAAGCTGGAGGCACCGTGGCTTTTGAAGCGGATATGGCAGGTGTGATGGGTTCCCTCAAAGCCGGCATGGCATTTACGTTGGGGGCTATGGGGTCAGCTAAAACGAATTTCTATAACGATGCGTACAAGCGGGGCGGATGGGAGGACGCGGCAAACGAGGTGCAAGGGTTGTGGGTGGCAGGTCGTCGNGATGAGGCNATCGCAAAGGTNCCGGANGAAATGGTNCTACAATCGAANTTAGTGGGTGACAAAAAGGCAATACGAGAAAGGCTCCAGGCATACAAACNCGCGGGCGTNTCCACGCTGAGGGTTCAACCGGCGGGCCAGAATTTGGATGACCGACTCAAAACGTTGGGTGNGACGCTAGATCTAATAGACGACCTCGATTGATAATCGACATNGCGCATGCAANANAAAGNAAANATNCAGTTGGCGTACGGNCTNTANTTGGGGGTGGTCACCGCTATTGTNGGCCTCGCTCTTGCGTACACCCAACGGAATCGAGGAAACCCCTTCGTCGCNTCGCACTGTCGTTTCCAGATCAGGACTTTTTGGATCGGTCTTTTGTATTTGGGATTGTCGNNGCTTTTAGTNGGGCTGCTTCCGGGAGGCATTTACTTGTTACTTTTTCCAGCNNTCTGGTGGTTTATCCGATGTGTCAAAGGAATATTGGNTACCGTTAACGACGAATCNGTTCAAAATGAAGAGACGTGGCTTTTCTAGCACGTCGCNNTTCGATTAAACCGGAATTTCANNCCTGCGATCGACCTCGGCGTAGAATTTCNTGGCGTCGTGCTGCGATTTTCTCCGATTTTACGTGGTTNNCGGNATGGGATTNGTTCGCNACNGCTTCNACGTNGAGNCCNTCGGCGAGCGTNGTNTTCCAGCCTCTNTCCATAATGTNGAGCATCGCTTCGCGCGTAGNACGGTCGGTACTGAGAATNTCCTGGGCCAGCGCNCGCGCGCTCGGGAGNAGGTCNTCAGGATCNACAACCCGATTGACNAGACCCCAGTTGTACGCNGTNTGCGCGTCGAGAAAATTGCCGGAGAGNGAAAGCTCTTTGGCCCGGTTAATGCCCACCAGTCTNGGTAACCGTTGAGATAGNCCCCACCCNGGAACGACGCCCACTCTGGCNTGTGTATCGGCGAAGNGGGCCTNGGTGGAGGCAATGAGAATATCGCACATCAAGGCGAGCTCGAANCCGCCAGTGATCGCAAATCCATTGATAGCNCCGATGAGGGGTACTTTCAANAAGNCCACGGCATCGCTTAGATCGATCACGGANGTNTCCGTCGTNTTGTTACCCGAGCTNGTTTCGCCNCCCAATTCTTTAAGATCGAGACCCGCNGTAAAGGCTCTTCCNGCTCCAGTCAGAATGACGATTTCGCAGGAANGGTCGNTGGCNAGGTTGCGGAANGTGGCGGTAAGTTCGGNGCGAAGATCAAAGGAAAGNGCGTTCATGACCTCGGGTCGATTGAGCGTGACTTCCGCGANGGAACCGTCACGAGCGCAAAGTACAAGATCACTCGTCATCNGAGTACNTCGATCGATGCCATGTGNTTNACAATCATTCCGACGAGTTCGGGGATGACTGGCTCAGAAAGGTCGTGNCCGAGCTTTGGNATGATTTCTANGTGCCCGTTACGGACGCAGTTAATNATGTCCTTGCTCGCGGACGGATCGATTAAGGGATCTTCCTCACCGTGAACGGCNAGGACTGGCATCGATAACTNGGTTAANAANTCGGATCGATCGGGGGCCGTCAGGNTCGCGGCCATTTGTCTCGCGGACCCCGAGGGTCGATGGGCCCGANCGTGCGCGCNTTCGATGAATCGGGCNATTCCGTATTCAGAAGACGGATAGTAAGGTCCCGCGTTGGTGTTAGCAGCGTGAATGGATGACGCAACNGCGTCGTTGCCGTTACCCACGTGCAGCGACGTAGCCATTGCTNCAATGACATTGTCTGAAGGTCTNGGCAGACTCGGATTACTCGTNGTCGCCATCAATGATGTGAGNGTAAACACTCGTTCGGGATGTTCGATCGCACACCATTGGGCGATCATTCCACCCATGGAACAGCCGATGATGTGAGCGCCNGATTGTCCAAGATGNTCGAGCAGGTCGATCACGTCGTNGGCCATGTCTTCGAGCGTNTAGGGNGGTTGNATAGATAANGGATCGGANAATGCTGAGANTANNTCTTCGATNCTNGGGANATCGGCGTNGACCTCGTGNNNGAGCCCTACGTCTCGATGGTCNAATACGATNGCGCGATANCCTGCGTCGACCAATGAATCGATAANNGCGTCCGGCCATTNGACNAGCTGACAACCGACGCCNTGGATTAGNAAGGCNGGTGGGTTTGNCCGGGCGCCTCGTTGTTGGAAGTAAATCTCGCCNGATCGGGCGCTAAANAANGGCATTCGGATACTTTGNCANCAANCNCGAAATTGTATCGTGCCCGANTCGCNCTTTACAGATTTATCGGGTNCGNACACCGANCNTCGAGCGCTTTAGTCCGACGTTTATACNGGGAATNCGGATAGGCGTAGGCGNGCGGCAGTGGACAACTCTTAAGTTATCGCTGTTAATGGGNGCCCATGAAACGAATAGCGTTTTTGCTTGCGTCGTTGGTNTTGAGTGGATGCGCGAGNATTGTTTCTTCGGTCACAGANACGCTCGCCGNAGACCTTTCACGTGCGATACTCNNTAACGACGATCTCGCTACGGTNAGAGANGGTGTTCCCGCTTTCCTAATTGTGCTTGATGCGCTTCTAACCTCTNACCCNGACAATCCAAATCTGTTGACCGCGGCTGCGAGACTGAACGCNTCNTACGCGACTGGGTTTGTGGCNGACCAAGCCCGGCNNAGCAAGTTGACCGATAAGGCGATGGGGCTNTCGTACCGGGCAGCNTGCNACCGTNTTGATTGGTTGTGCAACGTGCGCGAAATGCCGTTTCAGGAATTGGANGCGCGATTGCTTGGNTCGAGACAAAAAGACGTGCCGGCCATNTACGCANTTGCCAGCAGTTGGGCTGGCTGGATTCAGGCGCATAGNGATGATTGGGCCGCGATCGCCGAACTCGCCAGAGTGAAAGCGTTGATGGAGAAAGTTGTTGANCTCGATGCNAATTATGATGANGGAGCGGCNGTCATGTATCTNGGTGTTTTTGAGACNTTACTTCCGCCNGCTATGGGAGGACGGCCGGAAGTCGGTCGCCGACATTTTGAANGGGCGATCGAAATTAGNGATGGNCGCTANCTCATGGCGAAGGTNCTGTTTGCTGAGAAATACGCGCGGCTCGTTTTTGATCGNCAGTTACACGATACGCTTCTCACGGAAGTAATGATCGCCGANCCATACGGCGAAGCNTTAACACTGATTAACTTGGTGGCTCAGGATCAAGCTGCNGCGTTGCTTAAGAGTGCTGATGAATATTTTTANGATCCTNTTTTCGCTATGCNCGATNTTNGTGACGTTCCTGGCTGACGGNGCGACGANCTTTAAGATCGCNACGATNTCTCCTGANGGGTCGTCGTGGATGAAGTTACTNCGCGAAGGTGGNCNTTCGGTCGAACGCGCAACCGAGGGNCGTGTGAAGTTCAAATTCTACCCAGGNGGCGTCAAGGGCGACGACCAGACNGTGCTGAAATTGATGCGNGTNGGACANCTCCANGGNGGNNTTGTCANGACNGGNGTGTTCAATCGGATCTACCCGGANGTTCAGGTCTACAACCTGCCAATGCACTTCCGTACTCCTCAGGAGATCGANCAGGTCCGGACAATGTTGGATCCGGAATTGATGCGCGGCCTTGAGAACGCGGGCTTTGTNTGCTTNGGCATTGCCGAAGTTGGGATGGCCTATGCNATGGGNAAAAAGCGNGCGACCAGTATNGCCGGNGCCCGNCGNNTGAANGTTTGGACNCCGCAGGGGGACGAGGCNGCCATGCGGACNTTGGNNGCGTTCGGAATTACTCCNATACCNTCGTCGATTGNCAATGTNTTGCCNGGTCTNCAGACNGGTCTGTTCGACACNATNACGNCNCCACCNGTNGCNGCNGTNGCNCTNCAATGGCANACGCAGNTCNGGTANGTNCTCGATCTNCCGTTAATGTANGTCTATGGNTTGTTTGTNGTTTCNNCNACCCAGTTCGAGCGGCTGANNGNNGCTGATCAGACGACCTTACGATCGATCATGGCNGACGTGGTCAGACNNGCGGACCGNAAAAATCGNGCCGANGANNTAGCCACATTCGANGTCCTNCTGGCNCANGGTATAGAGCTTCTGACGCCATCGGACGANGAACGTCGCGAATGGAGGCGCGTTGGGGAAGANGCNGCCGAAGAATGGATTGATNGNGGCATNGTTAGCCGNGGTCTTTATCANNGATTCCAATCGGCGCTTGAGGCGCAGAGATAACGNTTTGNTNGCGNNTNTGCAGCGTTTGCTCGCCCGGCTAGAAATGTATTTGTTGGGCGCACTTTTCCTNACCATGTTGGGTGTTGCCTTCTACCAAGTGATTGCTCGGAATNTGTTCGGTGGTGGTCTACTTTGGGGAGANGANTTGGTCCGTAATGCTGTGNTATGGGTGACCATGCTCGGTGCTACCTCGGCGGCTGGCACGAACGGTCACATTTGCATNGATATNGTCGCCCGNTTCGCCGGTGANCGGGCTCGCGCGGTGATCGGTCGNTTCACGAGCCTCTTNACNTCGATNGTNTGTTTGACGTTGGGGTGGTATTCNATCGNCNTNNTTTATGGAGATTANNTCNACCAGNNCCCNGGATTTGGTCCANTCCCNGCGTGGNTNTGCGAGNTGATTATTCCGGNGGCGGCNTTTNNGATGGNGCTGCGGTATTTGATNCGGACCGTGAAGCCGGAANCCACGTGATCTGGGTTGGTATCGTGACCGTGATCATGGTGGCGCTCCTTGGNGCGCCCCTTTTCGCCGTGGTCTTGGCGGCCGCGATGTTGGGATTTCTTGCAACCGANGTGAACTTATCCGTCGTCGCGATTGAGATNTACCGAATNACCGANACCCCGTTGTTGGTGGCNTTGCCGCTCTTCACATTTGCCGGATACCTAATGGCGGAGGCAAACACGTCGGAACGTCTCATGGCATTGACGCGCGCCATGTTTGGCTGGATGCCAGCCGGTCTCGCGATAGTGGGGTTTGTCGCCTGCGCCCTGTTTACAGCNNTNACCGGGGCGTCTGGNGTGACCATCGTTGCGCTCGGTGCCTTACTCCTACCCATGTTGAAAGAGGCGGGCTATAGCGAAAGATATGGTCTCGGGCTCGTCACCACCTCTGGAAGTCTTGGNCTGCTCATCGTTCCGTCAGTACCACTCATTCTTTATGGCATTGTGGCCCAGCAACTCGATGTCGGTGAATCNTTTACGATCCAACAACTCTTTTTGGCGGGATTGTTGCCTGTCATTTTGATGGTGTCGGCNCTTTCGGCNTGGACTATGTGGCGNCATGGNGACGCNAAACGAACTCGGTTTANCNCGNNCGNNGTCTGGANAAGCTTGANGCAAGCCAAGTGGGAAGTGGCNCTNCCTNTCGTCGTGCTNGGAGGCNTNTACTCGGGCATNTTCGCNATATCNGAGGCNGCCGCNCTGACCGCGTTGTACGTTATCGTGATCGANNTATTCGTNTACCGCGATGTNGCNCTNNCTAANATCCCAACNNTCATTCGNGACGCGATGGTCATGGTAGGTAGCATCATACTCATNCTTGGTTGNGCGCTNGCGNTNACNAANTTNTTGGTCGACNCCGANGTNCCGCAACGACTTTTTGAGGTGATTCAAGAACNCATNTCGAGTCGNNTGANGTTTCTGATACTCCTCAACATCTTNCTNTTANTCCTTGGGGCGATACTCGATATATTTTCNGCGATCGTGATCATGGTTCCGCTGATTCTNCCGGTGGCTATTGGTTACGGTATCCATCCGTTGCATCTCGGCATTATTTTTCTCGCGAATTTACAGATCGGTTATTTCACGCCACCGATAGGTATGAATTTGTTCATCGCAAGTTANCGGTTTAATCGACCTGTGCTCGAACTATATGCNGCATGTCTTCCTTTCATGGCGGTCTTACTTCTTGNGCTTCTCCTGATTACGTATATACCGGCACTCTCTCTGTGGTTCCTGTAAGCTGATTNGCTCGCGTGGTGAAGTCCATGTTTCGAATCGTATTGATAGTTCTGGCGTTCGAATTTGCGATCGGTAGCGAACCGGAGCNTGTGGTGTCCGAATTTCACGACGAGCTTCTATCTTCNATGAAATCGGATGCCGCATTCGTTGAACGCTACATGGTTCTCGACGAAGCGGTCGGAAAGGCGTTTGACGTCGCGACCATTACTCGTATCAGCCTNGGCAAATCCTGGCGCGAACAATCGGCTNAAGAACGGCTTGGTTTTAGTGCGTTATTGCGTGAACTGATCGTCGCGACGTATACAAGCCGATTTTCGAACTTTAACGATCANAGCTTTGAGACAATAGAAGCGACTGAAGTTCGAGATGGTCGGTGGGTAGTGAAGACGCATCTTGTGAAGAAAGACGGCGGGATCGTTCGACTTGATTACTATTTTAGAGACGGTCTTATTTTCAATGTCGTTGCTGATGGCGTAAGCGATTTGTCGTTGCGCCGTGCNGATTACGCTTCCATTATCGGATCGGAGGGANTGGACGGGCTAAGACGGAGTATTCGGGNCAGTATCGAGGAATATCGGTCTTCTGATGCGCCTTAGCTTGGTTTCTNNGGCGGTGCTTGTTGCGCTTGCATCCGGTTGTGCNCTTAGTCCCGGTCCCGAATATGCCGTTTACGATCCTGTNGAGTCGGTCAATCGACGTTCATACGAGATCTCCGAAGCGTTGGATCGAAGCNTATTACGGCCGCTTGCGGTCGGGTACCGTAAGGTCATGCCGACATTTGCCGAGGATGCAGTCGAAAACTTTTTTACGAATCTNCGCTCCACGGAAAGTGCTCTCTCGGGTTTTTTGCAAGGAGCCCCGAAGCGCGGGTTTCGAGATACCGGTCGGTTGTTCGTCAACAGTACCCTTGGCNTTGGCGGCCTNCTTGATGTAGCGACGGCGCTGGGGATGGAACCGCAGGGCGAAGATCTTGGTCAAGTCCTAGCATCGTGGGGNTATACACGGTCGCGCTACTTGTACGTTCCGGTGTTGGGACCAACCACGGTACGTGACCTTCCACACCTCATTGTTCGTGCGTCACTGCCTCGATTGGCCATNCACGAAAACTACAACGGCTGGGTGGGCACCCTTGATCTCGCCAGCACTCGTGCCGAAGTCCTTATGGATACGGATGTGCGGGACGAAACATCNNTAGACCCGTACACGTTCACCCGCGAAGCCTTTTACCAGCGGCGGCGCGATGCCGTGTTTAATGGCGAACCACCTGTTGAGGCGGGCTTCGATCTTCTGTTAGAGGAATTCGACGAGGAGTAATAGACGTTGGATCGAATACTCGCTCGATGGGTTGGTCTGGTCGCTGCATGGCCGTTAAGTACGCTGCTCTTGATTGGCGTCATAACCGCACTGCTTGGTCANGTATCCGTGACCCAATTCCAAATGAATTCAAATCTGAGCGATCTAATCCGTCAGGACGCCCCGTGGAAGGATGATTTTGAGTCGTTCAAATCGCGCTTCCCCCAACTCGTAGATACCGCGGTTGTTGTCGTCAGCGGCACGTCAATGCAGGGGGTGGAGGACACTTGCAAATCCATCGAGCAGCGGCTCTTGGCGCGATCCGATCTTTTTTCCGACGTTTATTCGCCCATGACGGACCCTTTTTTCCGCGATAACGCGTTTCTGATGATGGATCTCGATGCCTTGGAGTCCATGGTGGATCGGCTTGCGGAAGCACAACCAATGCTGACGCGTGTCGCCGAGGACCCCAGTCTACGGTCGGTATTTTCGTTGGTTCGTGACGGGCTCGAAAACGAGGCAGAGATTGGTTTCGACCGCGTNCTGAGGATCTTGTCAGATTCGGCGNCATCGGTACTTGCTGGGGATAACACGCCGGTACGTTGGGCTGACGANTTCTTTGACAGCGGTGAGAAGCGAATTGTCGGATTGATCATTTTGCGTGGCAAAGTCGATNACNCNGACGCGCTACCGAACGCACTCATNATGCAAAATCTCAGATTGGAAATAGCCTCCGCCGTCGTTCCTGAGGATATCGACGTCGCTNTAACGGGAGAAATTGCACTTTCTCACGAGGAAATTACAGCGGCCCAAGACGGCGTCCGCATCGCTGGATTTATNTCCCTAGCCGTTCTACTCCTGGTTTTAGGCGTGGGCATTCGTTCGGTCCGTATTATCGGTGCGACATTCGCGATGATCGGNATTGGCATTGTCTGGACAACCGGATACGCGCTNCTCNCGGTGGGTGAATTTAATACTATGTCGATTATTTTCTTGGTCATGTTTTTTGGGCTTGGAGTCAGTTCAGCGGTGCATTTTTCGCTACGTTTTCGCGAGGCCGTGTATCAAGAACATCTAGCCCTAAAACCGGCGCTTGAACGAGCGGGTGCGACTGTGGGCAGGGCGATCTTGCTATGCGCGGTGACCACGGCAATTGGATTTATGGGCTTTGCTCCGACCGACTATAAAGGTCTTGGAGATCTAGGGATTATTTCCGCTGGCGGCATGATCGTCGCCTTCATTCTTACGTTTACGTTGTTACCGGCAGTGTTTGTATTAGTCGGNGCGCCNGGTCGAGCGCAAGCNGCGCAGGNCGGCAGCGGCGACCTCGCCATGAAATGGTTGTCCGACCGGCGAACCCCCATTCTCGCCGGGNTTTCTCTACTGGCGATCGTTGCGACGGTTGTTGGGTCAAGNATGTATTTTGACTACAGCGTTCTCGCATTGCGTGACCCAGACTCAGAGTCGATGCGTACGCTCGTCCTTCTTCAAGAAGAAGAAATTGTGACGGACTACACCCTGTCAATACTCACGCAGGACGAAGACGAAACTCGGAGGCTCGATCGACTTCTGGACCTNCCGACNGTNGGTAAGATCACGACGCCGTTCGATTACGTNCCGAAAGAACAAGACGATAAGCTCTTCCTGCTTGAAGATGCGCAGGCTTTTCTGCTNAGTGCTCTTGAACCAGNTATCAGTTCCACGCCCCCGACNTCGTTNGAACTGGAAGAAGAATTTGAGCTTTTCAAGAAGNCTCTNCGACAGAATTCGCTTGCAGATAGTGATTTGGATCGNGCGCGCGTTCGCCTTTTGGAGGTCGTTGCTCGAATTGAACCGATCTCNNTGGGACAATGGCAAGCGATGGTGATTACGGGTTTGGTCCANGAACTTGATTGGCTGCGCCGGGCGATCACGGTCGACGAAAAACAGTTTGNCGACTTACCGGAGAGTTTNCGAAATAGACTCGTAAGTACGGACGGNGAGTATCTCTCCATGGCNTTACCGGCGCTCGANATCANNGACGTTACNGAGTTGTCGCGNTTTATCGAAGANGTTCGCGCNGANGTACNGTTTGCCACCGGTCGGCCCGTGGTGGAATGGGGNGTCGGTANNGTCGTGGTCGATTCGTTCNTCTGGGCACTGGTCTTCGCCGTTATNGGGATCGGTACNGTATTANCCATTTTTCTGCGGCGTGCACTTACGCCNGTATTGGTCCTCATNCCCTTAGCGCTAACNGCTCTTTTTACGGTTGCCGTTGCCGTATTGATCGACATGCCTNTGAACATGGCGAATATTCTCGTGATCCCTCTAATNTTTGGTTTAGGGGTCGATAACGGAATCCATGTCGTCGAACGGTTTCGTCGGACCGGTGCCGTTACAGAATTGATGCATTCGAGTACACCGCTCGCGGTCGTTCTGAGCACGCTTACAACCATCGGGACGTTTGCGGCATTGACACTTTCGCCGCATCAAGGAACCGCGTCGATCGGATATTTGTTAACGCTNGCNGTTTCATTGTTGCTGGTGTTTACGCTGTTCGTCCTACCGTTATTGCTTTCTTTTCAGNCGGGAAAGNCGAGTGACGAGNCATTGTCTGTTTCCTAACCCGGTGGGANGTTGGCGGTTCACGTTAACTATTCGAGGCGTTTAGACGNGTGAATGTTGAGCTCGAAATAGTTGTTGAACGNCCCGGCTTGTACGANGTGACTCAACAAGTTAGTGAGATCGTATCGGGCAGCGGAGTTGNTGAGGGTCTCGCGACGATTTTCATTCGTCACACGTCGGCTAGCCTCATCATTCAAGAGAATGCAGACCCTAGCGTTCTTGAGGACTTGCAAGCCTGGATGGATCGATCGGTTCCTCAAGATGCCCAGTTATATGCGCATCGAGCCGAGGGTCCGGATGATATGCCAGCACACATCCGAGCTGCGATTACGACATCGAGTGTCACGATTCCGGTGATGAATGGCCGTATGGCGCTCGGTACATGGCAGGGAATTTTCCTTTGGGAGCATCGCNANGGNCCAAAACAACGGCNCATNATCGTCAGCGTGCATTAAGTCGCGGTCAGCGGTCTCGAAGTTCACTCATCCATTTGCGGTGGCCGTCGGGATCGAGAATCATTGACGAGAAATANGTCAGTAGATCTTTGTGCGATTTCGACAGCTTCGCTTTATTCATTGCAGTTTCGCCCGAGCGACTCGCGATAAATCGGAACGATTCGGTAATGGCCTCGGATTCGCCGAGAATTTCATTGGCGATTCCGTTAATCACGCTGTGTGCTGTTTCGAGGTCGGTTTCAGTCAGTTCCGCTTCTTCGGGATCCATAACTAGGTTTGCCCAGAACGTCGTCAAATATAGACGGTAGGTTTCTTTGTCCACAAACGTGTCAGCCACGGCGGATCGTTTTTCGATCTGCGACAGGATGGGATCGAGCATCTCAGCAATTTTGTCGCGGTTCATGGCGTGAAAGTCGAATTGGTGCTTGGGCGNTGCAAAAGGTTGTTCTCAAAGGGATCAGTGACGCCCGGAATCATAACGTTGCACCGGATTGCAATGCCATGGTTGAGGCTATACGTTCGGCAGCTGAAGAGATTCGTGTGGCATAGCGGCAGGGGCAACATAGGGTGTTTTCGGGACTTGATTTTGAACCAGCGCGATTACCNCCGGAAGCGGAAGCGCTTCGTGTAGGAGTTCGGGATTTCGTCGAGCGGGAGTTACCCGGTGACTATCTGCGCAACTCGGATTTTAATGAAGGTCATTCTGCCGAGTTTTCACAAAAGCTCGGTATGCGAGGCTGGATCGGGATGACGTGGCCTAAGCAATACGGTGGTGGGGACCGCAGTTTTTTCGAACGATACGTCGTGACTGAAGAACTGCTTGCCGCTGGAGCCCCTGTAAGTGCGCATTGGATTGCAGATCGTCAGAGCGGTCCGTTGCTTCTACGCTACGGAACCGAGGACCAGAAACTCAAATATTTGCCGCCCATCACCCGCGGGGAATCTTATTTTTCCATNGGCATGAGCGAACCGGACTCCGGGTCAGACCTTGCGTCTGTGCAAACGAGAGCCAGTGCCGTGGATGGTGGGTGGATNCTGAACGGAACGAAGCTATGGTCGACGGATGCTCATCGCAACCACTATATNGTGGCGCTAGTNCGCACCGGACCGTCGGGTGAGAGTCGCCACGAAGGTTTATCGCAATTTATTGTCGATTTGCATGCGAATGGCGTCACCGTACGACCGATCAAGAATATTGCAGGTGACGAAGATTTTAACGAAGTGGTGTTCGAGGATTGTGTTGTGTCGGAAGAGAACCTCGTNGGCGCCGTGGGAAATGGTTGGGAACAAGTAACGAGTGAGCTGGGTTACGAGCGGAGCGGTCCGGAGCGGTTCCTTTCGGCTTTTCGCGTATTTGTCGAATTTGTTCGTTACGTAGGCGCCAGTCCGTCCGACGAAGAGTCAGCNCTCATTGGGCGTTTGGCTAGTCATATCATGACATTACGGCAGATGTCGATTTCGGTAGCNGCNATGTTGCAAGCAGGAAAAAATCCCGCGACCGAGGCGGCACTCGTCAAGTCGCTCGGCAACGATTTTGAAAAAACCCTACCCGAATTGGTTCGTCTTTTTGCTCCGCGTCTCGGGCCGAAACATCCGNTACGGTGCAGCTTAGAACAGACCTTGTTGCATTCACCTTCCTTTACGATTCGTGGTGGTACCCGCGAGATCCTGCGTGGAGTTATCGCCCGCGGGTTGGGACTTCGATGACGATCGACTTGATATTGGATACAGCAGAGCGGGTATTCACCGATCACTGCAATAAAGAANTACGCGACAGCGCTGAATCGGGATCTATAGACGATCAGAAAGGACTATTCCCAGAGGGTCTATGGACTGTCATTCAGGACACCGGTTTGCATCAAGTCGGTGGTAGGGAATCCGGCACTACGTTGGCTGATGCGTTCCGCATGATCCGCTTGGCGGGAAAATTTGCAGTACCACTGCCTTACCCGGAAATTCTTATCAGCAATCGGTTTGTTACGGGTCAGGGATTAACTACCGTGGCTGAAGGAGTGATTGCTCCATGGGCTCGTCGTGCCGAACGTGTCGTCACAGATGACGGCCAACTGGTGGACGAATTCGATGTTGTTGAAGGTGCCAATCTTGCNGGTGAGCCACGCGATGAGGTCGTCTTTGAAAACTCAAAATCGATTGAATTACCGCCGAATTTCCGAGCGATCATGGCGATGACCAGAGTTGCTGCGATGAGTGGAGCGCTCGAGAAACTGCTCGAGTTGACCATCGACTACGTTGGCGAACGAAAACAATTTGGGCGCCCCATTTCGGGATTTCAGGCGGTTCAACATAACGTCGCGCGTATGGCGGGCGAAGTGGCTGCGTCGACNCGCGCGAGCGACGCCGCTATTGAAGCCTTGGACACGNACCGATTTGTCATACAAGTNTCCGCGGCCAAGGTTAGAGTTGGCGAAGCNGCNGGCNTTGTCGCNGAAATCGCNCACCAGGCTCANGGNGCAATGGGGTTTACNCACGAGCATGAATTGCATCATTACACNCGGCGACTTTGGGCGTGGCGAGACGAGTACGGCCATGAGAAAGAATGGCAGCAACTAATTGGTCGCCAGGTCGTCGCTGNNGGAGCGGATCGCGCTTGGGAACTGATTTCGGATTGNGCGNACTAACAGTNAGGCAAANGCTAGCCNGGAAACNTCNANGGATCGGATAAGCNCANTTTNGTTGATGGNNCCNGAGCGNGNTTTGNNGCAACGGTTCNNNCGAGCGGCTANGCGGGGGAGGGCTCGACCAGGTCGTCTCCGCGNTCGGTTTGGTCGTTTGATCGTTCGGATGACCAATCCCTAGTCGCCTCTTGCAGGCTTTGTTGGTAATAGAGCTTGGCATAATGGCCTCCGCTTCGAATGAGCTGGGCGTGATCGCCAATTTCCAAGATTTCACCTTCGTCGAGAACGACGATCTGATCCGCATTTCGAATCGTCGACAGACGATGAGCGATTACGAAACTGATACGACCCGATAAGACCTGGCCGAGGCTGCGTTGAATCTTAGCCTCGGTGACCGTGTCGACTGAGCTGGTTGCTTCGTCCATCACCAATATCTGTGGGTCGGCAAGAATGGCCCGTGCGAACGAGACGAGCTGTTTCTGACCTACGGATAACATATCACCGTCTTCTCCCACCTCGGTCTGGTAGGCGTTCTCTAGTGAATTGATGAACTCGTGGGCCCCGACGGTTTCTGCGGCGTGGATTACGTCGCTATCGGAGGCCGTTAAACGGCCGTACCGAATATTTTCGAGGACGGTTCCTCGAAAGACGTGCGCGTTCTGGAGAACGACGCCGAGGTTAGACTGGAGCCAACGAAGGCTACGGTTACGATAGTCGATACCGTCGATAAGGACTTGTCCCGATGTTGGCTGATAGAAACGGCAGACGAGATTAACGAGGGTACTTTTCCCGCCGCCGGTGGGACCGACGATGGCGATGGTTTCACCTTTACGCGCGGTCAGGTTGATGCCGCGGAGGACGGGGACCGCAGCGTTGTATGCGAAGTTGACGTTCACTAGCTCGACTTCGTGAATATCGACAGGCCCGCCGTCTGCAGCTCGAGTTTCGCGTTGTGGTGTAGACCGATGGATACGCACGGCGTTGGATACAGAATCTGAGTCTTTAATCTCGGGTTCAGCATCAATGAGGCTTAAGACTCTTTCGGCCGACGCTTGTGCCATCTGCATTTCCGCGAACCAGTACCCCATCACTTCCACGGGGTCGAAGAAGTGTCGAGCGAACATCATGAAAGCCACTAACGTACCGGCTTCGATAATGCCAACCAGCATGTCCGATCCGCCGACCGCGAGTGTGAGTCCAACCGCCACGCTGCTCATTATTAGAATGATTGGAATATAAATTGCCGACAAGGTGAGGTTTCGAACAGACGCGATGTACATGTCACCTGTCAGGTGGCGGAATTCGCTTGCATTGGGCGCTTCTTTCGAAAACGTTTTGCTCGTGAGAACTCCCATAACGCCCTGCGTATATGTGCCTGTGATCCTTGAATTGGTACGGCGCACGGCACGCGCGCTACCGAGAATGGTTCGTTGGAATTTTATAGACACCCAAGTAAGGAATGGGACGATGGCCAACACCAACAGTGCCAATTTCCAGTTCATCACGAGCATCGCAACTGTCATACCGAGCATGACCGTGATACCCCAGATGAGATCGAGCAACCCCCACGCCAGGATGTTCGTGAGGCGTTCGCAATCGGATGTCATACGCGCCATTAACCAGCCGACGGGCCGATAGTCGAAAAATGAAAACGACAAATTTTGCAAGTTCGCGAATGCCGCTTCCCGGATGTCGTAACTCGCGTAGACGCGAATTTTCGACGTCATCCATATGAAACTACCAATGGAAACGGCCATGAAGAGACAGGTTCCTAAGTAAACCATTGCCCAGAAAAACAGATCGGCTTCTTGACCGTTTGCGTCGACGTCGTCGATTAACCACTTGGTAATAAGGGGATACGCCATCTCCATAAGCGCAGTAACGCTTCCGGCGACCACCATCACCCATAATTCGGCTTTGTAGGGGAGCGTAAAGGTGAACAAACGTCGCCAGAGGCTGATTTGCATCGAGGCACTGGATCGCACTTCGTCGAAGCCATCGTCATAATTCTCGTCGTCGTAGTTATCCACGGTTCAAGCCCTCGAGATCGTTGCGAATCGACTCGTCAAGGGCACCTTGGATTTCGCATAGACGGCGATACGGACCTTGCTCTTCCGCAAGTTGTTGATGGGATCCCTGCTGGACGATGCAGCCGTTGTCCATGACGAGGATACGGTCGGCGTTTCGCACCGTGGTCAGTCGATGAGCAACGATGAGCGTCGTCCGCCGGCCACGACGCTGTTCCAGTGCCGTTAGGATGCGGTGCTCGGTATCCGTATCGACGGCGGACAGTGAATCATCAAGTACGAGTATGGGCGGATCTTTGAGTAGGGCTCGCGCCAAGGCGACGCGTTGTCGCTGACCACCCGATAGCGTCACGCCGCGTTCGCCGACCATGGTGTCGTAGCCGTTGGCGAACTTGGATATTGACTCGTGCAACGAGGCGTCTTGCGACGCTTGTAGTAAATCCTCGTGTGGCGCAGCAGGCCGTCCGACGCGGAGGTTTGAATCAATCGTTTGTGCGTAAAGGAATGGATCTTGGAGTACCACTCCGATTTGGGTACGAATCCACTCGCGGTCCGTCTCGTTTATCTCCAAGTCGTCGATCTTTATTTGCCCTCTTTGGTAGGGATAGAACCGTAGCAGCACACGGATAAACGTCGTCTTGCCGCAGCCCGGTGGGCCCACCAGTGCGACCGTTTCGCCAGGAGCGACCGATAACGACATGTTCCGAAGAATGCCTTGTCCGTTGGGGTAACTAAAATCTAGGTTCGTAACGGTAATAGCGCCGCGCCCCCTTCCTGTCGCGGGCGTTGGCTCGACACTTTCCTCGGGCGAGTTAAGAATATGGTCAACGCGTCCGAGCGCGACGACAGCTTTGCCCGAATCAGTAAGGACGCGCCCGAGGTGGCGAATCGGCCAAATGACCATCGAGACTTGGCTGATAAAGACAAACAGTTCGCCGACGGTAAGTGAACCTTCGACGAGGAATACGCCACCAGCGATCAGTACGATCCCAATCTGGCAGGTCGCTACAAAGTCGCTGGCACACCAATAGATGGCCATGACCTTATTTAACCGGTAGTAGTTGTCGCGGAACGCTTTATTGCGTCCGCTAAATCGGTCCCGTTCGAAGTCATGGCGAGCAAACGCGCGAACGACTCGGATACCGGTGAGATTTTCTTTTAGCACCGCGGTTAAAGCGCCTTCCGATGCATCGGTGATTTCAAACAGTGTCTTGATTCGACGGAAGAACACGAAAGCACCCACACCGAGCAAGGGCATGAGGCAGATCGACAACCATGCGAGTCGGTAATCACGCCAAAAGAGGACTGGCAACATGGCAAATAAGAGCAGCACGGCCCGACCAATCTCGACGACGTGGGCCTGCAGGAAGACGCGGATGGTTTCAACGTCTGAAGTGCAGCGCTGGACCAAATCGCCGCTGTCGGCATTGTCAAAAAAAGCTGCTGGCAGTCGGTGGAGGTGTCCGAAAAGTTCGTCCCGGAGTCGTTGTGCCAAGGCTTCAGAAGCGATCGCTGCCCAGCGGCTTTTGAGAAAACTAAATACCCCTGCGAGGAGGGTTAGGACCACTCCGGCAGCAGCCGACAGCCATAGATACCACGTAAACGAGTCTGATCCGCTCAACTCGCGGGTTAGCGAAACGAGGACATTGGTACCGAGGCTGAAATCCTGGTAGACGACGACATCAAGCGCATACATGCCGACCAACGGGGCGACAATGGTAAAGACGCTCGCCATTCCCATAGCGATTAGGGCGAGGGAGTAGCGAGTGCGTTGTCCTCGGGTAATGACCCAGAGACTATTGCGACTGGTCGTACTGACGGCGTTATTCACGATATCCTGATATCTATCTTGGAGTATTGCCGGTTACTTCAGATGTTCTAAGAACCGGCGTTGACGTATTCGGTTTCGACTACCTTGAAGCTCATCGATGACTGATCCAATGCAGCCATTGTCTCATCCGAAAGTCGTAAGTGTGTGGCATCTGCCCTTACTTGATTCCATGTTGGATCCACGGGTATCCACAAGCCGTCCACCGCTATCTCGTTCCACGCGTGTTTGGCGAAGACTCCGTTGTCTGCATCGTAGGCGAGACCCACGATAGTTTTAGCAGGGAGCCTAGCGGCACGAGCTAGCGTGGTAAACAGCTCCGCAAACTCGGAACAGTCCCCACGACGGCGGCTGAGCGTCTCCGAGACGCTCTGGATGTGCTGGAGGTCTTCATAGACTAGGTAGTCGTGAACAAAATGAATCAAAGCCTCGGCGCGGTTCAGTGGTGATAATGTATCTTGTGCCACAGCGCTGGCGAGGGCTGCGATCGATTCGTCGGAGACAGGATGCTGTAGTGTTTCCCGAAGAAACGAAGCTAGCGTATTGGGATCGACCTTGATGTGCGAGACGCTGTTACCAACAAGCAAGATTCCGTCGTCCCAAGGCATTTCCCCAAATGGCTTCAATACAAGCCGTGATAGTTTCTTCGGGTTGTGTAGCGGCTCTGCCGTAGTAATTGAAAAGTCTGGGCGATGGGGAGAATTTGCTCGTTGACGCCAAATCGATGCCGCCGCTTCATCGGTGACTCGGTCGAGAAAAAAGTGTCGATCCACCATTGCTTTGGCCATGAACTTGGGATCAAGTTGAATTTCGGCGAACCCGAGCTCGTTCGCGGACCGCACAAGGTAACCTTGATTATTTCGTTCGACGATGGACCAGACTTTGGTTGCAATATCCAACCTTTCGAAATCGATGTGCTTGGTCTTTCGAGACAGCTTTGGCCTCGGCGAGTCACTCATCAACCACAACTCGATATCGAGGTAATCGGCTAGACGATAATCGGTCGTTAGCGGCAACCGTGCCCCCGTCGGTGCGACTGCATAGAGCTTGCCTCGGTCTCTCAAGACACGCGCGTTAAGGACGTTACCCGGTCCGCGGCGTTGAGTATGGGTCGCACGGATGAGCTGATAAGGCGGTTCAGCCGCAAACACATGGACTTCTTCGATGTGCGTCTCAAACTTACTATCTAAACGGAATCGCATTTCGGTCACGAATCGAATCGTCCGATCGAGGAGAACCGCGGTTCGATATTGTCCGACAGCTTGCTGGTTTAACGACACGCGGTACCAGTGTTCGCCCTCCATTTGTTGGATCATCTCCACGAGCGATTGGCGTGGGTTTTGTTGGTACAACCAAGTTGCGGTCACCGCAATCAGTGTGGCCAGGCACATCAGGCCCCATCGTTTTCGTGTTTCTTTGACGTCCATCGCCAGGAAGCAGTCTATTGCGATAAGGGGGGAAGTTTACGGGGAGGCAGTTTGAATTGCGCGCCACGGTATCGAGATTTCGAGACCTTGCGGGTGGATTAATCGTGTTCCTGAATCTGTGTGGACGCTTTGAGACCGTTGATTCTCTATACAGTAAAATAACGTATGACCGCTGACTTACGCGACTTCATACGCAACCGCATACGTCGGGATCTCGATGAAGGTGCCCTTGAACAAGGCGTGGTGACACGGTTTCCCCCAGAGCCTAACGGCTATCTACATATCGGCCATGCGAAGTCCATTTGTCTGAATTTTGGTGTTGCGCAGGAGTTCGGCGGCAAAACCTACCTGCGATTTGATGACACCAATCCAAGCAAAGAGAGTGAAGAGTTCGTTCGATCGATCCAGGACGACATAAATTGGCTTGGATTTGATTGGGGTGAGAATTTGACGTTTGCGTCAGACTACTTTGATCAATTGTTTGAATTTGCGAAACAGCTGATTGTTGATGGCAAGGCGTTTGTTTGCAGCCAGAGTGCAGAAGAAATGAGGCAAAGCCGAGGAACTCTCACTGAGCCTGGGCGGGATAGTCCGTTCCGTAATCGCGCGGTTGCCGAGAATGTTGATCTGTTCGAGCGTATGCGGGCGGGCGAATTCGGGGATGGTGCACACGTGTTGCGTGCGCGCATCGATATGGCGTCTCCCAATATCAACCTCCGAGACCCCGTGT
The DNA here is from genome assembly GCA_002719135.1 of Gammaproteobacteria bacterium. Lineage (GTDB taxonomy): Bacteria > Pseudomonadota > Gammaproteobacteria > Pseudomonadales > Azotimanducaceae > UBA11889. The sequence goes on from PBGU01000057.1 coordinate 32,133, forward strand.
TATATCGAATCATGCATAAGAGTCACCACCGAACCGGTGATCGTTGGAGCATTTATCCGATGTATGACTTCACCCATTGCATTTGCGACGCTCTTGAAGGTATCTCTCATTCTCTTTGTACGTTGGAATTTGAAGACCATCGGCCTCTCTATGACTGGGTCTTAGATAACATCAACATCAATTTTCATCCCCCTCAAATCGAATTTTCACGCTTGGGTCTTGAGTACAACGTGATGTCGAAACGCGTCCTGGCGGAGTTGGTAGACAAAGGAAAAGTTGATGGATGGAGCGATCCACGACTGCCGACACTTGCCGGGCTGCGTCGACGCGGTGTACCCGCCAGCGCCATTCGCGATTTTTGTCAGCGCGTTGGGGTAACGAAACAGGACAACCTGGTTGAAGTAAAGTTGCTTGAGTTCTGTATCCGCCAGGCATTAGAGGCGCAAACACCGCGAGTCATGGCTGTGTTGGAACCCTTGCGCGTGACGGTAACGAATTTCGAGGGCGAGGACGAAGTACTCGATGCTCCTTGGCATCCCAAGCAACCTGAAATGGGGATTCGAAAGCTAGTATTTGGCCGGGAGCTATTTATTGAAAGGTCTGATTTTAATGACGAGCCGCCGGATAAATTCAAACGGCTTTCCCCTGGCGCAATGGTTCGGCTTCGTTACGCGTACATCATTCGCTGCGACGAGGTGGTTAGGAGCGCCTCGGGGGAAATAGAATCCATCCAGGCAACGTACTTTCCCGATTCGCGAAGCGGTGACGATACCAGTGGCCTGAAACCAAAGGGCGTGATTCATTTCGTTGCGGCTTCTAACGCACGTCGGGTTAGGATCCAATCGTTCGGCTATCTTTTCCGCACGCCGAATCCGAAGGACATAGACCAGGATTTCAACGACAACTCGGTCGCCTCGACCGATGGCTTTGTTGAAAGCGGTATCGCCCAAGCGCCGGACGCTCACGTTCAGTTCGAACGAACAGGTTATTTCTACCGTGACTCATCGAGTAGTGAAGGACTGGAAAGCGATGCTATCGGTGACTCCTTGATATTTAATCGAACGGTTTCGCTACGCGACAGTTGGAAGCCGTGATTATCAATCCTCGGGTTTGCGGTCAACCAAAACGAGATATACAGGAATATCGTTAGGATGGTGGACGGTCCACTAACTCACCTGCGGGTACTCGAACTGGGCACGTTAATTGCGGGACCTTTCTGTGGTCAATTGTTTGGTGATATGGGTGCCGACGTCATTAAGATCGAGCCACCGGGTGTCGGCGATCCCATGCGTTCATGGGGCAGGGGTCTCCCGGTCTGGTGGCCGGTGATCGCTCGCAACAAGCGCTGCATTACCCTAAATCTCCGGGTTCCGGCAGGACAGGAGCTGCTGAAGCGACTGCTCCAGGATTCAGACGTCCTAATTGAGAACTTTCGTCCAGGCACGATGGAGAAATGGGGACTCGACTATGAAGTCTTGTCCGCCATTAATCCCGGGCTCGTCATGGTTCGGGTTTCGGGGTTTGGTCAATCAGGGCCCTACTCATCGAGGGCAGGCTATGGATCCATCGGCGAGGCTATGGGCGGTATTCGCTACCTCGCGGGTGATCCGGACCGCCCACCGAGCCGTGTCGGCCTTTCGATTGGTGACTCCCTGGCCGCGACGTTTGCTTGCGTCGGCGCCCTCGCCGCATTGCACGAAAGAGATCGAACTGGACAAGGCCAAGTGGTTGATTCCGCTATATACGAAGCCGTGCTCGCAGTGATGGAATCAACGGTCCCAGAATACACAGAAGGAGGTGAGATTCGTGAAAGAAGTGGCGCTATATTGCCAAAAATCGCTCCTTCCAATGTCTATCCGACCGCCGATGACGATTCCATAGTGATGGGTGCCAATCAAGATTCTGTGTTTAGGCGACTCGCGGAAGCCATGGGCGATCCGTCGTTGGCGGAACATCCCGATTACGCGGACCACGTCTCGCGAGGAGAACACCAAGAGGAACTCGATGAGCTCATCGGGCGTTGGACGGTGACGCTCGATGCCGACGCGCTGCTCCAGCAGCTCGAAGCCCATGGTGTTCCGGCGGGTCGGATTTATCGTGCACCGGAGATGATCGAGGACCCTCATTTTCAAGCGCGAGAATCGATCGTCGACGTGGACCATCCGGCATTTAAGAATCTAAAAATGCAGAATATTTTCCCGAAGCTGTCCCGGTCCCAAGGAAAAATTAGGTGGCCTGGGCCCGAACTTGGCGCGCATAACGCAGAGATCTATCGTGATCTGCTCGAAATTTCAGACGAGACGTTGCAAGACCTAATCCACGACGGCGTAGTTTGAAGACACCTGGCCTAGGTGACATTGCGGCGGCCGCCCAACGTATCTCGGGCCACATTCACCGAACGCCTGTGATGACGTCGGCGTCGTTAAACGAGGCCGTCGGAGCGGAATTATTCTTCAAATGTGAGAACTTCCAGCGGACCGGATCGTTCAAACTACGCGGTGCGATGAACGCGACCTTGCAGCTTTCACAAGATGTCTCGACGGTGGTGACACATTCGTCCGGTAATCACGGTGCCGCGCTGGCTTTCGCCGCGAGGGCGTGCGGTAAAACGGCCATGGTCGTTGTACCAAAGGACGCGAGGCCGGAGAAGCGACTAGCGATTGAACGACTCGGCGCCGAAGTCGTTGACTGTGGGGAAAAATTGGCGGACCGCGAAGCTGTTCTGGCGGAGGTTATGGCATCACAGCCCGAGGCAGTGTTTGTTCCCCCGTACGACCACGCGGAGATCATTGCTGGTCAAGGTACGGCGGCTTTTGAGTTGCTGGAGGAAGTTGGTGACCTGGATCAATTGTGGGTGCCGGTCGGAGGTGGTGGCCTTGCGGCTGGAACAACCATTGTTGCGAACGGTCAAATTGATGTCATTTGTGCAGAACCTGAGTTGGCAAGGGACGCGCACGATTCGCTAGCAATGGGCGACCTCCAACCGGCGATGCCGCCGCACACCGTGGCAGATGGACTAAGGACTGCGCTCGGAAAACTAAATTTCGAAATTCTCAGACAAAATAGGGTAGCCGTTGTATTGGTGGACGACGAAGCTATTCTCAGGGCGATGGGGTTGATCTGGAATCGGCTAAAAATTGTTGTCGAACCGTCAGCGGCCGTTTGTTTGGCGGCGATGCTCCTCGATCCTCAGCGCGTAGCTAAACGAGCAGGCATCATTTTGAGTGGTGGCAATATATCGCCGCCTAAGCCATGACGAATTGGATTCTCAGGAACTGTCGCGTGTGTTGAGCCCGTCAAGGGGATAGATCGGCCGGCGTACATGTTCAAATTTAATTTCGGAGTAGTCGGACGTGCAGACACCAAGTCCTGCGCATTCGACGATTTCCCGCGCGATGTCACGAAAGCCAACGCGGTAGTGAATGCGACTTTTGAGTAATAGAAACCGTCGCTCGGTCGGTTCGATACCAACGCAACGAAAACAGCCGGGATCCACAGGCTCAAAATGACGCGAAACAACCATAATGTCTACGCTTCCGGTAGATAACACGGCGGTTCTTCCCATATTGGTCGTCAATCCTCTCCCCATTGCGATCGTCGTCGGGAAACGTCCGTCGGAAATGAGTCGAACGCGGCCCTGTATTTCCACCGGTTTGCTAATTCTCGACAAGGCAGGCATGGCTAATTTTCCGCCCAAGGATAGTGTCACGGTATTGCCCACGCCCGCAGCGACCATGGTGTCAACGGCTACTGGGTCGTAAATCGCGCACACGGCCACGTCGTCAAGTTCTTGACGTAGTACTTCCCTGAGTACATCGGTTGTGTCCATGGTTCCACCAGATGCCGTGTTGTCATAATGATCAAGCAAAACTATGGGCCCATCGGCCTGGTCGACGTTGCCGAGCTGTTTGGCCTTAGCGACGGACGAATCTAAAGGCTCGACCGTATAGACGAATGCGGACCTTTCATTCCAAGCGCTTTCCAATAATTCGTCGCGCAGTCGTTCGGCGAGTTCCACATCGTCGTTGGTCGCAACCACAACGGACAGACCGGCTTGAGGAATATCGGCATGTGGGAAGCCGGTGAAGAGACTAACCGCGAGTGCACCATCGGTCTCCATTTCCTGGGCCCGCAGCTGAAGTTCTCGATTCGGAAAATCGTCGGTTCCTTGGCGCATTACGTGCGGCAACATGGGGTTGTTGCCCCAGGCCATGGTGGGACGCACCTGATTTTCGACTGCGGCGATTAGTACGCGAGCCGCACGCTCGGCAGTCTCAAACATGTCCACATGCGGGTAGGTGTGGTAGCCGGTCACGATCGTCGCTAAGTTGACGATATCTGGAAAAATATTGGCGTGCATGTCTAGAGAGACAGCGATGGGGAGATCGGGTGCGATCGCGCGGATCCGGCGCAATAACTCGCCTTCGCCGTCTTCATGGCTACGGGTAACCATCGCTCCATGTAGGTCCAACATTAAAACGTCACAGTCGTCCAGCGCCCTTAGTATTTGTGCCGTTATGTACTCGTAGGCATCATCCTCAACGGGTCCAGAAGGCGCCGCGCCGGCCGCGATCGGAATATGGATGTCGCCTTCCAGCCGTTCGGCAACGGCGAGGTAACCGCCGATGCAACTCGCCGTATCTCTATAAATATTGATGGCATCGTCGCCTTGAAGCGGTCGCTCGCGGCCACCTGAAAATCTCGCCAAGTCGGTAATGACGGGTGAGAAGGTGTTGGTCTCGTGGCTCATTTGAGCAATGACAATTCGCATGGGGGCTTCCCGGCCAGCGGACGAGTCGACAATGTACGCCATGGTAGTCTCGACTGCATGGAAGCAGCGACGGACAGTACGACTTTCCTAGGCCACCCACGCGGACTGGTGGTCCTTTTTTTCGCGGAAATGTGGGAACGCTTCAGCTTCTACGGCATGCGTGCCCTGTTAGTTCTTTATCTCACGCAGCACTTCTTGTTCGAAGATGGGGTCGCAGCAACGATCTATGCCTCTTATGGTTCTTTGGTTTATCTCATGCCGTTGCTCGGTGGCTTGATTGCAGATCGATACCTAGGATTTCGAAAATCGGTGATTTTTGGCGCAGGATTGCTCGTATGCGGTCATTTCTTGATGGCCTATGAGGGCACACCAGCCGACGTAGTGGATGGCGCGGTTGTACGGGATGAGCTGGCGCTGGCCGTGATGTACTTAGCGCTCGCTTTCATCATCGTAGGGGTAGGGTTCCTCAAACCCTCAATCTCGAACATTGTCGGCGAGCTATACCAGCAGAACGAACGGCGCCGTGATCAAGGATTTACGCTCTTTTACATGGGTATCAATCTCGGGGCATTGTCGGCGATGCTCCTCTGCGGTTGGCTTGGGCAGCACGAGGACTACGGCTGGTCGTACGGTTTCGGTCTGGCTGGGGTTGGAATGCTTGTTGGTCTCATCACGTTTGTAAGGGGCAGNCGCTGGCTNAGCGGTGTCGGAGCTCCCTCCCGTCCGCTGGTGCTTACCNGCCGCGTCATGGGGGTACGTCGGGAAACGATCATCTATTCGGCCGGTTTCATCGTTGTCGTCATATCTTGGGGGCTTATGCAGTCCCGTGAATTCGTTGGTGCGATGCTCGCTATGGCTTCGATAGGAGCCGTGGTGGGCGTCGTTGGTTATGCAGTGATGGGTTGTTCTCGAATCGAGCGACAGCGTTTGTTGGTCGTCGTTTTCTTGACCATCGTNTCCGTTATTTTTTGGACATTCTTTGAACAGGCCGGTACGAGCTTGACGCTGTTNACNGACCGCAATGTCGATAAGAACGTTTTGGGNTTCGAGATGCAGGCTTCCCAGATGGGTTTTTTAAACCCGCTGTTCATTATATTGCTCGCACCNTTGTTCTTTATTGGGTGGGAACTCTTGGGTCGGCGGGGCTGGGAGCCGTCGACACCGATGAAATTTGGACTAGGTGTTTTGCAAGCAGGATTGGGTTTCGCCGTTCTCGTCTATGGCGCCCAATTTGCCAATGCGGCGGGCCAAGTGGCGGTGATTTGGCTTGTGCTCGCCTACCTGTTGCACACAACNGGAGAGCTGTGTTTATCGCCGGTGGGATTGTCCATGGTGACCCGACTTTCGGTACCGAAAATCGTNGGGTTGATGATGGGCGTTTGGTTTTTGTCGTCCGCNGNAGCCCATTACTTAGCGGGCNTNATCGCCGGTATGGCCGCGGTGGATGCTGNGCCTGGTGGCTCCGTCGACGCGGTTTCGTCCTTGCCCGTCTACACAGANACNTTTCGTTGGNTCGCNTATGTNGGTATCGCTCTNGGCGCTGCNGTTATGGCTTCCGNCCCCTTGGTGCGGCGCTACATGCACGAGTCTGAGTCAGACTTGATGAAGGTAGAACCGCGTCCCGCAGAGTAGGACCTCGTCGTCTGAGACGTAGGCGGCGCGTCGTCGNGCCCGATCNAGGATTTGATCNCTNTTAGCGACGGCAATATCTANTCCAGAAAGGCCTGGACCCCGGCCGTCGGTCGCTTGGATAAACCGTAAAGTAATGTTGTTCAGACGGATCGAAAGTTCGNNGCCGTTTCGATCGACNGGTAGNCCAGATACCTTGCCCCACAGGTCCGCCAATTCGACGGGATCGGGTCCTTGAAGNTCAACGCCAAGGTAATCCACTGTNACGGACTGGTCGACCTTGTCNNCCCACTGCAAGCCTCCGGATGGTTGCCAGTTGCCGNTNAAGTCGTCNTGTTGGTCCCAGTCGATCTCAAAGAAGGCGGCNCGCATNTCGCCNGGGTGAATCTGGCATATGTTCCANGTGTCGCGATGACTTTCGTGNGCGATTCGAATCCCATTGTCGAGTGCTCTTTGACGTACCGCTTGCTGGGTCACTTTGTTGTCCGCCTGACAGATGACCATATACCCNCCATCACCCCCACGCCGATCTAGGTATCGACCACCGGCTGTTCCTTCTTTGACAGGCGCGACGACCTCGAGGAAATTACGGCCGACGCACATCAGCGTATTCTCAAGACCAAATGCGCCGACGCCCGGATCGATAAAGCAGGCATTGATGCCTAGAACGTCAGTCAGATCATCGATCACAGGATCAAGTTCCCTTGCAACAAGACAAATTTGGCGTAGTTGAATGGTCATGGATGCATCCTCCCCTCGGGCCTATGATCGAGCTTCAAATGCAACTTGGCTAGCCTTTTGAAGATTGAAATATTTTCTGACGTGATCTGTCCTTGGTGTTTCATCGGTAAGCGGAGGCTGGACTCGGTGCTTGAGGGCAGTGATGTAGGGGAGATCGAGCTTGAATGGAAACCGTATCANCTTTATCCGAATCTCCCGGCGGGTGGGATGGCACGCGCGGAATTCTTGCGGGCTCGTTATGGCGAATCCGCGGATGGTACTCGAACGCCTGAACACATTCGGACAGAAGCCGACGAGGTCGGCATCGCTTTTNATTATGCTTCGATAGATCGAGTTCCCAATACCCTATCAGCACATCGGCTACTGGCCATGGCGGGAGAAATGGGTTGCCANCACGAGCTCGCTGAAACGTTGTTCCATGCCTATTTTTGCGACGGATCAGACNTCGGCGNTGTCGACATCCTTGNNGATTGCGGNGNCGCGGTTGGTATGAATGGCGGCGCCGTGCGGGAGTTTCTTGATAGCGACGTGGGTATTGAAACGACCCTCGGGGAGATCGCCGGTGCATTTGATGTCGGCGTTGTCGGAGTTCCGTGCTACCGNTTGGGGGGCGCGTNTCTATTACCGGGCGCCCAGACGCCGGATGTGATGATCCAGTTTATTGATCGAGCAAGAAAACGCCTAGCGGAANCAGAATAGTTACCGCAGGTGGATGGAGAACNGAAGTTCGCTACCGTGGTCGCCGCGTAATTTACTGATCGAGTAAAAGATCTTGTCGNCGGTCACGGNCGGTAAGAAAAAGCTGGGCTTTCAACGCGAGTCGCTTTTCTTGCGAGATGTGCCCACCGACAAAGTACCGGGCGAGTATCTCGAGGGTCGATGATCTCTTCGATCTCAAAGTACTCGGCGCTGCGNAACGGGGAACGGACGCGGTTGAGACGGTCCCGTATCTTCGCGAGGTGAGCGTCATAGTCGGTTGCCGAGGCTAGTTCCGCTTTGTAGGCCACCTCAATNCCTCCTTCGATNGGCAAGGAACCCCAATCGCCNGAAGGCCAGGCGACGCGAATATGGTGCGCGCCCGGCTTGTGGTTTGCGCCTCCGGCAACGCCGAANGCTTTACGNACAATGACACAACAGAAGGGCACNTTGCTCTGACCGAGCGCGGCGAGTGCGGACGAACCGAANCGAATGGTGGCCTCTTCTTCACTTTTCTTGCCAATGAGAAAGCCCGGNCAATCTTCCAGATGCACGATGGGAAGATGAAAGGTTGATGCAAGATCAAGAAATCGAATGAGTTTTCGGCACGCGTCGGCTGTCCACGCGCCACCNTAAATTGCAGGATTTTCGGCGAATAACGCGATCGGGATGCCATCCAAATGTGCCAAGCCCGTNATAATCGAACGACCCCACTTTTCGCCAATTTCGAAGAAGGATGCGTCGTCAACGACCGCGGTGATTAATTCGTGCATCTTGTAGATCTTTCTCGGGTCTTTGGGGACTAACTCGATGAGAGCATCGTGTCTTCGTTCTGGATCGTCCGTGNTTTGTNCCAGTGGAGGTAGCTCGTCGGTCGCTGTGGGTAAGTACGATAGGAAACGCCTAGCCCGATCGAATGCTTCGGATTCTGTAGCGACTTCGTCGTCGATCGCTCCGTTCCGAGTATGGATTCGCGCGTGACCGAGTTCCTCCTTAGTAACGTCACCAAGGTTCGCCCAGTCGACGAGTGCCGGTCCAGCAATCATCATCTGTGCNGTATCCCGGACAATAACCGAATAGTGCGACGTCGCGACGCGCGCTGCNCCAATACCCGCGACGGATCCCAGNGCGAGCGATACGGAAGGGGCGATGGCTAAGTGCTGGACGACGGTCTCCCATCCTCGTAGCTCGGGGATGTAAGTTCGACCTGCCNTTTCGATGGTTTTTACCGANCCGCCGCCGCCCATCCCGTCCACGAGTCGGACGTGGGGGAGTCTCAAATCTAACGCCAGGCCTTCCGCCCGCGCCCGCTTCGCCCCAATGGACGCGTCCGCCGATCCTCCGCGGACGGTAAAGTCATCNCCGGATAGNACCACAGGACGNCCGTCGAGTTCAGCAGTCCCGAGAACAAAGTTGGACGGCGTAAACTCAGTGAGGTTACCAACGTCATCGTATTTGCCGACCCCGGCAAGTGTGCCGATTTCATGAAACGAGTCCGGATCGCAGATCGCTGCGATACGTTCTCGAATGGTGAGCTTACCGAATTCATGTTGACGGGCGACCTTGTCCTGGCCGCCCATCCTCATTGCTAGTTGTTCGCGGTGACGGAGTTCCTTTATCTCGTCTTCCCAGGACATCCTAGCCGATACGTGTGCCCGTGAATGACGCGTTTCCGAAGGAACCGAGTTTCACGTCGCCGGAAAGGCTGTCGCCGTCAACCGTCGCTGAAAATTCCAGCGTAATTGGCATTGGGTTGGTGATATCCGCTTTCCACGACACGCTGTCGCCATCGACCGCGCCGTCCTTAAGTTCGAGCGTTCCCTGTTGACCCTCCATCGTTCCAGTCAACGTATCCCCGTCGGTAGCGAGGGTTATGGTTGCTTTCTGTTGGCCCATCGGCGTGTTCATGGTTGTTTCCCATTGGCCGTCAGCACTACTCATGCGATTCTCCTTCAAGTGTGTTCTTCGCGTGCTTGAGTATGCCTCTCCGTTCTTGCTGAGGTAAAGTGCGAAACACCAATCAATGTGGTGACCCGATGTGATCGGAACCCTGAACGAGGGCCCACTACATCAGGCGTTAAAAGCGCTGTACGCGCGTCCCGGTTCCCAAGAGGAAGTCAGTATCGATGACTTTGTCGCGGACGTCGTCGATGGTAATCAAATCATTGAAATCCAAACGCGAGGCTTCGGCGCGCTAAAGAAAAAATTGCCGGTGTTTCTTTCCACGCACCGGGTAAAGTTAGTCCATCCGATTGCCCAGACTCGTACCATCGTAAAAGTTCAAAACGATGCCGAAACTCGGCGTGTCTCGCCAAAACATGGATCACCGTTTGATATTTTCGCGGAGCTCGTTTACATCCCGCAGACACTGAATAACCCGAACTTCGAGATCGACGTGGTGTTGATAGAAGAAGACGAACATCGGGAATATGACGGTCGTCGTGGGCGTAGAAAGCGAGGATGGGTTACCACAGGACGTCATCTCGTTCGGGTGGTGGAGGTGGTTACCGTTGGTTCGATGGAAGATTTATTCGGTCGTGTGGCCACGGACTTAACGGTTACGTTCACGTCTGCAGATCTGGGGCACGTGATGAATAGGCCGCGATCACTGGGACAAAAAGCCGCCTATTGTTTTCGTATCGCCGGCCTAACCCGTGTGTGCGGCAAGAACGGTAACGAGCTGGTCTACGAGAAATCAAAGTGAACGTCTATCGGCGAAGACCTACCGCCAGCTGCGTTAACTTTTTCGAACCGAATGCTTGGCATCGACATTCCCGTAACGCTCCGTAAACTGCGCAATCACGCAACGTTCCACGAGAAGCGTCTCGATGTTGAGATCAAAGTGGCTTTATTTTCCGATGGTGCTAACTGTGGCGCTCCTAATAGATTGGAGTTCCGAGGGCCCCCTGACTCGTCTGTTGCTTGACACCACAACGTTACGTATTAACACGAATCCCGGCGGCGCGAACGTGTTCTTGGACGCACAACTTGTTGGGACCACGCCGCTACGCCATCAGGCGCGACCGGGGAAAACGGTGTTGAAGTTGGAACACCCCTTTCATCCGAACTACGTTGAGCGGCTCGAACTACTACGCGGCAAAACTAAAGTGCTTGATATTGCGTTGGAGCCCGCGTTTGGCAACTTAGAAATTATCACCAACCCTAAATCCGCGCAGGTGGTACTCGATGGTGAAGAAGTCGAGGAGCGAACGCCCGTCAAGCTATTGGATCTCCCAACGGGTACTCATGACGTACGCGTTTTTATATACGGGCGGGAGCCGATCACCGAAAAGATAGCCCTAACTCCAAACGCTAATATTTCCCGCACCTATGAACTCGCCCGCATACCGATGGGTTCCCTAACAATCGATAAGGTACCCACAAATGCTGCGGTCCGACTGATCGGTGTCGAACAACCATACGAACCTAGGATGCTATTGCCGATCGGAAGTTACGATGTCGAAGTGACTCATCCAGGTTATACGAGCCAGGCATTGCGGATGAATGTTCGGCAGCAGGCGAACACGCGCCGAATTCGATTAGAAAGGGAATACGGACGATTAAGTATGTCGGTCGTGCCGCCGCAGGCAGTAGTTGCGATCCGCTATGACGCGGGTAGTGGGTTCCGAAACTTTGCGTATTTTGACGGTATGCAGGTACCTACAGGGAACGTGATGATTCGTGCGAAGGCTCTGGGCTACCGAACGTACGAAAGGAACTTGAAGATGACTATGGCTGGTCTGAGCCACAATATCGCAATGAAAATATTCAAGATCACGCCTGGGCGTGAATTCCGAGACAGGTTGCGGGTAGGTGGTGATGGACCGTTGTTGAAAATCTTGAGTGAAGGAAGCTTTGTCATGGGTGCTGCGGATGGCTATCCGGACGAAGGGCCTACGCGTACCGTCACAGTGACGCAACCTTTTGCGATTGCCGTCTATGAATTAACTCGAGGTGAATACAATCGGTTCGAAGACTTGGGGGGAGAAGACAGAGTTCCTGCGACGAATTTGAGCTGGGGTCAGGTCGACGGTTATTTGAGTTGGTTGGGCCGGGAGACGTCCTACACGTATCGATTACCCAGTGAGGCCGAGTGGGAGTACGCGGCGCGTGCGGGGACGACGACTGCATATTATTTCGGATCCAACGCTGATCGATTGTGCGAATACGAGAACGTGGGCGATCAATCGATGCGTTCCCTATTCCAGAAGGACACCATCGCTTCTTGTAACGATGGTGTAATTCGGCTCGCACCCGTCGGAAGCTTTAAACCGAACCCATTCGGCTTATACGATATGTTGGGGAATGTGCATGAGTGGGTCGCTGATTGTTGGCATGGAAATCACGAAGGAGCACCCTCGACTGAGAAGGCCCGGACTAGCGTCTGCAATACGCCAGGACACGTCGTGCGCGGCGGCCACTGGTTTGCTGCACCTATTGACGCGCGGGTGAGTTTCCGCAATGTCGGGACGAAATCCAGCGATTCCTTGGGGTTCAGAGTCGTGCGTGAGCTTTAAGCCAAACGAATGATCTGTTGAAGCTTATGGCGGTCTGTTGGGGTGGAGTGTTTCAGTTGCTGGTCACATGGCGAAGGTAGCGGTGGTGGGTTGCGGGATGATCGGTTCCGCGGCTATGAAATATCTCGCACTTGCTGGCGTCGACGTGGTGGGATTTTCGTCCCGGGAACCTTCTTCATACGCGGACCACGACGGGGTTTTTGCATCCCACTACGACGCCGGTCGCATTACCCGTACGTTAGATGGGGACAGGGACTGGGCCCGCATGGCACGGGCGTCAGTGGATCGGTATTCGGACTTAGAGCATGAGTCAGGGGTCGCCTTTTACGATGCGGTTGGTTTCGCCGCGTTCGGCCCTCCCGGTTCTCGCTACGTTGATTGTGTAAGAAATATCGCTGACGATTTTTCAACTGTGTCGAGAACCGTGCGCCCTGAGGACTTTGGCATCATTGACTTCGGTGCCAACACCGAAATTGAGGCACAGGACACGGACGCTGGCGTGATAAATCCACGCGAGCTCGTCCGAGCACAACTAATTCTCGCTGAACGGGCAGGTGCGGAAATTCGGTACGAAGAAGTGGCGCGGATCGAACCAAATGCTCGAGATGGTGTTTCTATTGAGACAATCGAAGGTAACAGTTTCGTGGTTCACCGCGTATTAATCGCCACGGGCGGATTCACTGATCTCTCGCTCACGGGCGCGCGCTTGCAACTGGACGTACAGGGTCGTGTTGTCTTGTTGGTTGAGGTGGATCAAGAAGTCGCGTCCGCCATGCCGTCGCTCATTGCGGAAGACGCGGAGGGATTAGCCCTTTCCGAGTTTTACATCCTTCCGCCTGTGCTTTACCCAGACGGTAAACGGTACCTGAAAATTGGTACCGCCGAATTTAACCATCCGTTGAAATCTCGAGCCGACAAAATTTCATGGTTTCACGGTAAGGGCGATGTGAGTGGCGATATACATGCGCTTCGAAGAACCATTGAAACATTGATACCGAGTATTCGTGATCGCACCATGCGGCAACTGCGTTGTGTGATTACGTATACCGTCAGTGGTTACCCATACCTTGACTGGTTGAATGATCGAACAGCCATAGCTCTTGGAGGTTGTGGCCAGGCCGCTAAATCTTCCGATGAGATAGGAAGGCTTGCTGCGCGCCTTTTTGATGGTGATGAAATGCGATATCCAGCTATTACGGCCGAATAGAAATCGGATTGAAGAACGCGCGTCGGATGCTAGAGTTCGGGGATCGCCAGCTTCATTACGTCAGAAAGTGTCTCCACCAATGAAAGTTCCATTTCGCTGCGGATGGCTTCGGGCAGTTTCTCCAATTCGGACTCATTTTCTTTCGGAAGAATCACGTGACGTATGCCGGACCGATGCGCAGCAAGAACTTTCTCTCGAATCCCTCCGACGGGGAGTACGAGTCCCGAGAGCGTGAGTTCGCCCGTCATGGCGATATCGTCTCGTACCTTCTTTTCGCTATAGGCCGAGGCTAGCGCTGTTGCCATTGTAATGCCGGCTGAGGGGCCGTCCTTGGGGACAGCTCCGGCGGGGACGTGAACGTGAACCCCGGAATCTTCGATCTTTGATCTATCGATATTGAGGGTATCGGCCTCTGTCCAAATGCACGAACGAGCTGCCTTCACGGATTCCTGCATTACTTGGCCGATATGGCCCGTAATCGTCACCTTTTCGTCCTTGTGCGTCAGTGAAGCCTCCACGTAGAGGACATCACCGCCTGCTTCGGTCCATGCCAGCCCTGTTGCGACGCCATTAGTTAAACGAGCTCGACTTTTGTCCGACTTAAATCGCTCCGGTCCCAACATCTCCGTGACAGAACTCTCGTTAATCGGTTCGGTCTGGGGCTCATTGAGCAGACTATCTTTGGCCCGTTTCCTAGCGAGTCGACTGATGGTACGTTCGAGTTCGCGCACGCCGGCTTCGCGGGTATAGCGTTGAATTGCGAGACGTAGTCCTTCGTCGGTCAGTTCGAGTTGTTCGGGCTTAAGCCCCGCATTCTCTTGTTGTCTCGGTATGAGGAAACGGCGAGCGATCTCGACTTTTTCTAGCTCACTGTATCCCGTCAGCTCGAGCACCTCCATGCGATCAATGAGGGCTCGGGGGATACCTTCGAGCGTATTCGCGGTGGTGATAAAGAACACCTTGGAGAGATCGAACGGTAGATTCAAATAGTTGTCACGGAATTCTTTGTTTTGTGCCGGATCGAGTATCTCCATCAGGGCTGCACCCGGATCGCCTCGATAATCGCGGCCCATCTTGTCTAATTCGTCCAGCATTAGCACGGGATTGCGAACCCCACACCGTCGGACGGCCTGCAAGATGCGACCTGGCATGGCGCCGATGTAGGTGCGTCGGTGACCTCGGAGTTCCGCTTCATCGTGCAAGCCCCCAAGACTCATACGTTCAAACTTTCGACCCATGGCGCGCGCTATCGACTGTCCGAGCGAAGTCTTACCGACACCGGGTGGGCCGACAAAACAGAGGATGGAGGCCTTTGTTTCCGGATTCAGTAACAACACCGCCAATGCCTCTAATATGCGCTCCTTGACATCGTCGAGACCAAAGTGGTCTTCGTCGAGGACTTCTTTGGCAGATTGGAGTTCTAAGTTGTCTTCGGTAATCACGTTCCACGGCAATTCCGCTACGAGCTCGAGGTAGCCGCGTGAAACCTGGTAATCTGCTGCGTTGGGTGACATTCGCGACAGTCTCTTTAGTTCTCGATCGACCTCTTTCTGGACGGACTCGGGTAGATTTGCCTGTCGCAGCTCGTCTTTTAGTTCGGCTATATCCTCATCGCCTTCGTCTTCGCCCAACGCTTGCTCAATGGCGCGTTTTTGATGCCTGAGTACATGCTCCCTCTGCTGATTCTCGACGTCATCACGCGCCTGACTCTGAATTTCCTTTTGGATCTCAGTCACCGCGTGTTCGTGTTGTAAGACCTCGTGGATGCGAGTCAGTAGCTCGTTCTCAGAATTAATTTGGAGTAACTCTTGGCGTTCTTCGGTCGAAAGGTTTTGTGCCACGGATGCAATCTTGTACATCTGACTAATGGGNTCGTCGATCTGACCGATAAATTGCTGNAAAATCTGATCNCCTTTATCAGGATTTAGCGAATTCGCTATATCTCTNGCGAGCTCAAGTACTTCGCGGTGTAAAGCTTCAATTCTNGGCTCTACGTCGTCNTCCANGTTGATCGAAAGGTCGTCNATGGGCGTANACANANCCGAAAGGTAGTCNTCCACTTCGTCGACGCTNTCGATACGCACACGNTGATTTCCTTGAACGATGACNTGGGCNCCNCCATTGCGTTCCTCAACGCGNGACACCGTGCATAAGGTACCGATCTCGTGAAGTTCTTCTNGCGTTGGTTCTTCCGCTTCCGGATCACGTTGCAGGACAACAATGACTTCACGGNNTCCGTTCGCCGAAACCTTGACNGACGCNAGAGAACGCGCNCGCCCCACGGCAACCGGTGCAACGAGGGTGGGAAAGATGACCAGATTCTTTAANGGNAGAAGAGGCAGNGTCGGCACGGACTTTCCAGAAGTTCTTTGCGTCACAGCTTAATGTGCGGTCGCCGAGGACGTATTTCAACCCCCACCGAATATTGCGACGTCTGGAGGCAAATATTTTTCGAAATCAACACAGCCCCTGGGCACGAGCNGCTTCTTCACGGATTGATTCGGGGCCACCCAAGATCTGACGGTTGTATCCGATTCGCTTAAACCAGTAGTGAAGGCCTAACAGATCGGTGAAGCCCATCCCACCGTGGACAATGGTCGCGGTCTTGCCGACAAATGAACCCACTTCGCTAAGGTGGGCTTTGGCGTGACANGCGTTCAAATGGGACTCTTNGGNGTCTTCATCGATCGTGTGGGCCGCATACCAGAGGAGGGCACGACTGGGTTCGATTTCCGCGGCCATCTCGGCGCACATGTGNTTCACCGCCTGAAACGACGCAATGACGCGATTAAACTGTCTGCGTTCCATCGCATATTGGACCGACTGNTCTAGCATTTCCTGNGANGCTCCCAGCGTGTCTGCGGCGATCATNATNCGGCCAATGTCGATNACGGAGCGCAGTGCTGAGCCNTGATCGTCGGCGACGAGGGCGNNNGCGGGCGTGTTATTAAAGATGATTTCACCGATAGGNCGTGTACGGTCGATCTGNGGGAGNGTGTTGATGGTCAAACCGTTCGCGTCGGAAGGGATGATGTGTAGTCGGTTGTNGGTGTCAGCTACCAANTAGTTGTCGGAGTGGATATCGATGACAAAGAGCGCTTTACCGTTCAGTTTCGAGTCCGTTGCCACGACGCCCGCGTCGCGGCGGGCCCCCGTCGCTTCTGACAGAGCAGCACCAAACGTCGTGTTACCTGCCGCTATTTCGGGTAAATATTGATTCTGTTGCTCCTCGCTACCGGCAAGTAGTATCGCCGTGGGTGCTAGTACCGCCGTTGATAGGAATGGCGATGGAGTGACATGCCGACCTAGACACTCACAAACTGCTGCCGCGTCTAGTGCGGCGAGTTCGATGCCGCCATACCTTTCAGGTATAAGCAACGCGGGAAGGCCAAGTTCTACGANCCCATCCCAGATNTCGNCAGCGCGTTCTTGTTGCTCTTCGCNGTACTGACGGACACGTTCAAGNGGNGCTTTTTCTTGNAGAAANCGGTTNACGTTNTCTTGGAGAGCGGTNTGTTGNTCGGAGAGTCCAAATTCCATACTAAGNCTCNGCNTTCTGTTCGAATTTGGGCTCTTTCGGCATACCTANACCGCGTTCGCTGATGATATTTTTTTGAATCTGAGATGTTCCTCCGCCGATGATTAGTCCCAGGAAGTACATNTACTGCTGTTGCCATGAACCGTTGTCGGTNAGGTAGTCGCTGCGGCCATACATCAGACCGATTTCTCCCATGATGTCNATGGCGAGNCCCTCTAAATCGTGACGCAGTTCNGTTCCTTGTAGCTTCGAGATCATTCGGGCGAGTCGNGNGTCAGTATTGTTGATCCGTGACGAAAGAACGCGCTGGTCGTTGAAGCGNAGTGACATAACGCGTGCTTGGATTTTCATCATNCGATCACGAAAGACGGGATTGTCGATCAAGCGTTGGCCATCCATTGTTTCCTGACGCGCGAGTTCGATTAATCGATTTAANCGAGTGAGCGTGGCATTTGGGTCACCAAGCGAGTCACGCTCGTGCCCTAGAATAGCGTTTGCGACGAACCAGCCTTCGCCTCGTTTGCCCACAATTTGATCCTTCGGAACTCGAACATCGCTAAAAAACACTTCGTTGAAATTGCGCGCCATGGTCATGTCAACGAGCGGGCGAATTTCGATTCCTGGNGTATCCATTTGAAATAGCAGAAAGCTGATACCTTGATGTTTAGGAGCTTCGGGCTCGGTACGGACCAGACAGAAAATCCAGTCAGCNAGGTGCGCGGTAGAAGTCCAGATCTTGGAGCCATTGACGACCCATTCGTCGCCATCGAGGACTGCCGACGTGCGTAANCTNGCGAGGTCGCTGCCCGCGTTGGGCTCTGAATACCCTTGGCACCAGACCATTTCGCCGGCGAGCGTGGGGGGAATGAACCGTTTTTTCTGTTCCTCGGTTCCGAGTTCCAACAAGGTTGGCACCAGCATAGAAATGCCCTGACCGCCTAAACCACCAGGGGTTTGAGAATGGGCAAATTCTTCGCCGATGATCCGAGCTTTGATAATGTCAGGTTCGCCGCCGTGCCCGCCGTATTCTTGCGGTATTGTCCGGGCCGTATAACCTTTCTCNATAAGTAGCTTCTGCCAACTTTGAACGCGATCNGATTTCATNGCNTCACCGCGTGGTGCGCTCTCGCGATTCGTTTCGATGAATTTNCGAACGTCCTGACGGAATGCCTCGTATTCGGGACCGTAAGAAAGATCCATCTCGTCTCCAATGGGCNNTGACGAAAGGGAGTTTACCTGATCACCGAATAGTTAAAGAAGAGGNNGCCGGCNNGAGNGGGCTTNANCCGATTGTCTANGCGAGTCGATCCAGCTCTTCGCGCTTGACCGCATGCTGCAGCGGNACGTTTTTTACGAAACGACCGATTTCTTCGAGGATGCACTCGGCTAGCCGNTGNGTTTCGTTTCCCANNGANCCGGCGATGTGTGGTGTTAAGAATACGTTNGGAAGCTCGTAGAGGGGCGAGTCCGGCGNTGGNACCTCTGGNTCGGTGGTATCAAGCACNGCGAAGATTCNACCGNTAGCCAATTCTTGCGTGAGGGCGGCGTGATCAACGAGCGCACCTCGAGCGGTATTTATGAGCGTGGCGTGATCCTTCATCAGNCCNAGTTCTCGTCCACCAAAAATGTTGCGAGTCTCGGGTAGCAAAGGGGCNTGTAGTGANACCACGTCGCTTTGGCTAGCGAGCTCGGCGAGNCCAACCTTTGNAGCNCCGAGNTCTCTTGCATCCAAAGGTGATACGTATGGGTCGTACAAGAGGAGGTTAANATCATGCTGTTGNAGNTATCGAAGTACCAGTCGACCAATATGAGAAGCNCCGACTATACCCACGGTTTTNCCGTAGTTGCCGACGTCGGGTGCTTCNCGAGACCAGGGAGACCTGTTCTCACGAACCTNTCGATANGCCCGATTTAGTTGNAAAACGCGTTTATTGGCGAACAAGATCGCTGCGAGCGTGTANTCTGCTACGGGNACNGCATTTGCNGCGACAGCGTTGGTAACCANTACACCGCGGCGCCACGCGTACTCATCCACGAATCCCTTGACNCTCCCNGCNAAGTGCGCGATGAGCTTTAGTTTTGGTAGTTGNTTGAGTACGGCCCGATCGATGCTCGGGCAACCCCAACTGGTAATCAAAATTTCNGTNTTCGCTAGTGTTTTTTGCGGTGCGTTATCGAAGGAAGGGAACGGGNTTCGAGACGCGAGGGAACAAAGCGTATCGAGTCTTGCAATGTGCCNGTCGTGCAGAAGTTCTTCNCGCACGTAAGGGTGCATGACCAGAGCTGTCGCTGGTGCAGGCATTCACGCACAATAACAAATAAAGGNGCTGNNTAAGTGAGAAATCGGATTGACGAACTCTGAGGAGATCTTTGCTGGTCGCTTATCCGTGATGGCAAGGATGCAAGCCGAGCACAACGATGAGGTACACCCCGATTGGCTTAATCAAGGATTCGAGTATTACCGGGCAGTNTGGGTTGAATGCGCGGAATTACTNGATCATTTCGGTTGGAAGTGGTGGAAAAANCAGGTAGCAGATATCGANCAGGTNAAGCTCGAAATTGTTGATATTTGGCACTTCGGATTGTCTGATCTCATTCGGGATGANNTGGTNGGTGCTGACNTAGCGCGCGAAATGGTTCNGTGTGCCGAGAGCAAGGGCGATNGCNACTTTCNCCAAGCTGTTGAGGCGCTTGCTANCCGAGCACTTNTCGATCCGAAATTCCACGTTGCAAGTTTTATCGATGTCTTAAATGCGTTACCCATGTCGCTTGACGAACTGTTTGAAAAGTACGTTGGTAAAAACGTTTTAAATCGATTTCGACAGGCGCATGGTTATAAAGCGGGCCATTACCAAAAAGTGTGGCAAGGGCGCGAAGACAATGAACACCTAAGTGAACTAGTCGGCGAACTGAATCCCCTATCGGACTCGTTTGTGGACGAGCTNCTTGACGCTCTCGAAAAGCGTTACCCTGACAAGAGCCCCTCGTAAATCTCAGCTGTTGGCCGGTCAAAGCAGACGAAACGAATCAGGTCGAGGTGCGGGTTACTCTGCACTGTTTTCACGGCGATGGTTGCGGCGAGCGTCGGCGGAAAACCGTATGCGCCTGTCGAAATGGCTGGAAAGGCTATGCTCGTGACCCGATTTTCGGCGGCGAGCCGGAGGCAATGCTGGTAGCAGTTACGCAATAGTTCTGGTTCTTGAGCGCTGCCGTCGTGCCATATGGGACCGACCGTATGAATGATATATCGAGCTGGAAGACGATACGCGCTGGTGATGCGGGCTTCTCCAGTGAGGCAACCGTCGAGCTGTCGACACTCACGGAGCAATTCCGGTCCCGCCGCCCGGTGGATGGCTCCGTCAACACCTCCGCCGCCGAGCAACGTCGTGTTGGCGGCGTTGACGATCGCGTCGACGCGCTCGTTCGTGATGTCCCCGAGACGNGACTCGATCTTCAAAGCNACCGCAACTTGTTTTGTTTAAGTCGATTCAACATGGATGAACTTGGTCGGGGACAACGTTGTGAGAAGCATCGAAACACCTTGTTGACCGAAGTCAAGCCTGACGCTGGGGCACCTATAATTTACAGGTGAATAAGAAAATTGCATTACCGTCGAACTGGAGCCCGCAGCAGGGCACGCTTGTGTACTTGTTGAGAGAGTCTTCGGTTTTATTGATCCACAAGCTTAGTGGGCACGGAGCGGGACGAATCAACGCACCGGGCGGACGCCTCGAAAAAGACGAATCTATTTATCAATGCGCGGCGCGGGAAGTACGTGAAGAAGTGGGCATCAGGGTGGCGTCTCTCCGTCCCGCTGCGGCACTACGGTTTTATGATTTTGGCAACGGTTTCTCCATGGCAGGCTACGTCTTCACATCGAAAACATTCGAGGGCGACGCTGTGTCGAGTAGCGAGGCCGATCCATTTTGGTGTCGTTTGGACGAAATTCCGTATGACGAGATGTGGGAGGACGACGCNCTGTGGNTACCTCAAGTACTTGCAGGNGATTGTATTATCGGAGACTTTATATTCGAGAACGATCGTTTGAGATCTCACGACACTGGNCAGGTAGATCAATGTGAAATCCAGCAGTATTTTGAGAGCGGTTCGATCGGGGCCAAGGGAGGAGTGTAGGTGCGCATAGGGATTTCGATCGCCACGATGCAGTTAACCCGTGATCATCGCGAAGGTGCGCGGCATATCATTGAGCGGGCCGCCCGGGCCAGGGATGCGGGACTGGATTCGCTGTTTGTTGGCGATCATCACGTCACCGCAGTGCCTTACTATCAGAACAGCCCCGTGATTGGGCGAATACTTGCAGAATGGGATCGCCGCGATTGTGGCGCATTATATCTGTTGCCTCTGTGGAACCCGGTGCTTGTGGCAGAGCAAACGGCGACGCTCGCGTGCATCGCCCAAGGTCGATTTATTCTGCAGTGTGCACTAGGTGGTGAACGACAACAGAGTGGGGGTATGGGCGTTCCGCATCGGGACCGGCGAAGCATGTTCGAAGATGCGGTCGGCCTCTTGCGTCGACTGTGGTCTGGAGAAACGCTCGATCACGACCATCATTGGCAATTGAGGGACGCGCGGATTTCACCGTTACCTCCGGAGCCCATTGATATATGGATAGGTGCAACGGCAGACGTAGCCATCGAACGAGCGGCCCGGCTCGGTGATGGTTGGCTGGGTGATCCTGGAAGTGTGTTTGATGCAACGCGACATCAACTTAACGTTTATCGCGAAGCGTGTGAGCGGCTGGGTAACGCCGAGGGAGCCGTCGCATTGCGGCGGGACATCTTTGTGGGGAAATCAGCCGACGAGGCAAGCCGTCAGATGGAACCTTATCTCGGAAATTACCGTGGCTTCGATCCGGAAGCACTTATTGTGGGGGACGTCGGTTTGGTTACGGAACGACTGAACGACTATAAAGAGCTCGGGTTTACGGACGTGTTGATGCGAAATATATCGAGAGATCAGGACGAGGCATTAGCGACCATCGAACGGATGGGGCGGGTGCGGGAACAGCTCAAGTAGGCGCCCCTCCGGCTATGTAACCCATTATTGGCGGATCGTCTCCGTTGGCGTGCGTTTCGCAGGCAATTCGTGCAGAACATTCCAAAGTATGGTCCCGGCGCAGACGCTCGCAGGAATGACCAGAATGTTAAAGAAAGGTAATGCCAGCAGGCCAACCGCGAGAGACCCGAACACAGTTGTAGGGCCTGGGTTTCGACGCAACAGCGTGCGGGTGTGGCTAAAAGGAAGCCCGCGATTTTCTGACGCGTGATCGACGAACTGCACGGCTGTCAACCAGGCACCAACTATTAGCCAGATGAGAGGTGCAATGGGACTAAGTATTAAACCTATGATCAAGGCGGCGAGGAGTACCGTGAGATGGTATCGAAGTTTAGTCAGTTCTCGTTTGTATGCGGAGATAGCTGACCTTATAAGACTTTCGTCTGCAATGATCGCTGTGCCATATTCATGCTCTTCTGTTTGTGATGACAAGCTACCCAAGAAGGGGCTCGAGATAATTATCGCAACGAAGCCAACTAACCAACTGCCTGACACAAACACAATCACGTAAACCATTGGTCCGAGAATGGCTTCGGAGAACGAAAGCCAATCAGGCAATAGTTGCATGATGCTGTGAGTAGCAGTTTTGATGTAGCTGAATGCAAAGAAGAGGAATACGGAGACGATAACTAAACTGCAGGCTACGGGTCGCCACAGGTATTGACGGAAGCGCGGTAGACGAATCAAAAGAAATCCGCGGAGGAAGGCTTTGACAGGAATGGTCAGTCGGTCGAACACGAGACTACGAAGCAAGTTGTGGGATTTCACTTTAGCGGCTTTGACTCGAATTGGCTCTGGGCAATGAAAACGCGTCGGAATTGGCCAAATATTCGTAAACACTAAATTCGACCGTTGCGATGTCGTTGGCGATCGATGTTCGTAGCCTAACTGGGTTGACGTGGTGTGCCCGACCGGTTATCACCACGGGCATGGCGGAAGCCGAGGTGCTGCAAACATGATCGATGGAATCAACCTATCAAAAGTCACGGACTGGGTTCAGGGTAGGATCCCGGAAATTGCGCTGCCGCTTGATTTTGAGCTCATCGCGGGAGGCCATTCGAACCTGACCTTCAAGTTCACGGATAACCAGGGATCAGCATACGTCCTGCGGCGCCCGCCGCTGGGGCACGTTCTAGAGAGTGCTCACGACATGGGTCGGGAACACCGCATTGTGTCGGCTTTGTCGAATTCCTCGGTCCCGGTAGCACCAACGTATGGGCTATGCGAAGACACCGACGTTAACGGAGCGCCGTTTTACCTTATGGGTTTTGTAAGCGGTGTTGTCTTGCACAACCAACAGCCGGCACAAAAGTTGACGGAAGCTGAGCGACATTCGTTTGGATTGCACGCCATCGAAGTTCTCTCTGACCTGCATTTGATTAACCCAGACGATGTCGGTCTCGGACAACTCGGTCGTAAGGAAGCGTACATCGAACGTCAACTCAAGCGGTGGACAAAGCAGTGGGAAGCCACCAAAACGCATGAGATTCCTGAAATGGATGAGAGTCTGAGGCTGTTGCACGAGGACCTGCCGGTTCAGGTTGGGGCCGCTATCGTTCACGGTGACTATCGTCCCGGCAATATGATCGTCGCCGAGGGACGAATGGCAGCGCTACTCGACTGGGAACTCTGCACACTTGGCGACCCTCTCGCGGACGTTGGGTACATGCTCAATAACTGGCCATCGGCCGGCGAACGTGGCGCGGAAAATGCACCGACAGCGCTGGAAGGATTTCCGGACCGCGGCGAAATCCAGGAACGATACGAAGTGGCGACGGGGCGAAGCCTCGAACGGATCAATTACTACCGGGCGTTTTCTCACTGGCGTCTGGGCGCGATAACTCAGGGTGTTTACAAGCGTTATCTTGTTGGGGCGATGGGGAAACAGGAGTTCGATCTTGAGGCGTACAAGGAAGGTATATCTACGCGGGCCCGTTCAGCACTCAAACTGTTGACCGACTGAACCCCTTCGTTTCGACAAAACCGGCGTCGCGCGTGAATTCCGCGTACTTACGCTAGTAGATGACCATCGATCCAGGCTGATTTAGATACAGAAGAAGCGGTGCGCGGGACCTGCGGGTGCAAGGACCCATCCCGCGACCAAGACGCTCTACACGCCCCTCGGCAAGGAAAAGTAAAAAGGCGTGTCAGCGGCGGGAGCCGCTGAAAACAACTTCGCTGGGGGAAGGACACTTGAAAGGGAGGACTGCATTGAAGTTGTGTTGCACGCCTAAACTCTTTGGTCATGCATTATGTACAGTACAAAATTATTGTCAAGACTTTTTGTATAGTATTTGTACAGTAAACTAATTGGCTTTTTGAACTGAATCTTCGTTTTCCACGAGAACGCTAAGTGCATTTTCGAGGCAGGCTCTCGCCTCGTTGGCTTCGAGCGAAATTTCGAAGTGATTAGCTGCAGTATTGACGGTGCCGCACCGTTCGGCGTGAATTGCATAGGCGTTAATTTGTGTAATTAGTTGAACCAAGTCGCGGGGGCAGGTGCAGCCTTCGATGCTCGTTCTGGTCGCCAGGTGGAAAAGTTGCTCGTCGGAGAAACGACGTTGGGTCGAACTTGTCGTACGGAACTCCCGTCCAGCGCGAAGGCACGCCTCCTCGATTTGTTGCCATGTTGACGGCCACGGGAGTACCTCCAGTCCACGCTCCGTGGCGATTTGAAGATCGTTATTGGTACAAAAATGGTACACAACCACGACACGCGCTTCTGTAGATTCTATATATTTATCAATTAGATAGATGTCTAGACTGGACATCTCGAGGACGACGACGTCAAGTTTTGGAAGTCGCTGCGGTGGGGTCGGTTGCAATGAAGCGGAGGCAAACGCGTCTGCACTCGGCCAACGATCGAGGATCTCCAGGCGGTTGCTATCACTAATTTGCTCTTCGGCTAAAAGTAAAGCAGTCCCGGCGAGGGCTACTTTGAGTCGCCGGTTGGAGGGAGTCAGCGCTGACGAATATTGACCTAATCGATTGGCCAGATCCGCGTCGGTCAGTTTTACGAGTTGGCTGATGGGATGACCTTGGTCGATAAGACGCTTGATTTGAGTTAGCCGATGAATCTGGATTTCGCTGTAGAACCGCGTCTTGCCAGCTTTTTCCGCCGGGTTCATACCATAGCGTCTTTCCCATGCGCGCAAACATTCGACGGTGACACCCGTGAGTTTAGACACCGCGCCTATTCTGTACAGCTCTTCCGTCATTCATGTACTGAACAAAAGGGGCCGCGAATTGTACAGAATTTGGTTCGGCTGTCCAGTTTGTCAAGATTTTGTCTACCTAGGTGTTCGGAAGTCGTTGGTGAGACGCTGAGGAACGTTCTCAAAGCAATCAACATTTGGAATTAGGTTTCGTCAACGAGAAATCGTCATAGAATGACACGGAGGTCCAACATTTAAAGGGGTCGCGTGAAAAATAACATTGGTTTGTGGTTGGCGAAGCGATCACTGCTCTCGCCGAATCGGGAAGCGTATGTTGACGGGGATACTGGCGTACGGCTGACGTATGCGGCGCTTAATGAACGTTGTAATCGAATCGCGAACGCCTTCGTTCTTGACGGGATCGAGAAAGGCGAGCGGGTCGGTCTCTTGTTGATGAATAGTGCTGAATTCATGGAAGCATACTTTGCCTTGGGCAAGATCGGAGCAGTCGTTGTGCCGCTGAACTGGCGGTTAGTTGCGGATGAATTGGAGTTCATTCTAAAAGACAGTGGTACGACCAGGCTTATCTTCAGCGAAGAGTTCGTCGAAACGGTCGCAGAACTTCATAGCCGCGGCGCGCGCACCGATATTCGCCAGTGGTTGCAGGTCGAAGGTGCCGAGGACGTCGTATATTTCGCCGATGGGTATGCGGGATTCCGGGATACCGCTGATGACACTGAACCGGAAATTGAGGCGGTCGGTGACGATATGTTGTACATCATGTACACCTCCGGAACGACCGGGTTACCGAAGGGCGTCGTCCATACCCATGAGACCTCTGCATGGGGAGCATTAACCATTGCTGGGACAACCTATTATCAAGAAAGCGACCGATTCTTGTCGCCGCTGCCCATGTTCCATGTCGGAGCACTCACTCCCCTCACCGTGAACGTGTACCGCGGTACTACGAGCATCGTCATGCGCAGTTTCGATCCGGTCCGGGCGTGGGAACTCGTTGATTTGGAGAAAGTGACAACCGGATTGTGCGTACCGGCGATGTTAAATTTTATGCTTCAGGTGCCAAACCTCGAACGCTTTGACTTTTCGCAATGGCGATGGTGCTTATCGGGCGCGGCTCCGGTACCGGAATCCTTGATTGAGGCATATGCGGGCTTGGGAATCGAGATTCACCAGGTCTATGGATTAACCGAATCCTGCGGGCCTGCGTGCTTAATTGATGCTGAAAACGCGCTCCAACGGATTGGATCCACCGGCAAAGCCTTTTTTCATACGGATATTGCCATCGTTCGCCCCGATGGATCGCCGTGCGCTAGCGAAGAAGCGGGTGAGGTGCTGGTGAGGGGTGAGCACATCATGCGTGAGTACTGGAATCGACCCGAAGCCACTGCCGAAACGATCGTCGATGGCTGGTTGCACACCGGAGATGTGGCTCGCATGGACAGCGAGGGATTTGTGTACATTCAGGATCGGATCAAAGACATGATTATCTCTGGCGGAGAAAACGTGTATCCGGCGGAAATCGAAAACCTTCTGCAGACACACGACGATATCTCAGAGGCTGCGATCATAGGACAACCAAGCGAAACATGGGGGGAATCTCCATTCGCGATTATTGTGCGTACCGACGAGAAACTGACTCAAACAGACGTTTTGGAGTTTTGTGCTGGAAAACTCGCTGGGTTCAAGATGCCGAAAGGAGTGGTCTTTGTCGATGAGATCCCACGCAACCCGAGTGGCAAGATCCTAAAACGCGTGCTTCGTGATCAGTTTCCCGGGCCGGCCGAGGTTTAGACGTGGACCTTGACGAGTTGGCGCGTCGTCTTGGTCCCTTCTGTGCAGCGAAGTATGAAACCTCGGATATTGAAGTTTTCGACGTAAACCATATGCCGGGCCATGCCGGGTTCGCTTATGGGTTCAGCGTTCGAACCTCCGATGAGATTGAGTCTTGGTTTATTCGTTTGCCGCCACCCAACGTCAATTGGCGTGGAACTGCAGACGTGCTTAGACAGGTTGAAGTTCTCAAGGCTCTTGATGGGACCGATGTCCCGCACTGCTCTGTTAGGTGGTCTGGCAACGATCTCGAGTGGTTTGGGAGGCCTTATTTCGTTGTCCCCCACCTGGACGGAGATGTGATGCGGCTTGGCCCAGGCGAGTGGGCTGAGAAACTGAGTGCGAAGCAGGCGTTGGAACTTGGTCGAGAGGTGATGTCAGCCCTGGCCAAGATCCACAAAATCGATCCCGCGGAGACACCCTATCTTGGCGATGCAGTTCCCTTCGTTGACGATGTTGAGCGGTGGGACCGCTTTTACGAGCGTGCTGCGGATCCGGAGTTGTTGGCCGGAGTCCCGGATTGCCGGGAGCGGCTGCTTGAAACGTTGCCGGAAGAAGCGCCCGTGGGAATATTTCATGGGGATTTTCAAACGTCTAACTTATTTTGTTCGGCTGACGGAAAGCTCATGGCTGTTATTGATTGGGAACTCACAGGAATCGGCGCCACGCTTAACGACGTCGGCTGGATTTGTACGTTTAGTGATCGAAAAGCTTGGGGTGGAGATGGGGCCGGTCGCCCGGTATTCCTTGAACCGGACGTTCTGATGGAACTATACGTGGAGGCATATGGTGATCCGCTACCGGACCTCAATTGGTTTCGGGCGCTAGCCGCTTACAAGTTCGCGATCATCACCGGGTTCAATCTCAGCCTACATCGGCGCGGCAAACGGGTTGATCCGTCCTGGGAACAGACGCGACTATCGATGGAGCCGCTGATCCATCGAGCGCTGGAATTGCTGGATTAATTAACCGGCGGATCGTCGGTATCTTGAAGATGCAGAGAATGCAGCGTCGAACAGAGGCGCCCGAATGTAACGAGTTCTTCGTGAGTCCCTAATGCGCTCAATTGGCCATCGTCTAATACCAAAATACGGTCGGCTTGTTGAATAGTTTGTAGTCGATGCGCGATAAAGATAGGCGTGCGTGCTCGGGTGAGTTCACGAAGTCCTTCCTGGATCAAAACTTCGGTTTCGGTATCGATGCTCGCGGTCGCTTCATCGAGGATCAGAATTTCAGGATCGGCTGCGAGAACGCGTGCGAAGGCTAATTTTCCTCAGCGACTTGATCATATTTGTGTAAGAACTGCGGTTATAGCTGTGACTGCGTTCAGAATGTAGCGCTGTGCGGTACGCGGGGGTAGGGGATCACGTCGCGTATATTTTCCATGCCCGTTATATAAAGAACGAGACGTTCGAGGCCGAGACCAAAACCGGCGTGGGGAACGGACCCGTATCGTCGTAGGTCCCGATACCACCACAGTTCCTCTTTCATGGCCGCGTCCATACGTTCATCGAGCTTGTCGAGTCTTTCCTCTCGTTGACTACCACCGATGATTTCTCCGACGCCTGGAACCAAAACGTCCATGGCCGCGACAGTTTTGTCATCGTCGTTGGAGCGCATGTAGAAGGCTTTGATTTGTTTGGGGTAATTCATCACGACGACGGGGCCACCCACGTGCTTTTCTGTGAGAAATCGCTCGTGTTCAGACTGTAAGTCAAGACCCCAACGCACCGGATGTTCAAAGGCCTCATCCGACTGCTCAAGAATCTTGATCGCGTCGCCATATTCCATGCGTTCGAAGACGCTTGATATAACTTTTTCAAGGCGCTCAATGGCATTCCCATCGATTCTTTCGGCAAAAAAACGCATGTCTTCGGGGACACGTTCGAGGACCTGGAGAAAGATTGTTTTTAGGAAGTCTTCAGCAAGGTCTGCGTTGGCATGAAGATCGGCAAATGCGATCTCGGGCTCGATCATCCAGAATTCAGCCAGATGACGCGAAGTATTGGAATTTTCTGCTCGAAAAGTCGGGCCGAACGTGTAGACCTTGCTCAGAGACAGACAGTAGGGCTCCACATTCAGTTGCCCAGAAACTGTCAGAAATGTTTCTTGACCGAAGAAGTCCTGGTCATAGTTTTCTGCATTCCCGTTCGCGAGATCCAAGGTGCTGACACGGAAAAGTTCGCCTGCGCCCTCGCAGTCAGTCGCGGTAATAATAGGGGTATTTATCCAGACGAACCCATTCGTGGCGAAATAGTCGTGTACAGCTTGAGCGACGGCATTTCGTACCCTTGCGATTGCCCCGAAAGTGTTGGTTCTTGGCCTTAAATGAGCCATGGACCGCAGATATTCGAAGCTGTGCCGTTTTTTCGCGATTGGATACGACTCGGGATCCTCGATGGCCCCGATGATTTCGACTCGCTCGGCGCGAAGTTCACGGTCCTGCTCTTGACCTCGCGAGTGCACAACTTCTCCGGTGACGCACAATGCAGTCCCGGTTGCGATTTCAGTAATCACTTCATAGTTAAGCAGCGATTGATCGGCGACCACTTGTAAGGAGTTGAAACAGGATCCATCGTGAATGCTAAGGAATGAAAAGCCGCTTTTCGATGTCCGTCGCGAGCGAACCCAACCATTTATTTGAACGCGCGTATTTAGTCCGATGTCGTCGTCGAGTACGGCTTTAATGGAGTGGCGGTACATGTGAAATCCGGACCTAGGACCACTCTTATCATAAAGGAATAGAAGCGGTTCTGACGCGAAGATCGAGTTATAAAACGTAGTCAGCGTGTAACTTCCGTGTAAGTGGTTTACAAAGATGAGCCTGCAGGGTGCTGGCGATTTATGTCGGAGTTTTCCCCGCAGGGGTTTCGTCAGGTACTTGATCGAGCTTGAGGCGATCTTGAAACCGTTCCAGGTCGAGGTTAGTCCGAAATGGCGTATGCGATTCAACCCATTCCATGTCTTGTTCGACATATCTTCGTTCATCTCGGAGGAACTGTGAGATGGCATCGCGAAATCCAGCATCGCGGACCCAGTGAGCTGAGTAGGTGGGCTGCGCCAGATACCCGCGAGCGATTTTATGGGAGCCTTGAGCTCCTGCTTCTACTGACTCGAGTTGATTTGCTATTGCGAACTCGATGGCTTGGTAGTAACAGGTTTCGAAGTGGAGAAATCGGTGGTCTTCTCGGCAACCCCAATTCCGGCCAAATAACGTTTTGTCGCCGATAAAGTTAATAGCGCCGGCGATATAGCGTCCATTTCTTTTACACAATATCAGTAACGTACGTTCAGGCATGAGTTCTGAAATCAAGCTAAAGAAAGAACGCGAGAGATAAGCGGCCCCCCACTTGCGATTGCCGGTATCGATGTAGAAGTCGTAAAACGCATCCCAGTGACTTTCTTTAAGATCGCTTCCGGTAATCCATTCGATGGTAATGTCATTAGCGACGGCGTCGCGCCGTTCACGACGAATGTTCTTGCGTTTCTTCGAGGACAGATGTTCCAGGAACGTTTCGAACGTATCGTAACCGTCGTTGCGCCAATGGAACTGCGTATCCATCCGTTGCAGCATCCCGAACTTGCCGGCTCGGTCCCATTGCGCCTTAGGTAGGAAGGTCATGTGTAGCGAGCTGACTTTGATTTGTTGTGCGACTTGGACGAGGGCGTGCAACAGTTGTTCTTCGATCTGGTCTCGCTCTGGCAAGTCGCTCACGAGTAGTCGGCGTCCAGTGGCGGGAGTAAATGGAATGCTGACTTGCATCTTAGGGTAGTACTCTCCACCTGCTCGGTAGAACGCATCGGCCCACCCAGAATCAAAAACGTATTCTCCCCTTGAGTGAGATTTTAGGTAGATGGGTGCAACAGCGACCGTGGTTGTCGATTCTTTGAGGCAAAGATGAAATGGCTGCCATCCCGTTTCAGCCACAGCACTACCGCTCTCTTCTAACGCTCGAAGGAAACGGTGGTCTAGAAATGGGTTGTATTCCTCGCTGGCTGGGTTTGCGCAACGGTTCCATTCGGCGGGGGAAATCGCGCTGATGCTCTGGAGGATGTTGGCCGTGCGTTCGGTCAAAACTAGGTTCCAAAATTGCGGTAGGTAATATACCCCGAGCTTCTTTCGCGGTGCGGTTTTTTAGCTTGAATCATCGGGGTGGTATCATGATTGGCGAGCAAACCACTGGCGTTTCGCGTTCCGTGGTCGTCGTGCAGGGAACCCAGTAGTGGCCGTCTTTGATCTCACCTCGGGCTCGGTCACCCGACACCTAACCCGGCTGACCGCACCGATGTTCCTCGGTATCTCGTCGATGATCGGAGCGTCGATGATCGATACGGTCTATATCGGTTGGATTGGGACCTCGGAACTAGCCGCGGTTAGCTTTACGTTTCCGCTAGTGATGGCCGTGTCGAGCGTCTCCATGGGACTCGGCGTAGGTGCGACTTCAATTATGTCGCGCGTGCTCGGTGGTGGTGACCGAGAACGATGTATTCTCATCGGCGCGCACACATTGATTTTGGTGTTGCTTTTAATTGTTGTGATCTCAGCTTTGGGATATGTCTACGCGCCCGTTCTCTTTCAATGGCAAGGGGCGGGCGAAGCGATCCTGCCAATCACGGTTTCTTATGTGCGCATATGGTTTGTGGGGCTACCGTTATTTGCGATACCCATGGTCGGAGGGATGATGGTGCGAGCGCTCGGAGATGCTCGAACGCCTGGCATTATCATGACTTCTGGCGCAGTCCTTCAGGTATTGATTGCACCGGCATTGATATTTGGTTTTGCCGATATCGATGGTTTCGGGGTGAACGGTTCGGCATGGGCATTCATCCTATCGCGTGCGGCACCCTCTATTTACGCGCTCGTTATTTTCCGTCGATTCGGACTCTTCGGACCTCCGGGTTCTCTCAAGCAGATGATTCGTTCTTGGGCAGAGGTTTTGCGCATCGGCGTTCCGTCGATGGCCTCAAGCTTGATCGGCCCTGTGTCCATGAGCGTTCTAATGGCGCTTTTAGCTGTTCATGGGCACGCCATTGTTGCGGCGTTTGGAGTTGCCACCCGAATTGAGTCGTTGGCAACCATGATACTTATGGCTCTTTCATCCAGCATCGGTCCATTCGTAGGCCAGAACTATGGTGCTAGAAAAAATGAGCGTATTCGGACGGCGCTTTCAATTACGTATCGGTTTTCAATGGCGTGGGGATTGTTCGCTTTCGCCGTCCTGGCTGCGTTCGGAAACTCGATTGTGGGCGCCGTGGTTGACGATGCGGACGTAATCGGAGCTGCCTATGATTACATGTTGATCGTGCCGATCACTTTCGGCTTTTTCGGCGTCACGATGATGGCGACCACATACTTTGTAGCGTTAGGCCGACCGATGCCGTCTCTCGTGATTTCAATACTTCGTATGGTCGTCGTGCAGATACCTCTTGCGCTAGTTCTCGATTTTTTCTGGGCGTATCGAGGCGTTTTTGTCGCGATCGCAGTGAGCAACGTCCTGGTGGGCCTAATAGGATATGCGTGGGCCCGGCGCGAATTGAATCGAGATGTACGTGCGGGATACCCGTTGAGCATCAGCGCCTGACTTAATAAATATCTGCGTCGATACCTGCGCCAAGCGCCATACCTAACTCTTTGCATCTATCGAGATCATCGGGTGTCGGGTCTCCAACGACGATCACTGGCTCCTGGACTTCTTGAAATGGGTAGCCGTTGGCAATTCTCCGGATGGCCCGCAAAGCACCGCTCCCATCATTCCCAGCGCTGATGAATGTTGCGTACGGAAGTGGTTGGATTTTTCCTTCGACCTCGTAGAAAGTTCGATCGAGGAAGTCCTTCATGGCGCCGGACATGTAACCGAAGTTCTCGGGCGTGCCAAGCAATAATCCGTGGGACTCAATAAGATCTTTGGGGCCAGCTTCTTGCGCAGTTTTCATGGTTACGGAAACTGTCTCGAACAGGGCGTCGTTTGCGCCTTCGTAGACGGCGTCGGCGAGACGTCCAGTCTTCCCGGTCTTGGAGTGATATACGATGAGTAGGGTTTTTGCCGCCATGGCTCAAAGTTGATGCAATTCGGTTCCCGGGTCTTTGGAAGTAAATCGACTTTGTTTCGTTTAACCGCGAATTGCTTTTACGACCTCCGCGCAACGATCGAGGATAGGCAGAACCTTATCCGCTGTCTCCGAGGGCAGATTAAAGATGAGATGGTCGAAACCCTGTTCGATCCTTCCGCGCGCCTGATCCGCGTCCATTGGGCTACCGAACAGTGCTAAATCGAGGTCCTCGACTTTTCTGTCGTGGGCTTCGAATGCGTCGCGCAGTCGGTCCATGTTCCCAGACCCTAACCCCCCGATGGGCATCCAGCCATCGGCGTAATCGGCGATACGATCGAAGACCCACTTTGAGTTCGCCCCGATCCAAATCGGCGGACCGTTTTTCTGTATAGGTTTGGGGTACGACCAAATCGGGTCGAAATCGACGTGCTCGCCGTGAAATTCAGCGTCCTCCTTCGTCCAAATTTCTCGCATGGCGAGTACCTTTTCTCGGACAATGGCCCAGCGACTCGAAAAATTGGCGCCGTGATTTTCCATCTCTTCGCGATTCCAACCAGCGCCAATACCGATAACGCTTCGACCGTTCGAAATCATATCGAGTGAAGCGATTTCCTTTGCTGTGGTAATCGGATCACGTTCGATGATTAGGCATATCCCGGTTCCTAAAAGAATACGCTCGGTTACGGCAGCAGCAGCTCCGAGGGCGACGAATGGGTCGTGGCTATGCCAGTACTGTTTTGGCAAGTCACCCCCGCCCGGAAAGGGTGATTTTCGACTTGCAGGGATATGTGTGTGTTCCGGGAAAAACAAACTGTCGAGGCCTCGTGCCTCGACCGCATTCGCGAGCTCCACGGGTTGAATTGAATAATCGGTTGGGAACATGGAGACGCCGAATTGAGTCTCTTCGATCGCGCGAAAAGCCATGACGATACCCTGTGCTAAAAATGTATTGTCGGGATAGTACGTTGTGACAGATGCCTACGAAACCCGGTAAAAACGAAATCGACGTAGGACGTGCAAAATGGACAATAAAATTAATTCTTTGGGAGAGAGGTAAACATGCGCTTGTCAAAACCACGGATCGCGCCACTGTCCGAATCTGATTGGGATCAAGCACAGAGGGATCTAATGCAGCCCTTTGTAGCTGGTGGTCGAGTCTTCAATGTATTCGGAACGCTAATTCATCATCCAGACCTACTGCGTCGTTGGCTCGTTTTTGCGAATCACGTCCTGGGTAAATCGACGATCAAAGTAAGGGAGCGAGAAGTATTGATCCTACGGACTGCAAAGCTCGTCAACTCGGAGTACGAGTGGGGACAACACGTCGTAATCGCTCGAGAGGCCGGCTTAGAGGATCGCGAAATTCGGGCTATAGGAAGCAACGGTGATGGTTTGGGCGAACCCGAAAAACTACTGTGCGACGCCGCCGACGAGCTGATAAGCGATAAGATGCTGTCTGCCGACATATGGGGAAGGCTCAACGAGCTCTTCGATACGCGACAGGTCATGGACATCGTTTTTACGGTGGGACAATACACGATGCTAGCAATGGCTTTGAATACGTTTGGCGTACAGCTGGATGAAGGCTTGCCTCGATTTGAACGTTGATGGAGTGGTACGAATCGCGACCGAAAGTGGCTTAATACCTTCAAAACTATTGGCGGCGAGTCCTGTGACGGGGTCTGTTTGCGTGTCTATGGCTGAGGTATGGAGACTTTATCGGTGAGACCGCGTCGTTCGGCATTGTTCATGCCAGGGATTAATCGTCGAGCTATGGAAAAGGCACGCTCCTTGGCATGTGACGTCATTATTTTCGATCTAGAAGATGCAGTGGCCGCTGACTCAAAAATTCATGCGAGAGGACTAGTCCAAGAAGCCATAGAGCAAGGCGGTTACGGAAATCGGGAACTTGTGGTTCGTTGCAACGGATCCGAAACGTCCTGGTGGCACGACGACATCGAAGCATTGGTCACGACTGGCGCCGACGGCCTTCTTTTCCCGAAGGTGGAGCAGGTGGAGCAGGTCGTTGAGGTACGCGAGCATCTCGACGCTTCCGATGGCCCGAGAAAGGATATCTGGGTCATGATCGAAACGCCCCGGGGTGTTACCAACGTGGAGAAGATTGCGGAATCACCCGCGGATGTATTGGTTATGGGTACGAGTGATTTAGTAGCCGACTTGAGGGCTCGACACAGCGACAATCGTGACAGTGTGCTTTATGCGCTTTCGAGATGTGTGAACGCCGCACGTTCGGAGCATCGCGACGTTCTAGACGGCGTACACCTCGACCTTGAGAACAAAAGAACATTCGAACGGATATGCGAGCAGGGCCGTAACTTGGGGTTCGATGGAAAGTGTCTGATCCACCCATCCCAGATTGAGACCGCAAACCGCATATTCGGAATAGAAGAGTCAGCGCTGCTTCGTGCGAAACAGATCACAAGAATATGGGCCCAGGCGCTATCCGCGGGGAAGGGCGTTGCCGTTATGAATGGCCAACTGATTGAGAAACTTCACTACGAAGAAGCCCAACGCCTTATCGCTTTTTCGGAGTTAATCGACGATGTGTGACTTCGCAAGGGTTAGCCGGCTTCGATCAAAACCGATGCGTTATTCTGCGGCTTTTCTGACCGTAGGGATGACGTCTTCAAGATAGACCTCGAGAGCTGCGTCATCCCATGGAGCGCGCAGGGCGATGTTGAGTTCGTCCACTCCGCTTTCGAAGTATTCGATAATTCGTTCGGATGCGGCGTCGGGAGTACACAATAGCGCCCCTTCGCTTATGTTAGCTGCAGCATTCCCCCAGGAATCGTGCAATGCTTTTTGTTGTAATGCGACGCTCGATTGATCGATACCCATGGCAAACGCGACGTTGACTCCGCGCTTAATTTCTGAGGAATTTCTGCCATATGTTGAGCACCACTCTTCAAGCACTCCATTCAGGTGCTTAAACTCCTCGGGGCCGACATAAGCCGCATTCCACCCATCGGCGTATCGGGCAACAAGTTCAAGGGTGCGTTTTTCCCCTCTGCCCCCGATCCATACCGGAAGTTTCGATTGTTGGGGACGTGGCAAACAACTCACTTCATCGACTTGATAGTGTTTTCCCGAGTAACTCGTTCTCTCTTGCGTCAGCATTTGACGGATGATCTCAACCCCCTCTTCAAGCATATCCAAGCGGGTCCCGATGTCGGGGAATGGATATCCGTGAGCTACTGCTTCCCATATGTGCCAACCCGCTCCGAGACCCAGCTCAAAACGACCATTACTTATGTGATCGAGTGTTGTCGCTGCCTTGGCTAACAAAGCCGGATTTCGATAGCCGATGCAAAACACGAGGCAGCCGATTCGGGCGTGTTGGGTATCGGCGGCCAGTGTGGCCAGGGTCGATAGTGCTTCAAAGTGTGACCCGTTGCCGCCCTGATAAGGTGCCTCATAGAGGTGGTCCCAAACAGAGATCCAATCGACACCTGCGTCATCTAGTCTGCGCCACAGAGCGCGGAGTTGGTCCATAGATAGATTTTGTTGTCCGATGTGGACGCCTAACGACAGCGACATAAGGTACGACCGCGGTACATGAATTGGACGGACAGAATAACAGAGCTAACCCGCTTCTAATGGTCTGAGGGTGTGAGGCTATTCCACGTTATTTGATTGTCACGTCTCTCAGCTTCGAGACGGTCTTTACCATTCGCCCGTATTTGGCATCGACTTCCATGGCTCCTCTTGGGCGAGCGGTTGTCCGTGCTGCAAAATTTCAACCGAGACATTGTCGGGCGAACGGACGAACGCCATGTAACCGTCTCTGGGAGGGCGGTTGATAGTGATTCCACCGTCCAACAACCGTTGGCACGTTGCGTAGATGTTTTCGACGCTGTAGGCGAGATGCCCAAAATTACGACCGCCGTTCATAGGCTCGGGATCCCAGTTATGGGTTAATTCGACCTGTGCATTTGAATCGCCGGGCGCAGCGAGAAATACAAGCGTAAACCGGCCGGCCTCGTTGTCGATACGACGTAGTTCCTCCAGGCCGAGTTTGTTGCAATAAAAATCTAGTGAAGCGTCTATATCTGTAACGCGTACCATCGTATGTAGGTATTTCATCGGGTGTCCTGAGTTTTTGCGATTTGGGCCATTATAAAAAAAGCGTCAAAGATTGATTGGGGCAATCAAGAGGCATCGACAGTACTCCCGGTTAGATCAGAGTGGTAACGTTTTACGTTGACGTCACGGAACCCCTATATCCGGCTCTGTTAACGGCCATAGGACTTGATCGGTCAGAATGGACGGTAAGTGAAAAGACTCTGGTTTGTTTCAATCCTACTCGCGATTGATCGGTTGGATAAAACATGAGAACGAAAGTGACATGTTGAGTACGGACTTGCTTCACTCTGCGGGTCAAGCCCTCGGAGCTGATGGATTGGGGGACGTCTTCCGTTTCCGACAAGACCTACGCGTCGAAGTGAATTGGGTTCATTGGGGATCGTGAAACCGCTTACGGGAATAAGGGTTCTTTCGATGGAACAAGCGGCTGCGCTTCCGTTTGCGACTCGGCATCTGGCGGATTTGGGCGCGGAAGTGATTCGCATTCAGTCCCATGCGCGAGGCGCCCCGCTTCTCCAAGACATTCACTATTTTCGTAACAAAAAAAGCGTTGGTTTAGATCTTTCGAAAGCGGGAGGTCCTGACGTTTTCCGCGCCATTGCGGCAAACGTGGACGTCGTCGCACACAACTTTACTCCGAGGGTCATGCGTCAGTTCCAAATCGACTTTGACCAGATCAGACAGGTAAACGATAACGTTATCTATTGTTCCGTAACCGGGTTTGGGACGACGGGTCCGTGGAAAGATAGACCGTTATTCGGGCCAGGCGCGGAAGCCATGTCTGGGCAGAACAGCATGATCGGAGAGCCGGGTTCCAACACACCTGGAAGACCCGGAACGATCACGTATGCGGATCATGTCTGTGGCTTATATCTATTGGTAGCCTTGCTCGGGGCGTTGGATGAACGGCGTGAACGACCGGGACCTCGCCACGTGGAGGTTTCGTTGTACGAGACGGGCGTCAGCCATATTGGGACGGTGGTAGCTGAGCGCTCAAAGCACGCGAATCGACCCGGTCCAAGCGCGAGCGTCAACATTGAGACTGCCGATGTCGCGGACGTTGTCCGAGACCATGACCGTTGGAGTAGGGGATGCTTTGTGGTCGCAGGGACACAGGTGACATCGGGTCCAGTAT
Organism: Gammaproteobacteria bacterium; assembly: GCA_002719135.1. Lineage (GTDB taxonomy): Bacteria > Pseudomonadota > Gammaproteobacteria > Pseudomonadales > Azotimanducaceae > UBA11889. The sequence continues at coordinate 70,604 of PBGU01000057.1, forward strand.
GGGGTGGGGGCGTTGACTCGGTCTGGACGGCCACCGCCATCGGGGAACATAACGAAGAAATCTTGAAAGAAATTGCCGGGTATGAATCGTCTGCTATCGAAAACCTTGCCCAGGATGGGGTCGTCGGTCAAAAGCAACTACGTTTCGGCATAAAACCAGACCCCGATACACCCCTTGCCATCGAGCGGGGGCTGCTTAGTCGAGTTGATCAACGCGAGCGCAATTGGGGTCGTTTTGAGTCGATCAAAGTGAAGTCGCCGTGGTCCCGCCGCAAGAAATTGCAACGATCTCCAGGGCGCCGGGTATTGGAAGTAGCGGGTTCCGTTGCCGTGGCCGCGGCCGCGAAGCAATTCGTGGATTTGGGCTGGGATGTTAGGCGGGTCGGAAACCGAAGCACCGAGTACCGCTGGGGTGATTCTAACGGTGGCGGGGACGCCTTCTTGGACCACGGTAAAAAGATCGTCGATGAGTCGTTCGAGAGCCTTGTCCGTTCGTCTGACATCGTGATCGGGGATGCATCAATAGCCAATGTCGATGGGCCTTCAGTTGTCGCCGTGATTAGCGGTTTTGGGATGGACGGACCGCGGAATTGGGATGAAGATTCGCTCCAGGCGAAGAGTGGATTTATGAGCCTTACGGGCGAATACGACCAGCTGCCCCAGCGTCTGCCTCCATGGGCGGCGGAAATGACTGGTGGTGTTGCTGCAGCGTCTCTGATCATTGCGGCTTATATGGAGAGTCGGAACGAGCGCCACGGTCGCCTCATTGATTTCGTGATTTCGGACGTGCTGACTGGCTTCGTTCAAAGCCAAGTCGGGCGATACGCTGCTACCGGCGAAGTCGCCAGACGCGAAGGAAGGGTCAAGCACGCACTCAGAATGGTGCCAACCCGCGAAGGTCATCTATACTGTGCACCCGGTGCTGTCATGAACGTGCCCATGGAAGGTGTGGCGAAGTTGACCGGGGAACCCCGTCTCGCCGAAGTTCACTTCCAAACTGCTGAAGGGCGTATGCAGAATTGGTCGGAATATTCAGAGCTTATGGTGAACGCTTTTAGTTCGCGTAGTGCCAAAGAGTGGTTTGCCGAAGCGGAAAAACATCATCTTACCTTCGCGTTGGTGCAGTCGGTGGACGACTTGTACGACTGCCCTCAATTGCGCGCGCGAGGAACCCTCGTTGAATCTCGCGGGTATCGGTTCCCAATCAGCGGATTTCGAATTCACCCGGCGGATGCTGATGCCTAGCCGCCGCCGTCTCCGCGCTTTTATGAAAAACCCGGATGCGGAGAAATCTAACGCGATTCATTCAACATCGGGAGCTAGGGATTATGGATTTCAAGGCGCGCTCGTAGGTGGAGCGACGGCGTACGGTTGGGCTGCGTCGTTCTTTGTCGAGACGCTGGGGAACCAATGGCTTAATTTTGGTTGGGTCCAGGTTCGGTTTCGTCAGCCCATTTATCCAAACGATGATCTGGTGGTTATCCTTGGCGACGATGGACTTTTCGACGTTCGTCGAGATATCGACGAGGTGTCCTGTCTTTCCGGTCGAGTCGGAAGAGGCGAAGCTCCGTGGTTAGGAGATGTAGGGATCCCAAGTCGACGGCCGCCTGAGCCGATGCCAGATTGCATGCCGGACCTCACCCTCAGGGATGCGCCGTTGGGTGAGGAATTACGGACCCGGGAAGTACATTTGTCGGTCGCTGATGCGGAAGCTTATGCGCGGGATAAACAACAGGAGAGCTTGGATTGTTTTTTCGGGTCGGACGCTTCCGTTCATCCGGCGTGGATAGCGGAGCAACCCATCCATTGGCTACATCATTCGTACAACTACGGGCCATCAATTCATACGGAGAGTCGCATACAACATCTCCGCCGCGGGCAGGTCGGTCAAACCTATTATGTCGCAGGGATTTGTCGCGACGTGTACGAGCGAAAAGGACACCACTACATCGTTAATGACACGGAAATCCGGGACGCTGCCGACAGAGCGGTTGCCCGCGTTCAGCATACGGCAATATTTCGAGTGCGAAAGCCACAGGCGTAACGAAGCATTTTGCTCAACTGAAGAGCTGTCTAAATAGCCCCCTCGGTACGTAACTTCTCGATTTCGTTATCCGGGTAGCCTAGGTCGTGGAGGATCTCTTTGGTGTGCTCTCCGATGTCGGGGGCTTTTTTAACGCCTCGTACCGGTAATCCATCAACGTTTATTGGGTGATTGATCACCCATTGCGTACCGACGTCTTCTTCGGGCGGTTTAATAATGTTGTTGATTTTCAGCTGCGGATCTTCGGCCAGATCGGCGAGGGTCCCCACCATTGATACTGGGACGGATGCTCGGTTGAAAACTGAGATCCAGTGGTCGGCGTTATGGCTTCGTAGCAGCGGACGCAACTCCCGGGCTAATGCTCCACCAGACTCAATGCGGGCTCGTCTCGAATTGAACCGTGGATCCTCTAGGAGATACGACGCCTCGAGGACGTGGAAAAAGGCCTCGATCTCTTCATCGGATCGGACCATCGTGAACTGTAAAAAGCGATTGTCCGAAGTTTCGTAGAGCTCGCGGGTAAAGTGTCGTGCGGCTACGCTTGGGTAGTTGGAGAAGTCACCCTTGGCGAATACGGCCGATGCAATGCATGACGCAGACCACACCCCGTTGGCAATCAACGAGGTATGAACCATGCTTCCCTTGCCAGTTCGTTCGCGTCTTAAAAGCGCTGTCACTATTGCGGCGTAAAGTGCTACGGCTGTTGGATGATCGCCCATCCCCGGAAGCGACTGCGCCGGCGGTGAACCCGGCGATCGCACTAGATCCATCAAGCCGCTGCGAGCCCAATACGCGACGAGATCAAATCCCTCACGATCCCGTTCGGGCCCGTTTTCTCCGTAGGCGGTGAGCGAGGCATAAATTACATTCGGGTTGATGGTTTTAATGTCGTCGTAGGTAAGGCCCAGGTCGCGCCGCATGTGCAACGGATGATTGGTGACGTAGACGTCGCAGTCTTGGGCCAGCTGGCGAAGAATCGTCTTTCCCGTCTCGGTCTTTAGATTTAGTGTGATCGACCGCTTGTTACGAGCGTCTTGAACCCAGGTGTAATTAATTTCGGCATCGGGTGTTCCCGGTGCTATCGCGAGTCCACGATAAGGGTCCCCCGAACCCGGAATTTCGACTTTGATCACGTCGGCGCCAAAGTCGGCCAAAATGGTTGCCGAAACAGGCCCCGCTATCCACGAACCGACATCCAATACCTTAAGACCTGAAAAAAGGAGATCTTCCTCGTGCATCTTCAATCACTCACCATCGAACTTCGTCGCCGTCATATTATTCGAAAGTCGACATACTGATTCAGAAGATTTCGTCACGCGTAGTACTTGGCGAGCATCGGCAAACCACGCGATATCGGCTAAGTTAGCTTTTTCGTTCAGTAGGAAAAAAATTATGGAATTACACGGACGAGTGGTAGTGGTTACAGGAGGCGCGAGTGGGATCGGTGCGGCATGTGCCCGCGCGTTTTGCGAGGAAGGGGCGAAAGTCGCGGTTGCTGACGTAAACGTAGAAGGCGCGCGCGCGGTTGCCGATGACATTGGCGCTATCGCAGTCTCTTGCGATGTGGGGAGGGAAGAAGACGTGGGTGCTCTCGTTAAAACGTGTGAGACGGAGCTCGGGGAGATTGACTTATTCTTTAGCAATGCAGCGGTGGCAACCGGGGGTGATCCGATTTCCACACCGGTAGACACATGGCAGCAACAATGGCAAATCAACGTCATGGGTCATGTATATGCAGTTCGTGCGGTGCTGCCTTCGATGTTGGCGCGGGGCGATGGCTATCTCGTTCACACGGCGTCGATGGCGGGTATCCTTACGTCTCAAGGAAATCTTACCTATGCCACAACTAAACATGCAGTGGTCGGTCTGGCCGAGTGGTTGTCGATCACCTACCACGATCGTGGCATTAGAACGTCTTTGTTAGCACCACTCGGAGTGAATACACCCATGCTTGGGGGTGGAGATTCTCCGTTTGCACGCGCCGCAGCGGGCCCTGTGAAGGAGCCGGAAGAAGTCGCCGACATGGTTGTTCAATCGATTCGCGATGAGCGATTTCTTATTTTGACGGACGAAATTGCCCAAACTTGGATGGAACGCAAAACCAATGATCTGGAACGTTGGCTGCATGGGATGCGCCGACTACAACGAAAAATAGACGACGTAGGATGAATCAACGGCTGCGGATCAAAGAGCTAGGGCCGACCAATCCCTGGTTCTATGGTACGAAGCGTAGTCCGACGGTAACTCCTTGCGAATCCCAAGAACTGCCTTCAACGCCGACGACTAGAGAGGCCTTGCGGAGATTCCACAAGAATTTGAAACCGTAAATAGCCTCGGTTGAACCGGTGAACTCGACGTAATCGTCGACATCGGCGTCGTCTTGAGATGTAGCGAGTTGCGTAAGCGTGTCTTGGTCGATCGAGCGTGACATTTTCGCGTGTCGTTGGATTCCCGCGGCGACGACGCACTGCCAGCTGTATGGGTTGCCGAAACGCCAACCGATTCTTGCAGCGACATCGCTGCCGCTTCGGCTTCTATCGTTCGACTCGAAATCCCAATTACGAGGGCCAGCTTCAACGAAAATGTCGACCCCGTCCAAGGGCAGCACTTTGAGAACTTTGAGATATGAGGATTTACTCGCCAAACGATCGGCGGCGATATGGAAACCAACGCCAAATTGATAATCGGATGTCTTGAGGTCTTTGTTTTCACCGTCTATATCGAATGCGTCTGCCTCTCCGTAGAGATAGAGAGACGCAGGTAGGGCTACCGATGCACGGCCTCGCAAACCGTCTTTATCGCCGTGGACGTAGTGACCTTCGATATAGGTGTAATCGTAGTCAACAGGGTCTCCCATTGTGCCGATAGACCAAGCCAGGCAGACCAGACAAAAAAATCTAGTAATCACGAGCGAATCAGCGGTCGAAGACAGATCGGTTCGTTCGAACCCGAGCAAATCTGCAAAAGTGCTGAATTTTCTCTGAAACTACGAAACAACCAAAAAGACAAGTCATGATCGCGTACCTGGGTGTTCGATGGTGATTGTGAATGTCAGCCGAGGCATCGGCTGAGTCTGGTCGGATAAGGAGTTTCTTGAATATCGAGCACCGAGTATAACCTATTGATGTATATAAGAAAAATGGCGTGGTGTGACCACAAGAGAAAAATGGTGATGTTGTCGTGCGACGAACAAGGATAGTTGAAC
>PBGU01000058.1 GCA_002719135.1 Gammaproteobacteria bacterium
ATCTTTTGGTTTCATGCCCCTGTTATCGGTTGCGTCGGGCGCATCGTATATTGATGGAAGGGGGTCACGGGACGGCCATGGATCTACAACCAAGTTATGCCCACGTGATCCGACTGGCGACGACAACGGCCTGACGGAGCGTGCCCAACTCGAAGTTGGTAGCCTCGAGAAACCTTGTCTGGTTGGCTCTTATCGGCCACATCAATGGATGCGAGCCTCAACGCCCGCCGGTTGAACGCGACGTTATGCGTAAGCTATTGACCGGCTTCGTTCTGCCTATGGGCGACTTATCGATTGTGAGTCGTCCATCGGACTGCCGTACCGATGGGCAGACCAGTCTGGCATTACCGCTGGGCCTTTTCGATGCATTTCTTAACGCGAATGACGAACAATCGAACGATTTTGACTTGTCAGAATTTGGAGACCGAGTGACAACGGCGAGTGGTCACCCGCGGAGGTTGTATTTGCGGACTAGAAAACCGGTCGTTTCGTTATCCCGTGCAGGAATGACAATGAACGATGCACTGGTTTGCGTTGAAGTCTATGCCCAGGAAGAACGGGCATTTTTCGTTTTCTTACGGCGCGAGGAGTCGACTTGGCGTCTTGCCGGTGAAGTTGTTTCTTGGGAAGAGCCAGAGGAAGAGGATCTAACCGAAGACCCTGAGGATGGTTATTGACGATCAAGAGCAAGTGTTTGTTCAGTCGTAGAGATTGCTAAATTCCTTGGGGGCGTTGCTGGTGCGTGCTTCGCGAATGGATTGGGCAAGCAGCGGGATGCCTTCGCGAATGTCTTGATCCAGGACGTGCCCGAAGGCCAATCGAAGGTAAGGGCGGTTGTCGTTGGTAATGTGAAAATTTGCGCCCGGGGCAAAGTGAACGTTGCGTGCCGCCGCGAGTTCGGCAAGTTTTTTTTGGTCGACGTCTTCAGGATAACGTAACCATACGAACAGCCCGCCGGCTGGGTCCGACCAGGCACAGACATCGTGAAGTTCATTGGCAAGCCCGTTGACGACAAGATTTTTCTTGACGCGAAGCGATTCGTTCAGATGGTCTGTTAATGACCAGACTCCGTCTCGGTAGAGCTCTGCAACGATGGCTGCTGCCAGATAATTCCCGCCTGCATCGTGTCGCCGCTCAAGAATTTGATCGAATATAGGGGGGCGCGCCAGTAAGTACCCGAGCCTGAGACCCGGCGCTAAAATCTTTGAAAGTGAGCATAAGTAGATGATCTTCGCGTAGTCGGACAGGGCGTAGAGTGCGCTCGGCTTGTCGCCATCGAAGTGGACGTCGCCGTAACAGTTATCCTCAACGATTGGGATGTCGTAATTTTCGGCAATGCGTATGAGTTGCACTCGGCGCTCTAGGGACATCACCGTCCCGCTCGGATTTTGATACGTCGTTAACGCATAGATGAATTTGGGTTTGCGTTTGGGACCCAATCGATCGAGGGTCGACTCCAAGAGATCAACGCGCATACCATCGTTATCGAGAGGTAGCCCGACCATTTCGATGCCCAAACTTCGATAAGCGCTGATGGTTCCTGAGTAGGTGAATTCTTCGCAAATAATCGTGTCACCGGGACTTGTGAGAGCCTCTGCGGTAAGCGTGACGGCTTGCATCGAGCCGTTCATCAATGCGATCGAGTCGGGGTCGACCGATACACCTTCGCGTTCGGACTCCCGAGTTGCCATGATTGCCCGCAACTCGGGATGGCCTAACCGCCCGTGATAGTTGGTTAGGGCTTCGTACTCACGCTCAATCGCGATGGATGCAGCGCGTTGCATCTTGTCGACAGGAAATGTTTCCGGGTTGGTGCGACCGACCGCAAAATCGAATCTTCGAGTCATTGATTGCCCTTTGCCAGCTCGTTGTGGGTGAGGTAGATGTAGCTTTTTTGGACGGCGGTCATCATGTCGGTGTCGCAATCGTCCAGTTCGACAACGATCCACTCGAGTATTTCTTCATCGGCTGCATCAATAATTGCTCGGATATCCATACGCCCGTCACCGACCGCAACATGGGCTTCGCCTTTGATTAGAGGGCCGTCTTTAATGTGGAGAAGAGGTGCCCGGTTTCGGATTCTTCCGACCTCTGACACTGGATCGGAATTGCCGAAGTTTGCCGCCCAGTAGGTATCCACTTCAAATAACACGTCGGGGCATTCTTCCTGAAGAATGTGATATCCCTTCTTGCCTTCGTGTTCGACAAATTCCCACCAATGGTTATGGAGAAACAGCTCGAGCCCCGCGCGACTTAGCTTGTCGGTCAGATCGTTGACGGTCGCTACCGTTCGGGCAATAGCGCTTCGATCGGCAAAATCGTCGGGGCCAAAGCCTCCAGCAGCTCTCGAAAGACCCAAAGCACTAACCGTGTCGATTACCTCGTTGATCTCTGACCGGTTCGCCCACGGAAAGTGAGTCGATGAAACCGTCATCCCTAAATCTTCAACCCGTCGTCGGAAATCCAGGGGTGACTTACCGAACAGGTTAAAAGGTTCGACGCCACGGTAACCAATGTCGGCCAGCCGTTGCAAAACCGCATCAAAATCGTTCTGGGACGCATCGCGTAACGAGTAGAGTTGGACTGAAATGGGTTTCACGTAGTGCCTCTCTTGACGGATTCGATCGGTTATTGCTGATTGTAAAGTTAGACGAGTTTGCAGCGAACGGGAAGCTGCAGCTTTGTGGCATTCTCTCGTCTAGCAGGCGCTTGGCCTCTACTGACACCAAAGTACCTCCAACGGGTGTTCGGTTGATTCGAGTGTCTCTACCATGGCGAGTGACCCGTAGTCAGTGCCGTACTTGACGGTATACCTGTTCCAACGTTCAATCGAAACGACGGAGGTTAGACTGCATGACGCGTTTACGAATGGGACTTGTAGGGGGTGGTGAAGGCGCTTTCATCGGCGCCGTCCATCGGATAGCGGCCGAGCTCGATGGACGTATCGAGCTTGTCTGCGGTGCCTTTTCTAGCGATCCGTCGCGATCTAAGCGCTTTGGACAAGAGCTCTACGACCTCCCGCCCGGCAGGAGCTACGGAACGTTCAACGAAATGGTGACAGAAGAGTTGAGGCTTCCGACCGAAGAACGCATGCATTTTGTGGTGATAGCGACGCCGAACCACTTGCACTTTCCTGTCGCCGAGTCATCGCTCCAGGCAGGGTTTCACGTCGTGTCTGATAAGCCCGTCACGTTCGATCTCGGTGAAGCGAGGACCCTTCGTGCTCTCGCCGCGGAAAAGGATCTCCTCTTTGGGCTTACGCACAATTACACGGGATATCCGATGGTCAAGGAGGCCCGCGAATTAATTAAGGCGGGTGCGTTGGGATCGATACGTCGAGTCATTGTCGAATACATCCAAGGCTGGCTTGCGGAAAGACTCGAAACGCAGGGTAATAAACAGGCAATCTGGCGTACCGATCCGAGATTTTCAGGATCGGCTGGTTGCATGGGTGATATCGGGACCCACGGCGAAAATCTGCTCGAATACGTCACCGGGCTGGAGATCGATTCGCTATGCGCTGACTTAACGACGTTCGTTCCAGGGCGTTTGCTCGAGGATGACGGCAACGTTCTGTTGCGACTTTCCAACGGGGCACGCGGCGTGTTGCTCGCCAGTCAGATTGCGGTTGGCGAGGAAAATGGTCTGAAACTTCGAGTGTATGGTGAACGTGCCAGTCTGGAGTGGGTACAGACAGACCCTAATTCGCTGGTAGTCCGATGGCCCGATCGCCCGTTCGAGGTGCGGCGAACCGGTGGTCCAGGCGTGAGTGAGGCTGCGACCGCTGCGACGCGGCTCCCGGCAGGACACCCGGAGGGCTTTTTGGAGGCGTTTGCCTTGCTCTACCGCAATTTTGCGGCTGCGCTCGAGGCGCGCTTGGCGGGTCGTGATCCGACGTCTGAGGAACTCGATTTCCCCACGATTGACGATGGTGTGCGCGGAATGGCGTTTATTGATGCCGTGGTAGATAGTTCAAAACGTGGTGGTGTTTGGACCGATTTCCCAAACTGGAATTAGGTAGGGGGCAAGGCATGAAGACACTGAAAGGACCGGCGATTTTTCTCGCTCAATTTATGGCGGACGAAGAGCCCTTCGACAGCATTGAGTCGATGGCAAAATGGGCCGCCGGTCTCGGATTTTTTGGGATCCAGGTGCCGATCGGCAATCCAGCGTTCATCGACGTTAAACGGGCGGCCGAAAGCCAAACATACTGCGATGAGTTAAATGGGATCGTGAAGTCGCAGGGCGTCGAAATTACCGAATTGTCGACCCATCTCGAAGGTCAACTGGTCGCTGTACATCCAGCATACGACATCCTGTTTGACGGGTTTGCGCCAGAGTCTGTTCACGGCAATCCCTCGGCCCGAACGGACTGGGCAATCGAACAAGTCAAACTCGCGGCGCGAGCGAGTCATAACCTGGGACTTCGATCGCACGTTACGTTTTCGGGTGCGTTTCTTTGGCCGATGATCTATCCATGGCCGCAACGCCCCGCAGGAGTCGTTGACGAAGGATTTCAAGAGCTGGCACGTCGCTGGCGTCCCATTCTTGACGTGTTCGACGAATACGGCGTGGATTGTTGTTACGAGATACACCCAGGTGAAGACCTCCACGACGGAGTAACGTTCGAACGGTTTTTGGCGGAGCTTGACGATCACCCTCGTGCCAATATCCTTTACGATCCAAGCCACTTTATTCTGCAACAATTGGACTACTTGTCGTTCATCGATATTTACCATGAACGCATCAAAATGTTTCATGTCAAAGATGCAGAATTCACCCCGAGTGGGCGACAAGGTGTTTACGGTGGTTACCAGGATTGGCTTGATCGCGCCGGCCGATTTCGTTCGTTAGGTGACGGCCAAGTGGACTTTCGCTCGATCTTCTCGAAATTTGCAGCCTTTGACTTTGAAGGTTGGGCTGTTCTCGAGTGGGAGTGCTGCTTAAAGCACCAAGAGGATGGCGCGCGCGAGGGCGCCCGTTTCATTCAAGACCATATCATTCGGGTGACGGATAAGGCGTTCGACGATTTTGCGTCGTCGGGCCTCGATGCAGAGGTGAACCGGCGAGTTCTTGGTCTAGGGAAAGAGTAGAACCTTTCAATCGCGCGGATGCGCAGGTAAATACGACAGGCGGATTTTCCGTCGGCGGACCGATCGCGTAACATAGTCCAGTTGAGACACCACGAACACACATCAAGAGTTGACGGGCCGCGCAGGGAGCGGTCGACGTTCAAACATCTCTCGCACCTAAAACGTCTTGGTCCTTATGTCCACCGATTCCGGTGGGTCTTGTTGGCATCGATCGGTGGGTTGCTGGTCGCGCGCCTTTTTGACGCAATCGTCCCGCTGTTCATGAAGACCGCAATCGATAGCCTCGCAGACCCGGACATAGAGCCAACGCTAATGGTCCCGGTGCTCTCGATCTTAGCGATCGTTGCCACTCGGTTTCTTATTTACGTAGTTTCCCAACGGGCGTTGCGCCGACTTTCAATTAGCGTCTCGTACGATCTACGCAAACGCTTGTTCAACCATGTCCAGTTCCAAGGGGCGCATTTCTTTAATCGATTCGGTACCGGGGACCTGATGTCACGCGCTGTCAACGACGTGAGTATGGTGCGGATGGTGGTCTCGTTCGGCGCGGTCACTATTCTTACGACCGTGTTTACGCTGATCACGGGGTTGTACTTCATGATCATGTTGTCGCCATCACTCACGTTTTGGGTGGTTCTGCCTCTGCCGTTGGTTGCGGTAGCTGGGTTTGGTATGGCCCGTGCGTTATTTCCCTATTACATGGATCGACAGGAAGCCATGGCTGAGGTGACTGCGTTTACCCAGGAAAATCTCAATGGAATTCGCACCGTGCAAGCAATGGCACAAGAAGAAAAGGAGATTAATCGTTTTCGTGATGTGAGTACCCATTACGCCCAGACCGTCTACCGTGTGAATCGGTACCAAGCACTAATGAATGTTGTGATGGGGTTTATTTCGACGGCCTCGACGGTGATTGTGATTTTTTATGGTGGGGCATTGGTGCTTCGTGGCGACATCACCCTGGGTACGTTCATGGCGTTTTTTTCGTACCTCATGATGGTGGCCTGGCCCGTACGTATGATCGGAATGTCCATCACGATGTTCACCGCTGCGGCCGCGGGAACCGAGCGTATCTTTGAAATTCTTGATTACGAACCGGAAGTGGACGATGCCTCGACGGAAACTGTAACGGCTGAACTGCGAGGCCGAATTGAGTTTCGTAATCTGGTTTATAGCCATCCCGGTGCACCTAGACCAACGATTGACGGAGCCACCTTCAACGTTGAACCAGGCGAAACGATCGCATTTATGGGACGTGTTGGCTCCGGTAAATCAACGTTACTTAACGCCATCGTCCGCCTCGTTGATACTCCCGCAGGGATGGTTTTTTTGGATGGTCACGATATTCACGATTTCCCGTTACACCAGTTACGAGGAGTCGTCACGCTTGTTCCGCAGGATCCTTTTTTGTTTTCGATGACGCTCCGAGACAACTTGACCTACGACGATCTGAGTCGTGGCGACGAGTTGATATGGGACGCCGCGGAGGCGGCCGCGTTTGCCGATCCTTTGCGCCGACAACTTGCCGAGGGGCTTGACACCATGGTAGGAGAACGTGGCGTCACGCTTTCCGGAGGTCAGAAGCAACGCGCGACGCTTACCCGGGGGATGATCCGAGACGCAGAAGTGCTGCTGCTCGATGATTGTTTCTCGAGCGTCGACACAGAGACCGAGGAACGGATCTTGCGTGGGCTGCGCCGCATGCGGGGTGGTAAAACAACCATGTTGATTTCCCACCGGGTCTCGACGGCACGGCACGCCGATCGGATTTTTGTTATTGACGGCGGAAGATTCAAAGAATCTGGAACACATGAAGAGCTGATTGCGCGGGGTGGTTACTACGCCGATCTAGCTGCCGTGCAGAGTAATCAAGATGAGGATCGTGAACGCAAAGCGAGGTTACTGCGGGATCTCGATAGCGAAATCTCTGCGGTGCCGATGCCAGAGGCGGCGAAACTGTGAGTGAAAACGCGATTCAGGCACCGGGCCCGTCCCGTAATTACTCTGCGTTCGACGCCGAACTTACTCATCAGGCCCTCAACGTTCGACTCTTCGTTCGGCTGCTCGGATGGCTGAAGCCTTACCTGATCACATTGTTTGTCAGCATTGCGTTTGTTGTGATGGCTGCGCTATCTCAAGTACTGATGCCAATTCTGACGAGTGTTGTCATTATCGACACGATTCTGGTGCCAACGACGCTTGCGAGCGACGCCCCAGATTATGGGTTGCTAGCGTTGGTGGGTTGGATTCAATCGACGTATGCCCTTGAAGCACTGTCAGCGGCAGGGCTTGTGTACGTCACGGTACTTGTGGGTCAGTCGTTACTCAGTTTTGCCCACCAACTGACGCTGTACAGTTGTTCTTTGAAGGCCTTACGCGACCTGCGCATCGATCTTTTTGCGGCACTTGAGCGAAAGCCCGCGTCCTTTTTTGACCATGTTGGTGTTGGTCGCGTGATGACCCGTGTGACGAACGACGTAGAGAATCTTTTTCAGCTTTTGACTGGTTTTGGTGGTCTAGCTGGCGAATTTGTCCCATTTTTTGTGGCGCTGTTTGCCATGCTTGCAATCAGCGGATCGTTGACCGGCGTGGTGCTGGTGGCGCTGCCCGTGGCGGCGATCGCGACGATCGCCTTTCGTATCGCGATGCGGAAAATCTTTCGATTTATTCGTGACTCCGTGTCGGCCCTTAATCAATACATGCAGGAAGACCTCGTCGGGATCGATGTTGTTCAGCTCTCGGGCCGAGAGAAGCAAAACATCGAGGAGTACGGCAAGCTCAATCGCGCTAACCGGGGTTATGAGTTCCGCGCAATCAACTTCGAGGTCCTCTACGACACCTTTAACATGAGTCTCGGGAGCGTGGTTACAGGTGGCATCGTTTGGTTCGGCGGCGGTCAAGTGATCCAGCAAGACATTTCACTAGGCTCGATGATTCTCTTCACGTCGCTTGTGCAAATGATGATCATGCCGATCGTTTCGTTGGGTCAGCAATTCAATATTCTGTTTAGGTCGATGGCGTCCGGAGAACGCATTTTTCAGGCGTTGGACTGGGACGAGCAATTACACGAACCCGACGAGCCAGCCCTTGTGGAAGGTCGCTTGCGTGGCAAGGTGGAGTTTCGTCACGCGCACTTTGGTTATTACGAAGGAGAAGAGATCCTAAAGGACGTTTCTTTTTCGATTGCGCCTGGAGAGAAACTTGCCATCGTCGGCCCGACCGGCTCGGGGAAAAGCACAATTATTCGATTGCTTGTCCGTTTTTATGACATTGACGACAACATGGTTTTTGTCGATGACATCGACGTCAACAAGTTACACAGCCGTGATTTGCGTGAACGTGTTGGCGTGGTGCTACAAGATTTCCATATCTTCTCGGGCACCGTGCGCGACAACATCACGCTTAACAATCCCGATATAACGCCGGAAAGAGCTGAATGGGCCGCCCGCTCGGTGAATGCAGACGGCTTCATTCGAGAATTAGCCGATGGCTACGACACCCAGCTTGCCGAGCGAGGACAGAACTTATCGCAAGGACAGCGTCAGCTTCTGGCTTTTGCCAGGGTATTGGCCGCCGATCCCGAGATTCTTGTGTTGGACGAAGCCACTGCAAACATTGATACCTCCACTGAACTGGTTATTCAAGATGCGGTGGCGAAGCTCACGGAAGGTCGAACTTCCATCGTCGTCGCCCATCGATTGCAAACGATTCAGGAGTGCGACCGGATATTGGTTCTACACCATGGAGTTGTGGAGGAATTGGGTACGCACGACGAGTTGATAGCGAAGCGTGGCATTTACTACACGCTACATGAACTGCAGTTTCAAGACGCCGATGTAGCCCGCGAAGTTACTCGTGAGGATGAAGGCAACGAGGGCAGGACCACGGATCCGCGCTGGGCAGCGGTACCGGACGACCCGCCTGACACCCCCGATGGAATGTAACTCGTGAAGTCTTCTGGAAGTGACCGAGCGACCCCACTTTTGGCCGTTCAACGTATCGTCTAAGATCTCGCTTCTTTATTAGCAACGGATGCGCTCGAGATGAAAGATTTTGGGGGGAAGCTGGCGGTTATAACGGGCGGCGGTACCGGTATGGGTCGGGCGCTCGCGCGGCAACTGGTGGCGGAGGGATGTGACGTTGCCACCTGCGACGTACTCGACGACAACCTTGCGGAAACGAGAGCCTTATGTGAACAAGAAGCGCCGCAAGGGAGAGTTATTACCACGCACCATTGCGATGTTTCCGATGAAGCGGAGGTGGAACGTTTTCGCGACGCGGTGGTGTCGGATCACGGCACAGATCATATCGATCTACTCTTTAATAATGCCGGCGTCGGAGGCGGTGCGAGCATCGTTGAGGGGGATCGAGAGGATTGGGAACGTACCTTTAATATTTGTTGGTACGGGGTTTATTACAATACCCGCGCGTTCATGCCGCTGTTGGTGGCGAGTCAGGACGCGCATTTGATCAATACCAGCAGTGTTAATGGTTTTTGGGCGACGCTAGGCCCGCAAAGTTCGCATACTGCGTACAGTGCGGCCAAATTCGCGGTCAAAGGCTTCTCGGAAGCTCTTATCACAGATTTGGCCAACAATGCGCCCCACGTCAAGGTATCGGTCGTCATGCCAGGGCACATTGGAACGTCAATCGCGATTAATTCGGGACGTATTCTCAATGGACGTCAAGCCGAAGAACTATCGGATGACGACATCGTGGCGATGCGAAAACGTTGGGCTTCTCTCGGTATGGTCAACGAAGACACCACTGACGAGCAGATTAGGGTATTGGTGGGTGAAATGGGCCGCCGGTTTCGAGACGATGCACCGACGACGGCCGAGCAAGCAGCTTCCATTATTCTGGATGGTGTCCGCGAAGAGCGTTGGCGGATTCTTGTTGGTAACGATGCGCACAGGCTTGACGAACTGGTTCGTGAGGATCCTGAAGGTGCGTACACGCCGGAATTTATGGTCCGACTGCGAGAGACGGGCGAGTGGGGCTTGGGCTGACGCTACGATCGGGAAACTAAACGGCAAGTTGGAACAATTGAGCTGCATTGCCACCCATAATCGCCCGCGTTTGTGGTCGATCTAAGGTCGCCACTGATTCGCGTATCTGCTTGGGTGCATTGAGACTTGAGTCGATGTGCGGGTAATCGGACCCCCAAAGGATTTTGTCGTTACCGACCAGATTCATCATGGCGCCGATGGTCCGTTCCTGGGGTTCCGCAACGAAGTAACAGTTTCGTTGCACGTATTCGCCCGGAGTGAGCGCTAGCGATTTTGGTGACAACTCGCTAAGTAGCTCGTCTTTCTCGTTGAGACGATCCATAAGGTATGCGGCCCATCCGCAGCCGGCCTCAACGCTCACGACCTTGAGCTGTGGAAAGCGATCGAAGAGCCCATCGAGAATGATCGATGACAAGGCAGGAATCATTTGCCCAGGAGCACCCAGTCCAAAGCCGAAGGTCGGACCGAGCCTAGGTTGCGCGCCGTGCCACCCGGAAAATGGGACCGCAGCACCGCTAAATCGAACGATCACGTGCAGGCAACCCGGAAGGTCGGCTTCGGCCAACTGAGCCCATAGGCGATCGAAATGTGGGCTGCCGGGACGTTCACCATCCACGACTTCGGGCGGGACGAAAATCCCCTTAAACCCGAGTTTTAGGCATCGGGCGAGCTCCAGCGCCGCGTTCTCGACATCGCGCCAATTTACAACCGCGATAGGAACAATCCTTCCACCGCCGTCCTGGCTAAAATCGTGCTGCCATGTGTTGTACGCGCGGAAGTAGGCGTTGATCAGGTCAAGGTCGTCTGTCGGAATCGGCAATATGCCGATAGTCGGGAACACGACGCATGCGTCGACGCCCCACTCGTCCAACATCGTGAGCCTCGCATGCGTGTCGTAACTCGCCGGTGGGCAGCCGTCCGCATACCGAAACCGGCCTGCAAATATGTCGCGGCGTCGCAAATTCGCACCGCCTAAGCCGGCGAGGCCTCCTGGAAGCACAACTTGCTCAGCAATGATCAAGCGCTCGCCGTTTTGATCACCCTCGATCCGGATTGCGCGATCTTGATACCGAGTTTCCAAATACCGTTGCCAGAGATCCGCTGGCTCCATTACGTGAGAGTCGCAGTCAACTACAAACAAAGTGAATCCTTGGTTTAAGAATTTCTATACAGCTACCGTCCTCAACCTAAGTGTTGCCGCGAACAAACACAGACGAATATTCGAAAGTATAACCGTGGTTCGACGTCGCCGGTTTGGATTGTTTGTTGTGGATGCAATCGGGGAACGAGGTCGACCTGTTCAATTTCAATTGGAGTGGCATACTGACGTTAGGAGAAGAGCGATTTTGTTTTGAGAGCGCTTAGGAGAGCCCATGACGCCTGAAGAGATCCTTGCGCGACCCGCGAAGATACTTTCGCGAGGCGATCGCGAGCGCTACTTTGAGCACGGCTACGTTGGAACGCCGTCTGTTGTGTCGGGAACGTGGCTTGATCGTATCCAAACGTGTTCACAGCATTACGTTGACGAGAGTCGCCACGTAAATGACACAGACAAAAGATTCGATCTCGAGCCAGACCATACGGCTGAGCAACCAAGAATACGGCGGTTAAATTCGCCCGTGGATGCGGACGAACTTTTTTGGGAATTTGCCTCGACGGGGCCCTTTGTGGATATTGCCGAAGACCTGCTTGGACCGGACATCAAGTTCCACCACTCCAAACTCAACTACAAGTGGTCTGGCGGCGGCGAAGAAGTTAAGTGGCACCAAGATATTCAGTTTTGGCCGCACACGAACTATGACGTCCTGACCATCGGTGTGTATTTAGACGATGTTGTTGCCGATATGGCCCCAATGGGTGTCATTCCAGGTAGCCACCAAGGGCCCCTCTACGATTTATATGATCACGATAACGAGTGGACGGGGCACATCAGGAGCGAGGATGTCCCGAACATCGGGGCCGAAACGGCGCGTTACATTGCCGGGCCGTCTGGAACTATCACCGTGCATAACTGTCGCTCAATCCACGGGTCGCCCCCGAATTGGAGTGATTGTCCAAGGCCGTTGCTCCTCTGTGCATACTCCGCGGGCGACGCTTTACCGATTACCGACCTCGTCGCACGAGGTCAACACGGTGATGAGGTCGTAAGAGGCATTCGGTCTCGTTGGGCTCGTTTCGATCCTCGACCTGTTCTGATGCCGCCGGATTGGAGCCGGACCGGCCATAAGTCCATCTTTCAACATCAGCAAGCGGAACAGACTCAAGGCATGTAGCGGAATGCCCTGAGCAGGTAACCTCGTGACGCTGGATCTAGTCCAATGGGATCATGCGGACGGAATCGTTACGCACCAACTCATGGCTACGTTTTCTCTCATACTTTTTGGCGGGTGTATTGATGATGTCCGTCAAGATTCCAGCGGTTGAACCGCGCGCAACGTCGGCATCATGTGCGTCGTCGTAGAGCGTCGTGCGTTGCCGAGCTGTCCGTCCGGCCGACTCGATCATGTGCCGCATTTTCTCGGGCGAGGTCTCCTGTCCATGTTGTGTCCCAGCCGCGCGTGAAATGCTCTCGTTCATTAATGTTCCCCCGAGATCGTTACAACCCGCATTGAGCGCAGCGCCGACCCCCTCGTGCCCCATTTTTACCCAACTTGCTTGAATGTTGGTGATGTGAGGATGTAGTGCGAGTCGAGCGACGGCGTGTACCAGAATCGTTTCCCGGAATGTCGGTCCACGCCGCGCTTTTCCTTTCAGATACATCGGTGCTTCCATGTGAACGAAGGGAAGGGGCACAAATTCAGTAAAGCCGCCTGTTTTCTTCTGTAGATCCCGGACACGGATAAGGTGTCTTGCCCAGTGAATCGGTTCGTCGACGTGACCATACATAATCGTTGCCGTGGACCTAAATCCGACACGGTGGGCGGTTTCCATGACTTCGAGCCATTGCGCAGTATTGATCTTGTCGGGACAGATCACGGAGCGTACTTCGTCATCAAGAATTTCGGCGGCCGTTCCGGGGAGCGTACTTAGGCCGGCCTGTTTCAGTTCGGTTAAATAACCTTCAAGGGAATGATTGGATGTCGCGGCTCCTTGCCATACTTCGAGCGGTGAAAAAGCATGTACATGCATTTCGGGAACTGCTTCTTTGACGGTTTTGACGATATCGATGTAGGTCTGCCCGGTGTATTCAGGGTGGATGCCCCCTTGCATACAGACCTCAGTACCGCCGCGGTCCCAGGCTTCGATCACGCGACGCTGAATTTCTTCGCCGCTCAAATCGTAGGGTCGCCCCCGTAGATTTTCCGATAACTTCCCTTTAGAAAAAGCACAGAACTGGCACTTGAAATAACAGATGTTGGTGTAATTGATGTTGCGATTGACGACAAAGGAAACGGTATTTCCGTTGATTTCGTTTCGTAATTGGTTTGCCGACTGAACCACAGCATTGAAGTCGTCGCCCCGGGCTTGAATAAGGCGGACGATGTCCCGCTCGTCAAGGTCAATTCCGTTACCAATCCCTTTCAAAATGGCGGCGATGTCGGAGGACACGATAGATGGTTCTTGGGTAATGCGTGTGAGGACCTCGGCGGGTGGAGGCAAGGTGTCGCCTGGACACCAGGGGTCGATCCGCGGAAATCCCTCACCGTCGATGCGGTCGAGGACGGTTGCTGCCATCGAACTGTCAACCCACGTTGCAGCATCAATCGCGTAATTCGGGTAGATAGTGAGACGCTCATGCAGGTATTTGCCGGCCAGTGCAGTCTCGCGCGATAGGTCGTCGAGGTGAGGCCATGGCGCTTCCGGATTAACAAAATCTGGAGTGACGGGTGAAACGCCCCCCCAATCGTTGATACCAGCATCGACGATTTGTGGTAAGACACCGGGACTTAGGTTTGGGGGCGCTTGGATACTCATTGAGGCTCCAAAGAGTATGCGGGTGACGGCAATGGTCCACAGTAGGTCGTCGAGATCAGGTTCGGGCGCCAAGCGCATCTTCGTGCCTGGTTTCGCACGGAAATTTTGCACGATAATTTCTTGAACGTGACCAAATTCCTGATGAATGTCCCGTATCGCCAGAAGCGATTCAATGCGTTCTCGACGAGTCTCACCGATGCCAATAAGAATTCCGGTTGTGAAAGGCACGCGTGCTGCGCCAGCGTCTCGAAGGGTTTGCAGCCGCACCGCCGGTATCTTGTCGGGCGAACCGTAGTGCGGCATGCCTTTTTCGGTCAGGCGTTCCGATGCGGACTCAAGCATGATGCCCATTGACGGAGACACTGGCCGTAATGTTTGGATCTCGTTGGGGGTCATGTTGCCCGGATTAAGGTGGGGTAGTAATCCCGTTTCTTCATAGACGGCGCGGGCCGCATGGGCTAGGTAATCGAGTGTTGATTGATAACCGTTTTCGGCGAGCCATTCTCGTGCGACGCGGTAGCGTAACTCAGGTTTTTCGCCGAGGGTGAACAGGGCTTCTTTGCACCCGAGATTCGCGCCCTGCTTGGCGACATCCAGAACCTGTGGGATCTCCATGAATGGGTGATCCAGGTTTTTTGGCGTCTGTGCAAAGGTGCAGTAGTGGCACACATCACGGCAAAGGTGAGTCAGGGGGATAAACACCTTTTTCGAATACGTGACAACGTTGCGAAAGCCTTGGTCGCGCAGGGCTGCAGCAACGCGAGCGAGAGCCCTTGTATCGGCAAAATCGGCGAAGGCTAACGCTTCGTTCTTGCTTGGGGTCCCGCCAGCCAGCGCCTTGTCTAATATAAGTTGGACCACTACATCATTACTCATTTCCGCGATCGTGGACGGAGGATCTTTTTGTCGTTAGCGAATAGTCGAGATGCTATACCACTTTTCTTTAAGAAACGTAGGCTGGCGATATCGCGGTTTTTCCGAGCGAGTTCAATAAGTTCGTCGATCGTATCGATATCCAAACTAAATCCGGGTAAACGGAGAATTCGTGGTTGATACCCGGCTTGGGTGGCTTCGCGTCGATGCGGCTTGAAGCTTTTCCCGTCAAACAAGTACCGAAACGCGTTCGGAGGGCTTGATAGTAAGCCGTTGGTTCCGATGTCGTTTCGATCGGGAATTATCGTGACGTCGCGATGATTCTTAATCGCGGTGTCGATTTCTTCGCTAGTGATGAGCGGTACATCACCGGGAACGAAGAAGGTGCCGGTCGCGCCGTACGTGTTGACGACGTGGTGGCCGGCTTCGACGACAGCACCGGAAAGATCGTCAGCCCGATCGGCGTACAGTTCCACCTCGTGTCGACGTGCAAATTCGCCAGCCTCGGACGCTCGGGATACGACTACGACGCCTTTTAGAAGCTGGGAATTTGTGAGGGCATAAAGGACATCGTTGAGCATGTTAATCACAAGCTCATGTCGCTCATCGGCCGAAAGATGGCTGGCTAAGCGGCCTTTCGCTTCAACCGAACCTTTGAATGGCACTACAGCCCACATTTTCGTCAGGAAATCTTTTCGATGAATTCCACGACCGCGTGGGCGAGTGCCACGCGATCATCCAAAGTTACCATGACTGTGGGCCGTACCTCAGTCGACAACCCAAGATCCTGGACGCTACTTTTTGCGCCGCGGTCGGCTTCGTCAAGCACGAAACCGGTGATGATGTCGTTATAGTGCTTTGCCACCTCAACGGCAGTGCTCGGAACATTGAGTTCTTTCATCATTTTGGCAGTTGGACCCTTGATGGCTCTACCTCCCACGATAGGCGATATCGCAACCACGGGTATATCCGATTGTTGTATCGCGTTTTTCATCCCGGGGATCGCGAGGATCGGGTCGACGGATACAAACGGGTTAGAAGGACAGATAATGACGCCGTCGAGCTCGCTGAATTTAATGGCGGGATTTACTCGTGCATTGGCAACACCTCGGAATTCAAACCCAGAAACGCTGGGTTTGCAGCGATCGCGGACGAAGTAATGCTGAAACAGGAGGGCGCCGTTGGATGTATTGACGAAGGTCTGCACTGGGTCATCGCTCATTGGAAGGATTTCGTG
>PBGU01000059.1 GCA_002719135.1 Gammaproteobacteria bacterium
CGTGATTTCGACCCGGCAATTTGCATACCCTTCCCCAATGCCCAAAATGCTTGGCCTGGTAATGGAATCAGACTCTTGCAGCGGCGGTCAACCGCCCCACCACGTTTATGCGTCTTCTGTTAACGAGCGGACTTCCACCTGACTTTTGATAACGTGCTCTTGCGTTTCGTGCTAACGCAATAATCACACTAACGATGTCACTGGCCGAATCACTATCCCGGTTGGGCACTACGCTACCCGACGGCTGCATCGAGGCAGTCAGCGTTCCAGGTTATCAAGCCATCAAGCTCGCCCCCATCAACGGAGGTTTCCCGATCGGCCCGCTTCCCAAGGCCGTAATGAACGCCATTACAAAAGATCCAGCTTACTGGACTTTTTGCTAGGGCAGCGGAATCGCACTGACGCCTCCTATGTCTATACGACTCTATCCAAGGAATTTGCACTTTAGACCTTGCGCGGTTTGACTCGACTGGCGGCAATCGGTTTCGAACCGAAACCAAGTAATCGATGGTTTCGACATTAACTCGAATCAAGTTACTCTTTCGACGTGATCTTTGACTCGAATCCTGGAGGTAGTCGTGAGCCTATATAAAGAAATTCTCTACGAAATAAGCGGTTCAGTGGCAGTTTTGACGATGAACCGACCCGATACATTAAATGCCTTGACCGATCTGACGCAGGCAGAAATCAGGCATGCGCTTGGGGAATCGGAAAAGAACGCCGACGTTATCGGCACGGTGCTTACCGGTGCCGGTCGTGGGTTTTGCTCCGGCGTCGACATGAACGCACTAGGTGCAATGAGCGAAGCGGGCCAACGCCTCGGGAACGTCCATGAGCACCTTGCGTCGGATCCGGGCAATCCAGACGATGATCCCAATTTCAAAGTCGCGACCGCCTATTTTCTCGGATTACGCAAACCGTTGATTGCTGCGATCAACGGTGCCTGTGCTGGTCTGGGTTTCAGTTATGCGACTTTTTGTGACCTCCGTTTCGTCGATCGAACCGCGCGATTAACAACGTCATTCGCGCAGCGAGGATTAATCGCAGAACATGGCACCAGCTGGATGTTGCCTCGGATAATCGGTCCTGCACACGCTTTGGATCTTCTCTGGAGCTCGCGAAAATTCGAAGGCGACGAAGCGTACCGTATAGGCTACGCCAACCGACTCTGTGAACCTGGGGAGTGCGTTCAGGAAGCGACCGAGTTTCTCGAGCAAATCGCCGCGTCATCAGCACCCATGTCCTTAATGATGATGAAGAAACAAATTTACAGACATCTAAACCAAGAGTTGGGATCCGCGATGGTTGAATCTAACCAATGGATGGACGAAAGCCTTGGCCGAGGTGATTTTAAAGAAGGCGTCAGTTCCTTCGTCGAAAAACGACCCCCGGATTTCCAACGAATCATGATCGATTGATCGAGGAGCCAGGACTATGAGCGTTATCGCTACGGATCACACGAACGTTGACTGGAATCAGATTGTCACCGATCTGAATCGGTTCCTACGACTGAGAACCACTCCCATCGGTATGAAAATGTTCGAAAACAAAACAGATATGGAAGCGATCCCGAGAATACGTCGACCTTCGGACGTCCACACGACAGATCAGATCGTCGGACAGGCATGTCGTAACGGTTGGACCGTCGGTATAACTGCCGACGACCTCGTGGGTGCTCAATGTCAGGCGGTCATTGGCCTCGCGCCCCGCAGCGACGAGTGGTTGTCCGGCAACAACATGGCTGGCGTTTGGTACGAAACGAAGGAAGAATCGTCCAAACACCAGCATGCAATGGACGTTGTTCCATACGGCGCTTTCGAAGCCATGGCCGTAAGCCCACTCGCAAGTGGCCGACTATCTCCTCCAGATATCTGTCTTATCTACGCGACACCAGCGCAAATGATCTTGTTCATTAACGGCTTGCAGTGGACGGGATACAAGAAACTGGAGTGGGGTTGCGTAGGCGAAAGTGCCTGCGCCGACAGTTGGGGCCGCGCACTAGCAACGGGAGAACCAAGCCTTTCGATCCCGTGTTTTGCGGAAAGACGTTACGGAGGGGTGATGGAAGATGAGTTGCTGATGGCTATTCCACCCCATTTCTTGCCCAAAGTGATCGACGGACTTGACCACTTATCTCGCAACGGGTTGCGCTACCCAATCCCTCAATACGGGATCAACAACGATGTTAGAGCTGGGATGGGCGTCAGTTACCAGTGAGCGAGGCTTCACTCCGTCCGCTGATATACGCGCCAAAAGCGGCGGTGTGAGTCGAGTGTGTGGACACGCAGTATGTCGACGCCACGACTCGCTAATCTCGCCGACACAGCTAACGTTTCTGGATCGCGTTCGTTTGGCGGGACCCTCGTCATCGGCTCAAGATAAGACTTTCGACTATGACCAAACATCACCCGACAGTCGAGTTCCATCAATTCTCGTGCTCGACCGATGATTTCTAGTGACTGCGTCGCAGTCTTGCCAAAACCAATGCCCGGATCGATGATCACGCGCTCGAGCGCTATGCCGGCTCTTCCGAGTGTTTCAAGATGTTCGGCAAACCAACTGCATAGAGCAGCTAACGGATCACATTCAAGCGGTAGCACATTAGTGGGATCGGCGGGCACCGATAAACTATGCATTAATACGATATCGCATCGACTACCAGCAAGAACTTCAATCATCGCGGGATCAGCGAGACCACTCACGTCATTAACGATTGAAGCGCCAGCTTCGATCGCCCGAGAAGCCGTCGTTGCGGATCTTGTGTCAATGCTTATTTTCGGTCGAAGCAGCCGCCCCGAAAACTGTTGATCGAGATGCTCTAGCACCGGCGCAACCCGGCGCCACTCCGTTTCAGGATCGACATCGACGGCCCCGGGGCGCGTCGATTCGCCACCAACATCAATGTAATTGCCGCCGAGAAATTCAGGTTGCACCGTGGTTGGCTCATCGCGCTTCAACCAGCGTCCGCCGTCTGAAAACGAGTCAGGTGTAACGTTGATTACACTCATCCATGCGGGTAGTGACACGTTGGTACGACGCTTGAGTTGCAGAATGTTCTCCTTCGTACCCGGGAGACGGCGGGATGGAACGATTTCTGCCAACGGGGCCAACACGAAGGCGCGTTCGCTCACTCCAACGTGAGGAATAACGAGGTCAGGCGTGCAGATAGTCTCATCGTCGTACGCTAGCATATCAACGTCGATAATCCTCGGAGCCCAGCGCTCCGCATCGACCCGACCGAGGCGCCTCTCAATTTCTTGGGTTGCTGCCAAAAGCCCGTGCGGCTTCAGGGGCGTTGAAAGTTCTACAGCTACGTTCAGGAAGGGTTTATCCCACGTCGGCGGTGAATCTGGTGCAAGTAGCGCTTCACTCTCATACACCGTAGACCATCGAAGCAGCGAGGTTCCTGATAGCGCTGCCAACGCCCCCATCGCTTTTTCCAAATTAGCGCATCGGTCTCCAAGGTTTGACCCGAGACCAAGCAAGACGGTCATCGACGCATCCGCATGATGAATGCCGTTCCACCCTTAAGATCTGGGATGGGGGGGTTGCACTTACGTACCTCGAGCGTTAGCTCAGAACCAGATTCCGTCAACATCTCGCTTAATTCGTCTAAGCAACATCCGGCAAGATGCTCAATCGTCCGAAACGCGCGGGAGCCGACAAGCGCGATAACGCGTCGGCACATAACACCGTAGTCTATTGTTCCATCGATCTCGTCGGTACTGCACGCTTCGGGCACCTCCGGAAACGTGACGTTTATAGAAATCGACACTTCCTGAGGATTCTCACGTTCACTATCGGGTACGCCAAGATGGACGGCTGCGCGGAGGTCGTCTACCCGCAATTCTGGTCGCCTTCGCGGTCGCGTTGAAACGGGGTTGCACGCTACCGCGTGAGCTACGAGCGAGCCAGCTTCGCCCTCCCACTGAGACCAAAGCTCGACAAACGTTCTTCCAACTACGGGGTGAACGCGATCCGGTTCTAATTCGGACAATGGCTTTAAGTAGTACGCAGCCGTCAAAGTTTCCGGGCGAGGTAGGACTAGGCGGTCATTCTCAATAATCAAGTTCCCGAACAATAGTAAATCAAGATCGATGGTTTTCGATGCCAACCGCGGTGCCGACAAATCTTTGTCACCCCGGATTTCGATTTCGTGGAGGATACCAAGCACCTCCGACAACGGAATCATCGTTCGGAAACGAACCACCAGATTAATAAAGTCATCGCCCTCAAACCCGATGGCCGGATTTTGATACGCGGTGGACAGCTCGATCGCCCCAAATCGTTCGCGCAATTCCGTCAGCGCCGCGCCGATACGCACATCCGGTTCGATGTTGCTACCAACCCCGACGAAAACGTCAATCATCGTACTCAGGCTGAAGCGTTCTTCAGCCAGCGGCGACCATGAAATCGCCATCTGCCAACGCTTCAAATCGCGCCAGTACGCGTTCACCATCATCGTGCTTAAGGATGCGTTCTTTAATAACGTTGTATTGTTGTTCAGCGGCGATATGAGGCTGTTTTCCCGTCGCCCAGGCAAGGAGTTGTTCCCAAAACGGATCTAGCACGTCGCTTCCTAACGCGGTCCCGCCACCCTCTGTTTTGAAATGTAACGACCGTAATTCACCAATGTATAGGCGCAGAGATTCGACATGGATACGTTCGTCCGTCCGAATTCTTTCAACTATTTCCGCTGCCAACCCTGCTTCCGCACGTTTATCGGTAAACAAATCATCAGTTCGCAACGTTTCCTGTGTATTGGCAAACCCTATTTCAGCGCGAAATTCGATCACTAACAAATTCATCAAAAAACTAAGTGCCAACTCGTACGGCTGTGGAATTTGCGGCATCCACCGTCGACCTACCTCTGCACGACTTATACCTTGAGGCGGCTCAATGTCGGGGAACGCTTCGGGACCAAAAACCAAATCGCGGGCAACGAACCACATTACATCGTGGCCCCCAATACCTTTTTCCGGTTGACCACCCTCATCAATTCCGTGGGCTTCTAGCAGGCCCTTCTTTAGATGCCCGATCGCCATTTCACTAATGTCTTCAACCACCAACTCTTGCATGTCCGGGAACGGCATGTCGGCGATCATCCGACCACGGCCTTCGATCTTTCCCGTAATCGTCAGGGTATTCCAAAAGGTTTGCCCAAGGCCTTCACGGATCAGCAAGCGCTGTTGCTCTGAATTCGGTACGCGAGGTCCACGCAAAAGAGACGCATCTGCGTCTAAAAGATCTCCACCACGAGCACGTAAAGCGTCGGCCCAGCTGGCGATTGCAACACCTCTTATTTCGGAGCGCGGGGGCACGTAATCGCCGTCGGAACTGAAACCGCCATGCAATACTTGACCTTCGACAACGTGCCCCGAAGCAAAATTATGATCCGTCATTAGCTCGTCGCGCGTGAATAGAAGCTTCGACATACGGGCATTCCTGGTGATCCAAGCTCTGCGATTCTAACCCAAGTTAACAATCACGGTAGGCGCTGTTAGAACACAGCGTCAGGAAACTCAGTCGGTAGCGAAAGACCGCACCAGGTCAACCATAAATGCTGTCCCTTTTGTCAGTGTCTCCACCGAAACGCGTTCGTCATTCCCATGAACGCCGACGCCTTCGTTTTCCGCCAGTACGGTCGGCGAAAATCCATAGCTTTGGATCCCTACATCTCGAAAGAAGTGGCTGTCGGTGAACCCCGTCGATACCCCTGGAATCGCCATCGATCCGGGAAACCACTCACTGGTCTTGGTCTTAATTAATCGATACAGAGACGTATCCATGGAACTACTCGCAGGCGTGAAACTCATAATGCGTTCGATACTCACATCTCCGTCATTCACTATGGTCGTCACTTCCGCAATAAATTCGTCTACGTCTTGATCGGGTACCAATCGACAGTCGAGCTCAAGTACTGCCTCGGGCGGTACCACATTAATTTTCTTACTACCCTGTAAGGTCGTCAGCGAGCAGGTATTGCGTAGCAGAGCGTGATACCCAGGCGCGGTCATTTGTAACGTCTGCATGAACGCTGCATCGCCTACGTGGGCGCTTATGTCTTCGAATGCACTTTTGAGTTCGGATCGCTGAAATGGTGCTACCCCTTGCAATAGGTTAGCAACTGGCGCAATAACCCGCGGTTCGAAGTGGGTGTCTGCAAGGCGTTGTCCCGCGCGCAAAATGCGCGTAATCGCAGTCTGCGGTAGAGGTACAGAGCCATGCCCCGGACGACCCCTCGCCGTTAGTCGCAACCAAACTGGTACTTTCTGCGTGACTTCCACAAAAAAAACCGTGTCCGCACCAAATTGTCGACCGCCGCCGCCTTCATTAAGTAGGTAGCCGACGCCTTCAAAGATCTCCGGACGGTTTTCTAACAACCAACCAGCACCCAAGAAACCTCCGGCCTCTTCATCCGCCGTTGCTACGTAGAGAACATCTCGACTTAATTTACTGTCGGACGCGTGTAGAGCCAAAAATGCCTGCAGCTGCATAACTCCAAGTGCTTTCATGTCGAGCGCACCTCGACCGTATAGGTACCCATCTTTGGTAACGCCCGCGTAGGGATCGACGCTCCAATACGAAGCATTAGCCGGAACCACGTCAATGTGATGTAGAAGGACCAATCCAGGCTTACCATTGCCTCGCAATCGTGCCCATAGGTTCCCACGTCCTGGTGCGGATTCAGCCGTATCGTATGCAATGCCCGCTTGTTGCAATATCGCCCCTAGAAATTCGACACCGCGGGTTTCGTTTCCCGGCGGATTAGTCGTATCAGCTCTTATATATGCCGCCAATCTTTGCGGCGCGATGTCGACGAACGGATCTCCAGCACTGGAAACAAAAGCCAATAAGACTAGAACAGTTAAAGGGCGCAAGTGCGAACTCCGGTTTGCAGTTTAGTAATCGCGCTGCCAACATGAATGGCCGCCTGGGAGGGACCATACCGATGAAATTTGGAATTTTCTACGAACACCAATTGCCACGTGACTGGAACGTCGAAAGCGAACACCAACTCTTAAAACAGTCTCTTTCCCAAATCGAGCTCGCCGACGAGCTGGGTTTCGACTACGCATGGGAAGTTGAGCATCATTTTCTCGAAGAATACTCGCACTCATCGGCGCCCGAGGTTTTTCTTGCGGCCGCTAGTCAGCGTACTAAGAACATCCGACTCGGACACGGCATCGTGCAGATGACCACCAATCATCCCGCCCGAGTCGCAGAAAAGGTGGCGACGCTCGATCTCGTTTCCGACGGCCGCGTCGAATTAGGTCTGGGTGAAGGCGCTTCTGTCACCGAATTGCATCCTTTCAACCTGCGTTTTCGTGACAAGCGCGACGTTTGGGAAGACGCTGTCCGCTGCACTTTACCCATGTTCTGGAACCACGGCTGGGAATACGACGGCGAATTCTTCAAGTTCCCTTTACGTGCCGTCGTTCCAAAACCTCTCCAAAAACCACACCCGCCGCTATGGGTCGCTTGCTCCCAACTCGACACAATTAAATATTCCGCACACAGAGGTATGGGATCGCTTTGTTTCAAGTTCGTCAGTCTTGACGCCGCAAAAGCGTGGGTTCATGCCTACTACAACACGTTTATACATAACCTCGAAAAACTCGCTGACTACCAGACCAACCCAAACATCGCGGTTGTTGCAGGTTTCATGTGTGCCGAGACAGATGAAGAAGCTTGGGAAAAAGCGGACGGGTGGACATTTTTCCAATTCGCGCTACAGCTGTACAACAAAGAAGGCCCATTTGAACCTGGGACTATGAACTTTTGGGAGCGATACCAAGAATGGAAGAAAACGCCAGAAGGCCAAAAACGAACCGGTAGCGAGCTTATCGGCTCGCCGGACACAATTCGCGAACGCCTCCTCGAACTCGAAAACTCGCACGTTGATCAAGTGATTCTCCTCAACCAAGCAGGCAAGAATACTCACGAGGACATCTGCTCTAGCCTCGAACTATTTGCCCGCGAAGTGATGCCCGAATTTAAAGAAAGACACGGTGAGCAAGAAGAGTGGAAACGGGCAGTCCTCGCGGAAGAGATCGAACTTGAGGACATCGATACCGAACCTTTCAACTTTGCCGCGCGGTTGAAACCAAGCCAACCCTCAACACGAGACGCAAAGGATATGATTTCTGGGGTCGCTGGCCGACCGCAGGCCGAGTCTATTCAACGATAATCGACGAACCCTTTTTAGGGTCCCCGATTAAGCGCGCGCCATACCCGCTCTGATGTGAGCGGCATATCGATGGTGGAAACGCCGCTACGAGCCAGCGCATTGAGTACCGCATGAACGATGGCGGGCGGCGCGCCACACGCGCCTCCCTCTCCGATCCCTTTGACACCTAATTCGTTGGACGGTTCGAGAACTTCATTAAAACTGACATCAATCC
The DNA here is from genome assembly GCA_002719135.1 of Gammaproteobacteria bacterium. Classification (GTDB taxonomy): domain Bacteria; phylum Pseudomonadota; class Gammaproteobacteria; order Pseudomonadales; family Azotimanducaceae; genus UBA11889. The sequence goes on from PBGU01000059.1 coordinate 8,406, forward strand.
ACGGAACGTGCGTGGCCCGAGGCATTGCATAATCCATGAACGAACCGGTAAGGAGTTGCCCCATGTCGTCATACACAACATGTTCGAGCATCGCTTGCCCCATGCCCTGGACAACACCTCCTTGTACTTGGCCTTCTGCTAATAATGGATTAATTACGCGGCCGCAATCGTCTACAGCTGTGTAACGAACAACTTCTACCACGCCAGTATCTCGGTCGATTTCAACCTCGGCAACATGACAACCGTTCGGAAACGTATAACCCTCTCCTCGGTTGTAGCGATAGGTATGGGTTAATTTGCCACCAAACTGAGGCTGCAGCGCTGCCTTAGCAACTTCTTCCAGCGTGACGGTCTGATCATCAATGCGATAAAGGCCACCTTTAAACAAGACCGCTTCTTCATCCCCTTGGAGAAGCTCAGCGGCGATGGGCTTACCGCGTTCTATAACTCCTTCAGCGGCGCGCAACACGGCGATACCTCCCATCTGCGACGATCTCGAGCCGCCGGTACCTCCACCGAAACGTACCTCGCGCGTATCCCCCTGGATCAAACGGATGCAGTCAATGTTAACACCAAGCTTCTCATGAGCGATCTGTGCAAAAGCCGTCGCATGGCCTTGACCATGCGAATACGTACCAACAGTGATCTCAACGTTACCGTCCCCAGCAATTGAAACGCGAGCCTCTTCCTCGGGACCGCCACCCGACGATTCAACGTAACACCCAAACCCGATTCCACGAAGTTTGTCCCGCACTACAGACGCCTGACGACGTACGTCAAAGGTTTCCCACTCGGCCCGAGCCAACGCTAAATCCATCGTTTCAGCGAACGCACCGCTCCGAATGGGTATCCCCGCTAAGTTCATGTAAGGGAGATCTTCTTCGCGAATAAAGTTTCGGCGGCGTAATTCTCGGCTTTCGATACCAGTCTCCTCGGCAGCCCGTTCCATCAAACGTTCCATTAGATAGGCCGCTTCCGGTCGACCCGCGCCCCGGTACGCGGCTACAGGCATGGTATTGGTAAATACACAGCGGACGCTGTGATAGATATGGGGCGATCGATAAACAGTGCCAACGACTCGGCCACCGCCCATGGTGGGGACAAACGGTCCGACCGCAGAGCAAAAAGCACCCAGATTTGCGATGGTCTCGATCTTGAGCGCAAGCATGATGCCGTCCGTATCAAGCGCTACCGTTGCCGTACTAATGTTGTCCCGTCCGTGGGAATCAGCCAAAAACATTTCCGAACGATCCCCACACCACTTCACCGGGCGTTGGAGTTCTCGTGCCGCGTAAAGGCATACAACTGTCTCGGGGTGTACTTCGCCCCGTACCCCGAACCCTCCACCCGTATCACCCGAAATAACCCTTATGTCCTCGGGCTCAATGTTAAATATCGAACGCGACAAAACTCCCTGTTGCGCAACTGCGCCCTGGCTTGGGTTGTAGAGTGTGAACTTTCCCTCGCTATACGACGCGACCGAAACGCGCGGTTCCAGCGGCGTCGGTACAACACGGTTATTAATCACACTGATGTTTACGATATGAGCCGCTCCACCCATCGCGTTCGACACTGCTTCCGCGTCACCGCGCTCAAAATGGACGCAGACGTTGTGACCTAGTTCTTCATGCAATATCGGCGCGGTGTCAGCAACCGAAGACTCAAGCGAAACCAAAGGTTGCAATGGTTCAAAATCAACATCGATCAGCTCCATGGCGTCACGGGCCGCCTGCCGGGATTCGGCTACGACGGCTACGATCGCCTGACCCACGAACTGGACTTTGTCTTCCGCCAACGCTGGCCGACGCGGGATAAAACACGGATCACCACGGGCGTCCGTCAGTTGCGCTCGACACGGCAACGCGCCAAGCGAGACGAGCTCGGCCCCCGTATAAACCGCAATCACATCTGGCGACGCTCGGGCTGCCTCGAGATGGATCGACTTTAATCGTGCATGCGCATACGGGGAACGGTAGAACGCCGCATACAATTGGTCTTCCAGGTTTACATCATCAGTAAAAACACCAGCGCCCGTCACTAGGCGCGGGTCTTCAGTGCGACGAACGCTCTGGCCTACGCCAAACTTCACCCAACAATCACTTGATTCCTGAGAACGCCGATAGGTCTCACTTCGACCTCAATCACGTCGCCTTCGTCCATGAACACAGGGGGAGTCCGCGCAGCGCCCACGCCGCCGGGTGTCCCGGTCACGATGACATCCCCTGCAACCAATTCGGTGAATGTGGAGCAATACGCAATGAGTTCTGCAAACCCAAATACTAGCTGATCTGACTTCGCATTCTGCATCACTTCACCGTTTAAGCGGGTGGTGATCTCCATATCATCTAGATCGCCAACCTCATCCGTAGTCATCATCCAAGGCCCAAACCCACCCGTGCCCGAAAAGTTCTTTCCAGGCGTGAATTGGCTGGTATGACGTTGATAATCACGCACGCTGCCATCGTTATAACAGGCAAATCCTGCGACATGGTCAAGCCAGGACTCCTTCGCGATTCGTCGACCGGGTTTGCCAACAATCATTGCGATTTCGCCTTCGAAGTCGAGTGCGTGGGACTCTCTGGGCCGCACCATGGCGGCTCCGTGACCGATCTGAGCGGCCGCAAACCGAACAAAAATGGTTGGATTTTCTTCTCCCCCCCGTCCCGTTTCTTCTTGGTGATCCTTGTAATTAAGTCCCACACAGAGAATCTTGTCGGGCGCGGTGATGGTCGGTAGATAGATGATTTCGCTGAGACTATGATCCGGGTTCTCGCCGATACCCGCAGACAATTCTGCCAACGCGCCGTCGGCAATCGCTTCTTTCAAGCTATTGAAGTCGGACCGGGCTCCGACATCGGTAACTCCATCACCGATCACACAACCAAATGTTTCGCGGTCGTTTGCCGCGTAAGTCAACCACTTCACGACAAGTTGTTAGTTATCAAAAACGATGACACTACGTGCAACTTCGCCGGTCTCGAGAGCGAGAAGCGCATCGGTTACGTCTTCCAGGTTGATACGACTAGATACCATGTCGTCCAGGTGTAAACGACCTTGCAGATAAAAGTCGACAAACCGCGGCATATCCACGCGGAAACGATTGGAGCCCATCATAGACCCCTGAATGGTCTTTTCTTGCAGAAATTCAACACCGTGCAGGGTCACCATATCGCCAGGTGGAATCATGCCTATCACCGTCGCCGTGCCGCCCCGCCGCAACATCTGAAACGCCTGTTCCGCCGTGACTTTGAGACCAATGGCTTCGAACGAATAATGCACACCGCCACCGGTGAGTGCCTGAACTTGTGCTACTGCATCGCCGCCGCTGGCATCGACCACATCAGTAGCCCCAAACTTCCGCGCGAGTTCGAGTTTGGACGCTACCATGTCAACAGCAATAACGCGGCTGGCACCGGCAAGCGCCGCTCCATTGATGCATGACAAACCAACGCCCCCGCAACCAATCACTGCGACCGTCGCTCCGGGTTCTACGGCCGCCGTGTGAATGACAGCGCCTACACCGGTCGTCACCCCACAACCAATAAGCGCTGCCCGATCGAGCGGCATATCCTCTCGAATCTTAACCACGGCATGCTCGTGGACGAGCATCATCTCCGCGAACGACCCCAAGTTCGCGAACTGGTGGAGGAGATCACCGCCGGAACTCAACCGCGGATCTTCGGTCGGCCCACGTCGAACTTCCGGTTCCTGACAAAGTGACATGTGGCCGGAAAGGCAGTATTCGCAATGTCCGCAAAAGACTGACAAACAGGTGATCACGTGGTCACCCGGTTTCACGTAACTGACATCACTTCCAACTTGGTCGACGATCCCGGCTGATTCGTGACCGAGCACAATCGGCAATTGCCCGGGATACGTCCCGTTGAAGAAGTGCATGTCGGAATGGCAAACACCCGCCGCCGCGGTTCGGATCAGGATCTCGCGAGGGCCGGGTTTCGATACCTCGATCTCCTCAACTTCCATTGGTTTGTTTACTTCTCTGAATACCGCAGCTTTCATGTCATCACCCCTGTCTGATACTTCAATCGAGTGTGCCAGACCGTCCAACCGCCCGCCACATGCGCAGAAATCTATCGGCGTTTCATTGACTCGTCTCTCTCTAGGCTACCGCGTTAAGCGTCGTTCGACAGAGCCCCTTGCGCTAGCGTCACCGCCGCGTCGAGTGCAGCCGTTGTACCGCGGCTGTCCGCGACACCGCGTCCGGCAATGTCAAAAGCGGTGCCGTGGTCGACGGAGGTACGGACAAACGGTATTCCCAACGTGGCCGTCACGCTTTCGTGGAAATTGTGCACTTTAATAGCGATGTGTCCCTGATCGTGGTACATCGCAAGGACGACATCGAATTCGCCTTCGATTGCTCGATTGAACACCGAATCAGCGGGTAACGGTCCGCGAGCATCAATACCTCGTTCCTTCGCAGCCTCGACCGCTGGCTCAATCGCATCGATTTCCTCTCGACCCAGCAAGCCACCCTCTCCTCCGTGCGGGTTAAGTGCCGCGACGGCAATCTTGATGCGTTGGAGACCCCAGCCACTAAGAGTGCGGTGACAGAGATCAATCTTCTCCAACACATTGTCTCGGGTCACATACTGGCCCGCTTCGATCAACGATTTGTGCGTCGACAAATGGACTACGCGCAGACCCGGGGTCATCAGCATGGTCGCGGTCACGTCCACGTCGGCTAGTCGAGCCAGAATCTCTTGATGCCCGATATCACTATAACCGGCGGCATGAATGGCTTCTTTGTTGAGCGGGCACGTCATCATCGCGTCGATCTGTCCAGACAGCGCGTCTGCTGCTGCTGCTTCAACGGATTCAACGGCTATTCGGCCACATACAGGAGAAACTACCCCCAATTCGAAATCCGCGGGCTTATCTATTCCGACGTCCACGAATTTGTAGCGCGCGTTTGGCGACACTCCGGCAATCTTCGCACCTAACTCAAGCGCCCATCGCGTCCCATACACTACGATTTTGCACTTCGTCGACGCGTCATCTAGGACTCGGGCGAAGACTTCGGGACCAATGCCAGCAGGGTCGCCAAGCGTGACACCGATGATTGAGTTTCCCTTCATGTGTTCAACGTAGTACTGTATATATATACAGTACTATGCCTAACACGATCGACGATCTGCATATGGCGTTCGAACTTTTTGGCGTGTGCACGACATGTCATCGAACCGAACTACTCGATCTCGATATGCTGCACGAACGCTTCGGTCCCGACTGCCCAATCGCCAAAGTCCGCGACCATGTGAGGTGTAATCAATGCGGCACTTTTACCCGTGACATACGAATTGTCTACGTGGGTCGATGTGGCGTAGCTCGCGGATTCCATTATCGATCCTAGCTTAATTAGCCCGTCAGGAGCTCAGTTGCGTCCACTTCCAGCCCAAATCCATCGAGCCCAACGAAGTCCATCTCTCGCCCCGCAAGCACGCGAATGTGTTGGGCACCTAAATCGCGCAAAATTTGGGCCCCCACACCGATCTCTAGCCATTCGTGTCTACGCTCTGTCTCACGGCTCGTGAGCTCGCCCGGGTCGTTTGAATCAAGATGGTCCAGCGGAACGCCGACAAAACCACTACGAAGATAAATGAGAATGCCCCCTCCCAATTCACCGATGCGCTGTAGGGAGACATCGAGCAAATTGTTCTCATGCTCACTCTGGGGTCCAAA
>PBGU01000060.1 GCA_002719135.1 Gammaproteobacteria bacterium
AAATCGGGTCGACCACTCCTGAGCGGATCGGTAGGTGATCATTCCAAGCTTGCGAGCTAACTGCATGCCTTGCGCGGGGGGTGCGTCGATGTCGTATTGCCCTCGTTGCCAGAGGGGGTCTTTGCGAATCATCTCTCGTTGCAAGGATCGTAGTGCGACCGAAAAGGGCAGGCTGTGGGTGGCGGACGAGATTGAAACAAGTTGCTTCGTGACTCCTGGGAACATCAGCGTGTGTGCTAACGCCGTCATGCCGCCCATCGAGGGGCCGAGGACGGCATGGAGATGCTCGATGCCCAATTGTTCAACAACTTTCTGACCGGCCAGGGCTACGTCTTCCAGGCATAACACGGGAAACGTCAGTCGGTATGGTTTTCCGGTGGCCGGATTTATCGACGCGGGGCCGGTGGAACCGAAACAACTACCTAGTGAATTGACGCACACGACGAAGTAACGGGTTGTATCAATCGGTTTTTCGGGCCCCACCATGTCTTCCCACCAACCGCTGGAGGGATCCTCGTTGGAGGAGGCGGCGTGGGCTGAGGGTGATAGTCCGGTGAACAGGAGTATCCCATTGTCCTTCGCCCTATTCAGCTCGCCCCACGATTCGTATGCGATCGTGGGACTAGCTAACTGACCCCGTCGGAGTGCAAGGGTGCCTTCAATTTCAACATATTGTCTTGCGTCCGGCATGCGTATTTGCAGGTCCCATGAATTCGATACGAAGTGATCAGCGCGACAACGTGATCAGGTAGTGCCATTAATTATGACCGATTCCAAAGTGTCGGTCAGGTACTGACATATCGTTGATAACTAACTTTTCGATAAAATATAAAAAACAAAGAGTTATAAGATTTTAATAAAATATGTGATAACTGGTTTCTTTGTTTCGATAGCGGAGTTTTTCCCATAGAGTTGCTCGAATCGTTAAGATCTAACGATGACTGAATCGGACGATCAAACGCCGTGGGTGCTTCTCCAAACCGACACGAATCGTAGTGTTATCTCAGACGCGTCTTTGGTTCTCACCGCGATGGATATCGCTAATCGGTCGGATCGCAATACGTACGAATGGCTGTTGTACGTGCCGTCGGCATCGGAGGATGTCGCCAAGCGACAGCTCGAGTTATACCGACGCGAGAACACGCCGATAACGCTACCGAAGGTCCTCCGCGTCGACACGGGGTGGTCGGGTGTCGTTGGTTACTTGCTCGTGATTTGGTCGATTCCGGCGCTCGCGGGCATGTTCACCGAAATCGATTGGCGCAGCGCTGGTCAGATGGACGTGACGCTAGTCAGTCTGGGTGAATGGTGGCGGTTGTTTTGTGCGCTGACGCTGCACGCGGATCTTCCTCATATTGTGGCGAATTCTTTTTTTGGTGCTGTGTTTGGTTTGATGGTAGGCCGGCACTTGGGCTCGGGATTTGGCTGGCTCTTGGTGTTACTGGCCGGGGGCTTGGGAAATGGTCTCAACGCGTTTTTCCGGCCGGAGGGGTTTCTTTCCTTGGGTGCGTCGACAGCGACGTTCGCCGAGGTGGGCTTAGTCGCCGCCTATGTTGTCGCGCGCGGTTATTTTCGAGGCGGGGGATTCCGGCGCAACGCGGCACCGATTTTTGGGGCAATTGCGTTGCTCGCGTTCACAGGAGTTAGTGGGGCGAGGACCGACATTCTTGCGCATTGCGCTGGTCTATTCGCGGGAATCGTGTTGGGAGCCGCAGCATCGTCGTTTGACGTTCGCCGGCTTGGTAAGAGCGGGCAGTGGATTGCCGCAGGCATTACCGTGGGATTATTGATGACAGCATGGTCACTGGCTATTTAGGCCTTGAATTAAGCCGCCGATTTGATCGCCTGGCGTCATCGACGAGCTCATTCCGCACTTTTCCGGTTTATGGAAATTTACTGGATGTTGGATGAAATTCACTGGAGAGAGGATGGAAGTGTCTTTGGTTCCAACCGATAACGCTGGTCTATCGCTGCTAACTCGGTTATGACTGTAAAGGTGCTAATTTTTGACGCCGTTCTCTTGGATAAACGATGCCAAGAACGGTCGAGGAGGATTTATGTTGGACTTAATCGTACCGGTCCTATTAATACTGGTTATTGTGTTTGTCCTGACGTCGATGGTGAAGTTCGTCCCGCAGGGCCATATCTACACGAAAACGCGCTTTGGTAAATTCACGGGAGAACTCAGCCCCGGGCTCAACTTCTTGACCCCAATCATTGAAAAAGTCGATAAAAGAATTAACGTGATGGAGAGCGTGTTAGATATCCCGACCCAGTCCGCGATTACACGAGACAATGCCCAGGTCGCAGTTGACGGCGTCGTCTTTTATCAAATTCTCGAAGCGGATAAGGCCGCATATGCCGTTTCGGATCTGGTACGCGCGATGGAGAACCTGACCATGACCAACATCCGTACCGTGATGGGCAACATGAATTTGGATGAACTCTTGTCTCAGCGCGAAACGATCAATGCGCAACTTCTAAATGTTATTGATGAAGCCACGACCCCCTGGGGCGTCAAGGTGACCCGAGTAGAGATTAAGGACATTGACCCACCGCGCGATTTGGTTGATGCCATGGCGCGGCAGATGAAAGCGGAACGGGACAAGCGCGCCGAGATTTTGAATGCCGAAGGTAAACGCCAGTCAGAAATTCTCGAGGCGGAAGGTCAGAAGCAAGCACAGATTTTAAATGCCGAAGGCGAGCGTGAAGCCGCCTTTCGCGAAGCCGAAGCGCGCGAGCGACTCGCCGAGGCGGAAGCCAACGCGACCGAAACCGTCAGCCGCGCGATTGCCGCGGGTGAAATGTCGGCCATTAACTACTTTGTGGCCCAAGACTACATCAAGGCGCTCCAAACCATAGGCAGTGCAGATAACCAAAAGATCATCATGTTGCCACTTGAAGCCACGAATCTTCTTGGGTCGATTGCTGGTATCGGTGAAATCGCGAAGGAAGTTTTCGGCAAAGACGAGACGTAGGGGTCGAAGGCGTCAAACTGAGGAGGGCGTGTGTCTAAACGAACACTGATGATCTCGGTGTTGGGGTTGATGACTGGCGTGCTTTCGCACGCGACTCCTCCGGTGTGGGTGATCGATCTTGATGACGTCATTGAGGTGTCGTCGGCACGATACCTCTCCGATTCACTCGAAGAGGCGAGTACGTCAAACGTGCCCTTGGTCGTGCTTCGAATTGATACGCCGGGTGGCTGGATGGATTCCACGCGTGACATTGTCAAGGATATCCTGGCGTCACCAGTTCCGGTCGCCGCGTACGTTTCGCCTGAAGGTGCGAGCGCGACGAGTGCTGGGACCTACATCGTGTACGCGAGTCATGTGGCCGCGATGGCGCCGGCGACTAATATTGGTTCGGCGACGCCGGTACGGGCCGATGGCGAGGCAATGGAGCCCAACCTGGAGCGTAAAGTGGTGAACGATGCTGTGGCGAAAATGCGTGGCTTAGCCGAGCTCCGCGGACGCAATGTTGCCTGGGCCGAAAAGACGGTCCGAGAAGCGACTAACCTGACGGCATCGGAAGCGCTGGACCAGAACGTGATAGACGTCATGGCGACGGATATCGGTGTTCTGCTTGCGAAGATTGATGGCATGACGCTAGCAACGAAAACAGGCTCGGTGACGCTGGCCACCAAAGGGAGCGAACACGAGGTAATCACGAGTACCTGGTTCGAACATTCATCCTTGAAAACAGTGCTTGATGCACTAGGTGATTCCCTTTGGTGGGTGATCGGAATCGTGCTCGTCATTGGCGAGGTCGTGTTACCGGGGACATTTTTGATCTGGTTCGCGTTCGCTGCTTTTGGAGTGGGTTTGATCGGACTGGTCGTTGACTTGAGTGGCATGAGCCAGGTGGTTGTTTTTGGCTTGCTCAGTTTTGCCAGCCTCAGTCTGGGGTATCTGATGCGCAAGCGCCGCGGCGATCCTGAGGTCCCGGCATTTGCCGATCGGACACAGGCGTACATGGGAAAAACCTACACGGTCGTCGAAGCGATAGAGAACGGTCAGGGCAAGATCCAGGTCGGGGACTCGGTGTGGCTAGCCGAAGGCGAGGACTGCCGAGTCGGAGGGTCGGTTAAAGTGATCGACTCCAGAGGCAACGTTTTGTTGATCGAAGTCGTTGCCCACAACGAGAACCCGCCAAACTAGTTGCAATCGTTTAACGGACCCCACAAATCGATCGACGCAGCCCTATTTAGTGGAAATGGGAGGTTGTGCTGTGCTGTCCTCGTCGCGATAGCCGAGCCCTGACAGATTGCCTTGATGCTGAGCGCGAGTGATTTGGTATTTGGAAAGTAGGTAGAGGCAGATAGCGGGCATGATGACACTCAGAACCGCGACAACGAGCGCGAGATCTTGAATCGCTAGGGTTTTGTCAGCAGTACTTGCGGCCGCTTGGAAACCCACAAAGTAAAGTAGGGGGCCTTTAGCCATCAGCCCAACACCGCTGATCGCTTTTTGAATCAAGTTGGGGCCAGCAAAAAATAGTCCTTCGGAGCGTCGACCGGTGCTGGTCTGACTGTCTTCGACTACGTCGGCGTTCATTGAACCAACAAGGATCCAAGCAAGGACGGCAATGTTGGCGGCAAAGAAACCGTGCGCGAGCATGACCCACCATAAGAGGCCATATTTTTCGCCGTTTGGCGGCAGGATCTGAATGCCGTAGTGAAGGTCGAGTAACCGTAAAATTAGTAGAGACGGGCCGATAACGATCGAGATCAAGAACAGCCCGATCGCCAATTTTTTCTTGTCGTAACCGCGTGCCAGCGGGCCGGCAAACGCGCTGATGATCAGGGCACCGCCCATTGCCACGATGGGAAATATTGCGACGTCGGCGGGCTTCCAATCCCAGAAGTAGGTGTTCCAGTAAAACTCCAAGCCGATGGTGAGCCCAACAAATAAACTGAACACGACCCCGGACCAAAAAAGACTTAGCCAAGACGTGTGGTTAAGGGTCGAAAATATATCCCGAAACATCGCCCGAGCAGTGCCTGGCAGTGATGCCTTAGGTGGTTCAAGGTTTGGGATTTCTCGCGCCGTGGCGAAGGCGAAAAAGAATCCGACAACCACGATAGTGAGCGCGCCCCACATAGCCAAGGAATGGTACGCACTGAGATTTTGATACGAATCTCCAAGGGCATTGAGAAATAGGTAGGCCGTGATCGGGCCCGCAATCCAGCCAAACATGCTGTTGAAACCGTGGAGTTGATTACGCTGTTCGTAATCCTTGCTGATTTCTGCACCGAGTGCTTCGCGCGGAACTTGGTAAAAGGTCCAAGCGACGCGGACGCCGATGGTGAGCGTCAGTAATTGGACGAACAATGCCAGTTGCGATTCGCTCTGATCGACGGTCAACAACAAGAAGAAAAAAAGAGCAGATGGGATGATGCTTAAGAATATATATGGGTGGCGCCGGCCCCATCGCGACTTAGTGTAATCGGAAAGGTAGCCAAGGATGGGATCGGTAAAGCCATCGACGACCATGGCAATCGCGAGTGCGAGCGAAGCCCACCAGGCCTCGAGCCCGAGTACATCGTTGTAGAAATAAATGATCGGCGCTCCGAACAAGTAGCCTTTGATGGAGATGGGGATTTGCCCAACCCCGTAAGCAAGGAGTTGGGAAAATTTTGCTTTGGTTGCCACGAATTAATGCCTTATTACGGTTGCTACTGACCTGCAGACTAAAGCCGCAAGACATCTACGTGAGTCTAACCTCATTCGATTGTCGGCGGCTTGGTTGGTGTCTCTGGCGTTATCAGCGAGGCTTCATCACGAATTTTCCTACCGCCGAGAAAAAAATGCAGGGCGCTCCAAATCGAGACAATGGCCAAAGCACTCAACGCGTAACGGAGGCTATTCCCGCCGTAGGTCGGTTGTAGGGCGTCGCTGATTGCTCCAACCGCGTAAGGACCAAGGCCTAGGCCAATGATGTTGCCGACGAATAGGTTGAGTGATGCCGCGACGGATCGCATTTCAATCGGCATTTGTGATTGCACCATGGCAAAGGTGGGGCCGATGAATACACCACCGAGAATAGACGGAATCACGAACGCGATAAAACCTCGGAATGCCGAGTCGCTAAAGTATGTCAATAGGCTAAAAGGAAGTGCGGCAACGATCGCGATGGCAACGATCCAAGATCGCCATGAGGGACTGTGCCGTATGCTCAGGCGATCGGCGAAATACCCACCAAGAAATGTTCCCAGTGCGCCCCCCCCACCAATAAGCAGCGCGAGCCACGTCCCTGCCATGCCGGTGCCCACTTCGTGAATACGTACGAAATAGACTGGAATCCATAGCACCACCGCGTATCCGACAAAACTAGCCAACGCGCTGCCTAGAACGAAGTGCAATACCACTGGCTTCTTCACCATGGTCCGAATGACGACAGGAAAGGGCGGCGCACGCTTCACGAGCGCACCTGGATCGGATTGGCCGCGGATTGGTTCGTGTACCGTGAACCGTACGATCAGACCCAATATTAATCCCGGTAGGCCGGCGATCACGAACGCCCAGCGCCAGCCGATCCATTCGTTAACCCAACCGCCCAGCAGGAAACCGATTAAGATGCCGAAGTTCACCCCGGTCGCGAAAATAGCCATGGCGGTGGTGCGAACTTCCGGTTCGTAAAGGTCAGCGATAATCGAATGTGACGGTGGGTTCGATCCCGCTTCTCCCACACCAACGAAGATCCTGGCGATAAGCAGCTGACCGTAATTTGCCGCGGCCCCGCAGATGGCAGTGGCCGCACTCCACAGTGAAATCGATAGTGCGATGATGTTTCGACGGTTGCCGCGATCTGCCCACATGGCCATGGGCATACCAAGGGTTGCGTAGAACAATGCGAACATTAACCCGGTCATGAGTCCCAGCTGGGTGTCGGTCAGCGCCAACGATTCTTTGATGGGCTGACCGAGAATCCCCATGATCTGACGGTCGACGTGACTGGACGCGAACACCAGCACGAGGATAGCCAGCACGTAGCGGCGTTCGCGTTGCGACTCTTTGCTGTCGATCGAATGGGGTGCTTCGTTCATGACGATTCCAGACACGTCGACGCCCGTCGGCCCCTTCTTGGAGTGCTCATACTGCTGAGAAAGCGCACGTGTTCGGCGATTCAGGTCGACTTGGCGAAGGACGGCGGTGCAACGAACCCGCCGATCTCGTCGCCGATCAGTCGGGCAAAGGCGATGGTTCGGTGATCTCGATACGGAGCGCTTGCTGCTTGGAGGCCGATGGGTAAACCGTCCTTCGAAGGTCCGGTAGGAAACACGGTGCTCGGTAAATACGGGTTGGTAATCAATCCTGCCCAGAATAGCTGGGTGAAATAGTCTTGCTCGTTGCCATCAACATCAATGGTGCGTTCGCCGAAAGGTCGATGGTCGTGAGGAAACGCAGGAACCGCCATTTGGGGACAAACCAGGATGTCCCAATCCTGAAAAAATTCGACCCACGCATACCTCAGTCGTTCTCGGACAACGTTGTGACGTAACCAATGACCATGCGGAAGCACGCGGGCACGGTATTCCACCGCGGCGCGTGACATGTCGTTCGGATCTAAAGAATCGGCAAAGTCCCGCGCACGAGCATATTCGTCATCGGCCATGCCGGCCGACATGACCGAAGTGAGTAGGCTTTGGTATGCGATGTGAGCGCGCTTAATATCGAAATTGGGCCTAGCGGTATCGGACACGCTTCCACCTAACCGTTCAACTGCCTTACCGACCATGGCGACTCGCGATTGGGTTTCCGTTGAGACAGGTGCAAGGTCGTCGCTCGGCCATAGTGCGACTCGTACACCCTTAAGCGACGTGATGTCGGACGGCGGTAAATTTAATGTCCAGCCGACCGCTTCCCGTTGTACGGGTCCTGCCATAATGTCCAGCGCGGTCGCGAGATCTTCGGCGCTGCGCGCGAGTGGTCCGCATACCGCGAGATCCGGCTCGGGGGTATTTTCAGCGAGTTCGTGCCCTTGCATGGGGATGATCCCCCACGTCGGCTTATGGCCGTAGACGCCGCAAAAATGGGCGGGGTTTCGAATGGAGCTGCCGATATCGGAACCGGCTTCGAGGGCAGTGAAACCGGCCGCCAGCGCGGCCGCGCTGCCACCCGATGAGCCTCCCGGCGTGCGTGTTGGATCCCAAGGATTTCCCGTTGTGCCGTAGATGGGGTTGTAACTTTGAAAATCAGCAAGACTCACTGGCACATTGGTTTTACCAAGAAAGTGGGCGCCGGCGGATTTAAACCGTTGGACCGCGAGTCCATCTTTTGTCGGCTTATTGTTGCGGAAATCTTCAAGGCCCCAAGTGGTCGGCGTGTCGGCAATGACGTAGGACTCCTTGATGGTCATGGGGACGCCGTGCAATGGACCGAGGTTCTCGCCTCGTGCCAACGCGGCGTCCGCGTTGCGGGCGTCGTCAAGAGCGCGATCGAATATGCGGACCACTACTGCGTTGATTTCTCCATCGTGTTGTTCGATTCGATCGATATAGAGTTCCGTGAGCTCGAGTGAGCTGAACGTCTTCTTTTGAATACCCCTCGCCAAGTCTGTGGCCGATTGAAATGCAAGATCACTCATGTCCTTCCTTCCCTTTTGTTGGCGTTTCATCATTGTCCGGATCGATGCCTACACTACTCGGTGTTTTGTTAAATAGCGTATCGATACGTATGGTTGTCGAAACGGCCATGCGATTGCTGACCCAGAGAATAAACGAGAGGGCTTGGAATGGAACAGCGGAAATTTGGTAACACCGATCTACAGTCATCGGCCGTCGGATTCGGCACGTGGGAGATGGGGACAACTCAGTACGGTGACATCGATATCAAACAAGCCGTGCGTGCGGTCGAAATGGCAGTTGATCACGGCATCACGTTGTTTGATACGGCGGAAGTGTACGGGCCATACACTTCGGAAGAGTTACTTGCGCGAGGTCTAGGAGAGCGTCGAAAAGATATTGTGTTGGTAACCAAGGTGGGTTTTACCTATCACGATGATGCAGATCGACAAGGCAACGCTGCCGTTGCCGGACGAGATGCTTCTGCCGATAGTGTCACGCAACATACCGAAGCATGCCTACGTCGCCTGCGCAGCGATTATGTGGATTTGATGCTGATCCATTGGCCGGATCACAAGACTCCGCACGAGGAGACGGTGGGGGCCTTGGAATCGCTTAAGCAGGCCGGCAAGATTCGTCATTACGGTGTTTCGAATTACAACGTCGAGATGATGGCCGCGTGCCAATCCCATGGAACTTTGACGGCGAATCAGGTCGGCTATCACATGTTCGACCGGCGTATGGAAGCCGAGGTTCTTCCGTATTGTCAGAGGGAGGGTATTGGTTACATGGCGTATGGAAGCTTGGGTTTTGGGCTTCTTACTGGGGCAATGTCTCCTGAAACGGAGTTTGTCGATTGGGATTGGCGGAGCAGTGGTAAAGCGTTTGGGCTCCCACTTTTTGAAAAGGACCACTTCGAGAAGGAACTTCGTGTCGTTGAACGATTGCGTGCCTTCGCCGCCGATCACGGTCGCTCAGTAGCGCAGTTGGCGATTGCGTGGCTCCTGGGGCACGAGGCTGTAACTGTCGGCCTCGTGGGGATGCGTAATGAACAAGAACTCTTGGAGAACGTGGCAGCCGCCGACTGGCGGCTAACGGCATCCGAGCGCGAGGAGATGGACACGTTTTTCAACGATGAAGAGGTGCCGACGTACATTGATGCTGAGCAGGCAACCTGAGGCGACGCCATTGCCAGATCCAATGCGCATGACGGACGAATTTTATTCGAGCGAGGTGAATGCTAGTGGCTGAGCCCAACATCTTATTTCTCATGACGGACCAACAGCGCTGGGACGCAATGGGTTGCAGCGGCGATTGGGTGAGAACACCGAACTTGGATCGAATCGCTGCAGAAGGCGTGCGTTTTACACGCTGCATCACCACGACACCAATATGTATCCCTGCGAGGGTGACGCTCGCGACCGGTCGCTATCCGCATAACAATTCGGTATGGAGCAACGTTGATTACACGTTACCGCCCGATGGTCCGAGTTGGATGCGGGTCGTTCGGGATTGTGGTTACCGGACGAGTTTGTTCGGTAAAACCCATTTGCACCCTCATCAAGGCGATTTGCGTGAAAAAGAACACCTGCTACACGCCTATGGGCTTGATGATGTGGACGAAATCGGTGGACCCCGCGCCAGCGCCGTGGTCATGAGTCACATGACGGCGAGGTGGTCTGATCGTGGTCTGCTCGAAGGATATCGCGCAGACTTTGAAGAACGGTTTGCGAACAAACCTCATGTTGTAAGACCGTCGACACTACCGCTCGACGAATACGCCGACGTCTATGTAGGTCAACGAGCGAAACGCTATCTCGAATCTTACAACCGCGACGAGCCGTGGTTTTGTTGGGTCAGCTTTGGCGGCCCCCATGAGCCGTGGGATGCGCCGGAGCCCTACGCGAGCATGTACGAGCCAAGTGCAATGCCAAAACCGGTGATGCGGCCCCAAAACGATCATCCGCGGCCTCAAGGCTGGTTGGACTTTCACATGGAACGGAATACACCGAAACTCGAATCAACCGATGCCGAAGACATGCGAGCGAATTACGCGGGAAACGTGAGTCTTATCGACGATCAGATTGGTGAGATCCTCGATGCCATTGAAGAACGAGGCGAGCTCTCGAATACCGTCATCGCGTTCACGTCCGACCACGGCGAAATGAATGGCGATTGGGGCCTCATCTATAAGATGAATTTCTTGAATGGAGCGTTACGTGTGCCATTGATCGTGCGTACGCCAGAGACCGTAGTAGCGGGGGGCGGTGTCGAAAACGATGATTTGATCGAGAACATGGACCTGGGTCCGACGCTTGTCGACCTTGCCGGTGGTGAACTCGAACACCGGCAGTTCGGACGGTCGTTGATTCCAGCGATAAGCGGGGAACTAAGTGACGAGCCTCACCGTGAGGACGTTCTATCCGAATTTCGAGGCGAGTTTATGTTGATGGTGGATCAATGGAAAATGGCAGTGAACAGGGAGGGCGAGACGTATCTCCTGTTCAATCTCGATAACGATCCTGAAGAGACGAATAACTTAGCGGGTTTAACGGAGCATGGTGTGGTGGAAGATGAACTTCGTCTTCGACTGCTTGAACGCATATCGAAAACGCAGCTCAAAGAACCCTAGTCACCGCGGCTGACGCGTTTGCCGTGCGCATCTTGTGAAGTCGTCGTCATCGCCTTAGGGTTACGGAGATTCGTGATGGTACATCCACAAAACGGATGGCGATAAATGAGTCAATCGCAAGCTAACGACATGACGGCGTACGCGGAACGAATGGTGAGTCTCGCCGTTGAGTACGGCCCGTCCGTCGTTGTTGCTATCGTCGTACTTATTGTCGGCCTTTGGATTGCAAATCGTGTCGCGAAGGCTGTCCAAGGCGTGATGGAAGCCAAAGAACTGACTCCATCCCTTGTAGGATTTCTAACAAATCTATTCCGTATCTTATTGAAAACGCTAATAATAATTAGCGTCGCATCGATGGTTGGAATTGAAACAACATCGTTTATAGCAGTCCTTGGTGCTGCCGGTTTAGCGATTGGACTGGCGCTTCAAGGAAGTCTTTCTAACTTCGCGGGTGGGGTTTTGATCGTTATTTTTCAGTACTACAAGGTCGGTGATGACATCAAAACGCAGGGCATTTCTGGAAAGGTGACCGAGATTCACCCGTTCTACACCAAGCTCGTAACAGAGGATGCGAAAGAGGTCATTCTTCCGAATGGCCGAGTTTCAAATGGCATCATTACGCGACAGCCTCGGGGAGGAGCGTAGGTATTTTTTTGTCGCTGATGCCATCCGGTCGCGTTGGGTACCGAGACACGCGACTAACTGATCGCGAGCGAAAAACGAGCATGCGAAATTGACTTGGGACGTTGCGCCAAACGAGGGACTTGAGGTGGTTAAGCACGTAGTCGTCGTGACGAGCTCTCGGGCGGATTACGGCCATCTTTTTTGGCCGATGAAAGACATTGAAGCCAGCACAAGTCTTCGCCTCAGTGTCGTCGTCATGGGCGCGCATTTATCTTCACGATTCGGGAACACGGTTAAGTTCATTGAAAACGATGGCTTTGCAGTTGCTGCGCGCGTTGATTGCCTCGATCCAGACGACTCTGATCGTGGAATGGCGCGGACTATCGGAGAAGCGACGACGAAACTGACGGAGGTTCTTGTCCGACTTCAACCCGACATTCTTTTGGTGATTGCTGATCGATACGAAATGCTCGCTCCTGCGTCGGTTGCGCTTGCGCTTCGAATACCTATTGCTCATATCGAAGGGGGTGACATTAGTGAAGGGGCGATAGACGATGCTGTCCGAAATGCGCTAACTAAGATGTCCCATCTTCATTTTTCGCCGACTGAAGTGGCCCGCCGGCGTGTTCTTGCTATGGGCGAGGAACAATGGCGGGTCGTATGGACAGGGGCGCCGTCACTCGATCATTTGCGGAGGAGCACTCGACCTGATCGTCGCCAATTAGAATCAGCGATGGGCATAGCAATGTCAGGCAAGGTATGTGTGGTGGCGTATCACGCGGTTACGTTGCACCGCGAGACGACGACGGAATTAAACGCACTTTTTGCTTCCCTCGAATCGTGGGGACATCAAGTTGTTTTCTGCTTTCCGAACGCGGATGCGGGCAGCTCTGAAATCGTGCGAAGAGCAGAAGCTTTTTGCGCTCGACGGGATAACGCAAAACTGTACGTTAATTTGGATCATCTCACGTACTGGGCTCTGCTTGAGCATGCCGAACTTATGGTCGGGAACTCCTCGAGCGCGATCATGGAAACGCCCAGCCTGCTCCTTCCGGCCGTTGACGTTGGTGATCGGCAACGGGGTCGGACACGTGCCGATAACGTTGTGCATGCGCCTGCTGCGGCTGACGCTATTACGGCTGCCATGCGGAGGGTGACGACACCCGAGTTTCGCGCTTCGTTGAAAGGTTTGGTTAACCCATACGGGGATGGTCGGGCCAGCGAACGCATCTTGCGATCGTTGATCGACGCGCCCGGTCGTGAGGTGCTCCTACATAAACGTGCACTTGAGCTTGATTCGAGTAGTGCGAAGTTTGTTCAAATACATGAAGATTCCGCTCGCCCGCTCTAAGATCAACGAGAAGGAAGCCGCGGCGATCGCGCGAGTGACCGATCGAGGGCGACTAGCTTTAGGGCCTGAAGTCAACGCGTTTGAAGAAGAATTCGCGAGGTGGCTAGCCGTTGACGCCGCCGTCGCAACAAATTCCGGCACATCGGCTTTGATTGCGGCATTGCGCGCAGTTGGCGTGAGACCCGGCGACGAAGTCATAGTACCGGCACTTACGTTCGTTGCCACTGCAAATGCGGTTCTTAATTGCGGTGCTCGGCCGGTACTCGTCGATGTCCTGCCTGACTCCTGGAATCTTGACCCTCTCGCTGCTGCAGAAGCCATCGGAAAAAATACGCGAGCCATTATTGCCGTCCATCTTTTTGGGTTGGCGGCCCCGATGAGCGAGCTGATAGCTCTAGCTGAAAAAGCGAATGTGGCGCTGGTCGAAGACGCATGCGAAGCTATTGGTTCGACTTACGGTTCTCGATCCGTGGGCGGGTTGTCGGACGTCGGTGTTTTTGGGTTTTATCCAAACAAGTTGCTGACGACGGGCGAAGGCGGAATGGTGGTTTCGACGGACTCGAATGTCGTAGAGACAGCCCGAGCGATCTCGAATCAGGGGTATGGGTCAAACGGTCAATTGCTAAAAAGAGCGATGCCAGGCCACTCGTTTCGTATGAACGAGTTTGGTGCCGCATTGGGTCGGGCCCAGCTAGACAGTATCGAAGGCCGGCTCGTTGAGCGTGACCGGTTGGCGGTAAAATATATCGATGCATTAGGTTCGGTTAACGGACTCACGATGCCCGTGATCGATTCTGAGAGTCGCCGCGGATGGTTTACCTTTCCCATGCTGCTGCCGCGAGAAATAAATCGCGACCGGGTAATGCTTGCAATGGAAGAGGTGGGTATAGAGACGGCGGACTATTTCCCGGCGCTCCATAATTTGCCGGATTACAGCGATTTCTGTATCCAACGAGGTGCGCTTGATACTGCGAAAGATGTCGGCCAACGTCTTCTATGCGTGCCGTTGTGGGAAGGCCTTGACGACGGAACCATCGAAACGATTGCTGCGGAACTTGGCAAAGCGATAACGAGCTGACCCCCTTCTGAAAAGGTGCGGATTCGGGGCCTCAATGTCGCCGAGTTTGTAAAGCGCGTTGGTGTAGTATCCATCCTTAGTGATATTGGAGGACGTCGATTTGAAGCTACAGAGAATCGGATTGTTTTTTGCGACTTTGTTATTTGGCGGAACCATGTCGGCGGCTCCGGAAGTGGGCGACTTGGCCCCTGATTGGACATTGCCGGGATCGGATGGAAACGAATATCGTCTTTCGGACCTTTTGGGGAAACACGTGGTGATCGCGTTTTTCCCTAAAGCTTATACCAGCGGCTGAACTCTCGAATGCAAGGCGCTGCGTGACAGCGACCGAGAAATCCGTGAGTACGATGTCGTTTATTTCATGGCAAGCACGGACTCGATTGAAGACAACCGAGGGTTTGCGGAGAAGAATCAAGCAAGTTTCCCGATCCTCTCGGATCCGAGTAAGGAGATGTGCGACGCCTATGGGGTGCTGTACCCGATTGGGATGGCTAAACGATGGACCTTTTATATCGACGCGGAAGGCGTTATCCAAAAAATTGATCGTATGGTTAAACCGCTGACCGCGGGAACGAGCTTGGTTCAGAATCTAGAAGAGCTGGGCATTCCGCGGGTGCGGTAGCACGGTAAGGGTTCTCGCATAGCGACATGAAAAACTTAGCATACGTCTCGATGATTGCGGTTCTTGGGACGGCAACTTTGTGGGGCATTCGGGTGTCAGCAGAGGTGACGTTTGGGGTGGGTAACGCTGCAAACTGCGACGACGTCGCTCGCGAAATCAGTCGAAATTGGTTTGACGTAAAACATATTTTTTCGGAAGGCGTTGGTAGCAAACGGCCGCGTCCGAAGGATTTTCAGTGTATTTCTCCACAGTACATGTACAACTTGCTCCCTCGACCAATACCGGCACTTTCCAATAAGTTGATTTGTTTCAAGGAAAGAGAAATAGCCGCCTGTTGCGATCTACAGATGCGTGCGTGTGCGACCTTATGACAGAACTGGAAGATGTGGTTTTTGGTTCACTGCGGGGTAAAATGGCGTAACAAAGAGGCACGTATTGACGAGGCGATATGAAGATTTTTTTGAGAACTGCGCTCCTTTTACCGCTTTTTCTACCGATGTCCGTACTAGCAGACACTGCGAGCGCTTTGGCGAACGCGCCAAGTATCACGGCGCAGGAACTCTATCAAGCGCAGAACATAGGCTTGAGTTTGTACGGTAGCAAAGACTATCAAGAAGCGCGCCCGCACCTCATGTTGGCCGCACAGCACGGGCTTAAAAATGCTCAAGCCACGCTCGGCTTGATGCATCTTACTGGGAATGGAGTGGACCGCAGTGCCCAGTTAGGGATCGGTTGGTTGGGTGTAGCTGCTGACGGCAAAGCTGGGAGTCGCATTAAGAAAACGTACAAAGATGCGATTGAATCGATTCCGAAAGAGTACCGACCTCAGTTCGACAAGATCGTGAATGCGTTTGTCTCGCGATATGGGACCAAGGCGCATGGAGTACGCTGCGAAGGCTATAAGCCGGTTGGTACTAATGTTAAGCAATACAAGTGCCACTTCGCGGATTCACGATATGGTGATCAGATCGAAGATCCCTTCACCACCCTCAGTCACATGGATACGGGCGGGAGTGACGTTGGGAGTGTGTATTCCAGTAGCGGGAGTTCGAGCGGCGCGGCATCCCAGCAGAGCGGTTTTACTGGTGGTGGAGGTCGTCGCTAAGGCTACTCACGGTTCAACTGCTTTGAGTAAACCGACGGATGCTTTGCTGTTCGGGCTAGTCTCATGACTGGCTCCAAAGCATAGAGTCGAACGGACCGGAACCCCGCGCCATTACTGCATCGTGATCGCTGTTTGGAATGCCGGTCGTGCCTGGATGCGCTCGACATACCCTTTGATGTTCTGCATTTCTTCACTCACGCAACCGAGTCGATTGCTCATGAATATCGCGTGACCGAGCATGATATCGGCGCCAGAAAAATCCCCGATAAGGTAGTCCTTCCCTTCGAGCGCGTCGTCGATCGGCTGTAGCGCCTTCGTAAGTAACCGTTGCGCCTGCTCCAGCGCTTCCTTGTTTTGTCGTTCTGGTGGCAGCAGCACCGTTTGTACAACGATGGTATTGACCGGCGGCATCACCATCCCCTCGCAATAGTGGAACCATTGCAGATAGGCAGGAAACCGGGGATCATCAACAGCAGGTTTCAAACCACCATTCTTGTGGCGCTCCAGAATATATTCAGCGATGGCACCACTTTCAAAAATACTGACATCACCGTCTTCCAGCACG
>PBGU01000061.1 GCA_002719135.1 Gammaproteobacteria bacterium
ATGACGCAAAGTGTGAATTCGGTATTGTCGAGGGAAAAGAGGTAAGACAACAGTCATTGCTAGTTAATAGCAACCGGGCGCGAGAGACCTTCCGTGAAGGTCTCGTGCGGCAAGATCACCTTTGTTTTCCGATCTGAATGCGTTCCGAGTATCAACTAATGGATACACTCGGTTATGAAACGCATGTTAATCAATTCGACGCAACCCGAAGAGGTTCGCGTCGCTGTCGTCGATGGTCAGAAACTCTACGATCTCGATATCGAGAATCGAAGCCGCGAGCGAAAGAAAGGAAGTATTTACAAAGCCAAAATCAATCG
Source organism: Gammaproteobacteria bacterium (assembly GCA_002719135.1). Lineage (GTDB taxonomy): Bacteria > Pseudomonadota > Gammaproteobacteria > Pseudomonadales > Azotimanducaceae > UBA11889. The sequence goes on from PBGU01000061.1 coordinate 318, forward strand.
AGTCGAACCGAGTTTAGAGGCCGCATTCGTCGACTTTGGTGCCGACCGCCACGGTTTTCTCCCCTTTAAAGAAATATCTCAGACATATTTCAATAAGCGTTCAACGCCCAACCAGGGCCGCGTCAATATTCAGGATGTCATTAACGAAGGCCAGGAATGCCTCGTACAAGTCGAAAAAGAAGAACGTGGTAATAAAGGTGCCGCGCTCTCAACGTTCATGAGCCTGGCGGGACGATACATGGTCCTGATGCCAAACAACCCGCGCGCAGGTGGGATTTCACGTCGCATCGAGGGAGAAGAACGCGACAGCTTAAGGGATGCGATGTCTGAGCTCGAGTTTCCCGATGGGATGGGCATCATCATTCGTACGGCGGGGGTAGACAAGAGTGCAGACGAATTACAATGGGATCTCGATTATCTTTTGCAGCTTTGGGAAGCAATCCAACGTGCCGAAAAGGATAACCGTGCGCCGGCCCTGATCTATCAAGAAACGAACGTCATCGTCCGCACAATCCGAGACAACCTCCGCAGCGACATCGGCGAAGTACTAATCGACAGTGAAGACGCATACAAAGAGGCGGCCGATTTTATCGAAGAGGTCATGCCCCATTACCGCGATCGCATCAAGTTGTACGCGGATGCAACGCCATTATTTAGTCGCTACCAAATCGAAAGCCAAATTGAGTCCGCGTTCCAACACGAGGTAAAGCTGCCGTCCGGCGGTAGTGTCGTCATCGATCCGACCGAAGCTCTTGTTTCTATCGACATTAATTCCGCGCGCGCCACAAAAGGTGCCGATATCGAGGAAACAGCGTTGACCACCAACCTCGAAGCGGCGGAAGAAGTAGCGCGACAATTACGCCTGCGCGATGTCGGCGGTCTTATCGTCATCGATTTCATCGATATGTTGGCGTCACGTAACCAGCGAGACGTTGAAAATCGTATGCGTGAAGCGCTGGAAACCGACCGTGCTCGAACTCAACTAGGCCGAATTTCGAGATTCGGGTTATTCGAAATGACTCGTCAGCGTTTACGCCCATCGTTAGAGGAAATTACCTCCGAGGTTTGTCCTAGGTGCAGTGGACAAGGACGAATTCGAGACGTGGAGTCATTGTCACTCGCGATCTTAAGAATCATGGAAGAAGAGTCGCTGAAGGAGCATAGTTCCATCGTTCGCGCCGTGGTACCACTCAATATTTCTGCATACCTGTTGAACGAAAAACGAGCGGATGTTGCGGAAATTGAAGCGCGCACTAAGACGCACCTTGTCATCGTTCCCAACGCTTCATTTGAAACACCCAACTATGAAGTCCAACGAATTCGGGACGATGACCTAAACGAAGAAGTTGGGGTTCGAAGTTATGAGCTCGCGGACATCGCCACCGAGGTAGAAATGCCCCAAGGGCGAGAACGTCCGCAACCGTCTCGCGAAAAGGCCGCAGTCGGCACTATCGAACCTAATAAGCCTCGACCATCACCATCATCAAGAACGCGCCCGACCTCGAATGAGCACGTCCGCGGTGCACGTCCATCCATTTTTCGGCGTTTTTTGCGCAGCCTTTTTTGGGCCGGAGAAGATGAAGGATCCATTCCAACAGGAGCGAGCAGAGGAAGGCAGCGTAAACGGCAGGTAGCAAGTCCAAGTCGAGCGAGTGCCAAAGATCGAAACCCTAAAGCGACCGACACCGATGCTAACCAAAGACGTGAAAATCGTGGTGAGGAACGACGAGATCGGCGAAACAACAATCGCTCCAGTAGTCGCGGCCAACGTCAAACCGACCGCCGCCAACCTAGTGACTCGCCCCCTGGGAAGGAACGAGATCGTGATGGTAACCGTCAACGCCCTGACGATAGGTCACCAGGGCATTCGAACCGCAGGCAGCCCGCACGAGCGAGGCGCTCGGAGAATTCGCGTGAGGATACGCAGCCACCAAGCGGTGCATCCGAAGGGAGTCCGCGTCCAGCAACCGCGATCGAAATTTCTGACAGCAAACGTAAACCGCGACGCGATAGGCATTCCGCTGCAAATAGTTCCGAAACTACGAGTTCGGACTCAAAGCCAAAGGAACAATCGTCTGTCGAGGCAGCCGCCGGCGAGTCTTCGACGTATCACGCTGATACCGCGAGTAGAACGGAAACTGACGAAGTTTCATCTCAAGGACCACAATCGATGCCGCTCGCTACGGTCGAAACGCCAGAGATGGACATTGTAGAACCAATCAACGAAGTCGTTCTTCCAGATAGCTCAACAGCAGTCGGAAACGAGCGCGACGCTGAGATTCTGGACCAGACAACGTCAGATGAGGAAGGAATAGACAATTCCTCTCCGACACGAGCAACAAACGATCCTCGGAGCGAAGCCCTGGAGGATGAACCTTCGTCTACCCCAAACCAGATATCCGACTCTTATTCGCCAGACCATCAAATCAACGTTCAAGAAGCCGATGAGGAAGATATAGAGATCTTAGCGCCCGAGTATCCTTCTGGCGGCTCAGAGACTGATTCACCACCTCAGCCAACAGATCTTCAAAACGACCTGATTGCCGAAGATCCTCCCGTGATAGAGGAAAACTCATCGCCCAGCGAGGACATCCATTCGGATCAAGTTAACGTGCAAACAACACGAGCATCGAACGATCCCAGGGAAATGAGACGACAAAAACTCCGAGAGGAGGCGGGCGACGACTAATAGCACAACATCATGGTCGTCCTATTTCGATCGGCTCGCGGTCCAAAGCAACGCCATAGCGCCGGTGCACATCATCGACGATCCTGTCGGCTAATCCGAGTACGTTGGTAGCCGTTGCGCCACCGGTATTTATCAATACCAGTGGCTGACGGTGCCATACTGCGACCGCCCCGTCTCTAAAGCCTTTCCAACCTGACGCTTCAATTAGGCGCGCGGCAGACACCTTCACCAACCCCCGCTCTTCGAACCCTTGTATTTCGCACTTTCCGCGTAACAGTTCGAAGTCTTTCGAGGACAGCAGTGGATTCTTGAAAAAACTACCGACGTTACCAATAAGCCGAGGATCGGGAAGTTTTCGACGTCGTACTCGAATTACGGCTCTGGCGACTTGTATAGGGTTCGGACGGTCACAACCGAGCTTACGAAGTTCGGTATCGATATCTGGATAACCCGTCTCTACCGCTTGGTCGCCGGTACGTATATTCACGTAGGTAATGACATAACGTTTGGGACTACCGCTTTTGAAAACACTATCGCGGTATCTAAACTCACATTCCGCTGCCGGTAGAGTTCTGGTAGTCATTTCAACGCGATCAACGACTTCGACACTTTCGACCATGGGGCCTAACTCTCGTCCGTACGCGCCGATATTCTGATACGGCGCAGCACCAACCGATCCCGGTATTAACGAGAGATTTTCGAGGCCTCGAATGCCCCGACCGAGTAACGATCGCACGAGTTCGTTCCAACGTTCTCCCGCTCCGACCCGGATGCGGTAGGCACTCTCGTCGACGCGTTTTACCAAGATTCCACGTATTCGCACGCGAATCACCAATCCCGGCAGGTGACGATGCAAAACGACGTTCGAGCCTTCACCCAGAATCGTTGCGGAAGGCGAATGCTCCAGCGACTCCAGTAACTCCTCAACACTCGAAACCTCCAGCAATTCTTCCGCCGTGCTCTCAAGCCCAAAGCTATTGGCTCGCGTAAGACATGCATTGCTTACGCGTCTCATGTAGAGACGTACCTGAAGGTCAAATTGACCCGCTCGCCCACGGGTTGAGCGGTCCGCGGAACGCTGTGTTTGAACAAACTTTGGCTGTCACCCCACATCACCAACAGCGACCCATGCCGCAACAACAATCCTTTACTCTTACCACCCGATCTTGGACGGACCCGAAATACGCGCGATGCACCTAAGCTCAACGACGCGATCACCGGGTGTTCTCCCATATCCCGTTCGTTATCGCTATGCCAACCCACGTAGTCAGACCCAGATCGGTAACGATTCGCAAGCATGAAATCAAATGGGTGTCGAAGTCGACGTTTGATCAACGCACAGGTCCCCCCCAAGCATTTCGTCCATGGCTCTCCTAGTCGGGATATTCCACTGTATTGATAAGAACAGCCCGAGTTGGCGTACCACGCCGTCAGTCTTGGGGCCCGGTATTTCGATCCGAACATCGTTACGGTTTCTCGATGCCAATTGATATCTCGAAGGCAATGATCCAACAAGCTGGTCGCGTTGGCGGTCTTTAAGAAATCTTCCACATACAAGAATTGTTGATTCTCAAATCGAATCCCTTGGCTTTGCGTGTCGGCTGGGGGTTCATAAATATCCACCAACGATATACTACCTTTTGCGTAACTTAGTACCGAGGAATTCCCAGTGGATATCAGAGACAAAGTGGCAGTCATCACGGGGGGAGCCTCCGGTCTTGGAAGGGCGACGGCGGAAACCATCGTCGCAAACGGGGGCAAGGTCGCGCTGTTAGATCTGAACGGCGAGCTGGCAGCCCAGACTGCCGCTGAGCTCGGGAACGATGCCCATGCTTTCACCGTCAATGTCTCCGATTCGCAATCGGCAACAGATGCTGTCGACGGCGTTTTAGAACGATTTGGCGCAATTCACATCAACGTTAATTGCGCCGGAATTGGCGCCGCCGGGCGAACACTAGGTCGAGACGGCCCCTTATCACTCGACGCTTTCAACTTCGTCATCCAGGTGAATTTGGTGGGTACGTTCAACACACTTCGACTCTGTGCGCAAAAAATGGCGACAAACGAGCCACAAAACGAAGATGGCGAACGCGGAGTCATCATTAATACTGCTTCGGTTGCGGCATATGATGGACAAATCGGCCAAGCCGGCTATAGCGCGAGCAAAGGGGGCGTTGTTGGGATGACTTTACCTATAGCCCGCGATCTCTCTCGGTCGGGGATTCGCGTTTGTACTATCGCCCCGGGAATATTCGAAACCCCGATGATGTTGGGCGCGTCAGAAAAGGTCCGCGTGCCGTTGATAGAGATGGTCCAGTTTCCAAAACGACTGGGTGACGCGCCAGAATATGCGTTACTCGCGAAACAAATTGTCGAAAATCCCTATCTCAACGGAGAAACGATACGGCTAGATGCCGGGATCCGAATGCAACCCAAGTGACGGTTCATGGTGTCGTTGCCACCGCAACAACGTCACGACGCTTCGCGCAGTCTCGCTATCACTCGGTCAGCGTCGACCTGGGTATCAACGCCTTGAGGGACGTCATGGACTGCTTCGCTCACTGCGATCGAATAACCATTCTCTAAGAATCGGAGTTGCTCCAGCGACTCAACGGATTCCAATCTACCCCGCGGCAAAGCAACGAAAGCTTCCAATGCGGACAAACGATACGCGTATATCCCGATGTGCCGTTTCCACCCGTCGCCTATGACACCCTGCTCGCCTTTGTCGAAGTTGTCTCGCAACCAAGGCATGGGCGCGCGAGAAAAATACAACGCTGAGCCCTTTGTTGTCGCCGCTAATTTAACGATATTAGGATCAAACACATCAGTTCGCGCGTTAATGGTTGCATACAGTGTCGCTACATCATGTCGACCGTCGGCCAAAAGACTAGCAACCTGGTTAATGACCGTCGGCGGAATGAGGGGCTCATCGCCTTGAACATTAACGACGAGCTCGTTACTTCCCCAGTTATTGCGCCGCGCAACTTCCATTACGCGATCAGATCCTGACACATGATTGGCATCGGTCATGACGGCCCTTGCAGCCGTTGTTTTCACGACCTGTTCGACACGCTCGTCATCTGTTGCCACGACGATGTCGATAGCATCGGATTGCGTCACCTGTTCCACAACCCTCACGATCATGGGCTTCCCCGCCAGATCGATTAAAGGTTTTCCGGGTAGCCGCGTTGAACCATATCTGGCAGGAATCACTACTCTAAAGTCACTCACGAGACGGTCTCTATTGATATGCCATGTCGCTCAAACACTTCAGCAATTCGGCGTTCATCCTCGTCGTTCAACACTACTTCGATCTCGAGATACCAGACTTCGTTGGGCAACTGATCCATCACCCGGACTTTACCGGCGTCTTTTTCCGTAACGACAACCGTCGCATGAGCCGGGACCGAGAGATCTCCGACACTAAACGAATGATGATCGGGAAACGCTCGCACTACGGGATCGAGTCCTAACCCGATCAACGAGTACGCAAATCTAGCCGGATTTCCGACCCCTGCGATCGCGTATAAAGGGCCATGAATCCTTTCTGCAAATTTCTGTGGCGAGACTCGTTCGTGACTTCGCAAATTAACGAACGCAGTCGCGACCGCCTTCATCACCGACTCACCTTCAACGAGTCCAGTCGCCCTGCCATTGGCCACAACCCAGTCCACTTCCGTTAGCCTTGATGCCGGTTCACGCAGCGGTCCTGCCGGTAGAAGGCGGCCATTACCCAGCCCGCGATTTCCGTCGACCACGGCTATTTCGATGTCTCGTTCCAGTGCATAATGTTGTAGGCCGTCGTCCGATATAACGACGTCAATCTGGTTCACCGACAACAAGTTCTTGACGGCGCGAACGCGGTCCGGATCAACAACTACGGGACAACCGGTACGCGCGGCCAACATTGGCGCTTCATCCCCCGCATCCTCCGCACTCGAATCGTTATTAACCCGAAGCGGGAATCTAGCCTTACCGCCATAACCACGGCTGACTATTCCTACACGTTTTCCCCCTGCCATCAGCCACTTCGACAACCAAATGACGAGTGGGGTCTTGCCTGTACCACCGACATTGATATTGCCGACGACCACGACAGGTACAGGGGCACGCCACGAAGAAGACCACCCTGTAACGTACCGACTCCGCCGTTTGCGCACGATCCACCCAAATAGTGCCGCGAAGGGTTGAAGTACCCGAGGCCAAAAGCTGTTGTTGTACCATGCCCGGACCAAGATGCTGCCGCGGGCTTCGTGACTATCCAGGTCGACCTCGATCGACGTGGATCCTTCAGTGACCTTGTTAGTTACACCATCATCGTCTTCGAACTGCGATCGATACAACACGCTATATGGCCCGTCTTGGCCCACTAGCTCGTCGTGGCTTCCTTGTTGGACAATCGCACCTCCATCCAGCACATAGATAACGTCGGCTTTTTCGATCGTCGATAAGCGATGTGCAATAACAACGGTGGTTCGATCCCGCATGACCTCGTTGAGCGCATTCTGAATGAGGCGCTCGGACTCAGTGTCTAAGTCTGAAGTCGCTTCATCGAGAATCAAAAGTGGCGCGTTTTTTAGGAATGCCCGCGCAATCGCTATTCGCTGACGCTGTCCCCCGGAAAGCAGAACACCGTTATCGCCTAGTTCGGTATCTAACCCATTGGGCAACGACCGGACAAATTCTTCTGCGTTGGCACGACCAAGCGCCTCGAAAATGTCTTCGTCGGACGCATCGCCAAGTGATCCGTAGGCTACGTTTGCCCGCAACGTATCGTTGAATAGCACGACTTCCTGGCTAACCAGCGCGATTTGTTGACGAAGATTGCCTAATTTGTACTGGGTGACCGGAACACCATCTAGGGATATCTCTCCGTCGGTTGGCTCGTAAAACCGCGCGATTAAGCTCACCAAGGTCGACTTCCCACCGCCAGACCGCCCAACCAAAGCGACTGTTTGGCCAGGTTGAATAGTGATGTCGATATCCGAAAGCGCATCGTGTTCGCCGGCCGAATAACGAAACGAAACGTTTCGAAATTCGACTTTACCGGTAACACGATCGCCCTCATGAGTTCCCTCATTTCGCTCGGCGTCTTCATCAATCTGCGAAAAAACGTCGCTCGCCGCTGCAAGACCACGTTGCAATCGTGCATTGACGTCAGACAGTCGCTTGATAGGACTCGCGAGCAAACCAGCCAAGCCAATATACGTAATTAGCTCACCTCTCGTCATAGCTCCAACGATGTCCGGCTGGAACACCAATCCAATCAAGCCGCCAATCGAGACGGCCACAAACACCTGAATAAGTTGCGCGCTGGACGCCTTGGTCGCGACCATTTTCAAGTTTTGCCGACGGTTGCGATCGCTAGCCGACAAGAATCGACCTCGTTCGTATTTCTCCCCGCCAAAAGCACGCATGACGCGGTAACCGCTGACTGCCTCAGAGACAACGTGCGTCACATCGCCCATGGAGCTTTGAATACGTTCGCTTATACGTCGAAAACGCTTGGATGCGAATCGGACGACTCCGCCGACCAATGGGGTAACTAATAGGAAAATTGCCGTCAGCAGCCGGTTATGCCAAAACATAAACGCAAGCAATACAACTAATTTCCCGCCGTCTTGGAAGATGATCTTCAGCGCGTCCGTCGCAGTATCCCGTAGCTGTGCAGTCGTGAACGTCAATCGCGAGACGATCTGCCCCTGCGCACTTGCTTCGAAAAATTCGCTAGGCACCACCAGCAGGCGATCGAAAAGTTCACACCGAAGAACATGGACTACGCGAAATGAAATGCGCGAGAGGAGGAGTTCCCCAGTGATCGACCCACAAGCACGTACGAGCGCCGCTAACACGATCAGCGAAGGGAAGTACCAAATGCTAAGGTCGGAATCCGTGTCAAAAGAGTCGACGACCTGCCCTAGTACTTGCGCAAAAAAAGCCTCGGCACCAGCAGCGAGTAAAAAACCAATGACGGCCACGAAAAAGAGAAGCCACTGCCCCTTTAGATACCGCAGCAGTCGGCGATAAAGAGCCCAGTCGCCCGTGCTCGGAGACCCCGAAGCACTCATCTCCGACTTCACCCGGTGCGTCTCGTCTGTAGGTACTGCCCGACCAAAACCGAGATCCCCAAAATCGCGATCTGTATACAACCGCAAACTACATGCGGAATTATCCAGCACCTCACGCCGTGAGATCGTTCCTTTTTCAAGTCGTTCTATTTCTCCACTTTCGAAAGGAGCTTTTCATAACAAAAATTCGTTGCCTGTACATACCCCGCCAAAGAGCCACAATCAAAACGTTTGCCTTTAAATCGGTACGCAAGCACTCCACCCTGTTTCGCTTGTTCGACGAGCGCATCAGTAATCTGGACCTCGCCTCTCTTATCTGGCGGGGTCTGCCGCAATATTTCAAATATATCCGGCGTGAGGATGTATCGGCCAATGATCGCTAAATTGGAAGGTGCCGTACCTGGCTCAGGTTTTTCAATCATGTTCGATACACTGTATAAATCTTTTGACACTTCGTCCCCCGCAATCACGCCATATTGATGAGTACTCTCAAAGGGTACTTCTTCAATAGCGACAACACTGGTCCGGTGCTGTGCAAAAATCTCAAGCATTTGAGCGAGCACGCTGCTTCCCTCGCCGAAACAAAGGTCATCGGCCAACACCACAGCGAAAGGCTCGTCTCCCATAATTGAACGACCGCAAAGAATTGCGTGCCCCAATCCCTGCATTTGTACCTGACGAGTGTAGGAAAAAGTACATTCATTGATCAGATCACGGATGCCTAATAGGGCACTTTCCTTTGCGGTCCCTTTCACCTGATCTTCTAATTCATAACTAACGTCAAAGTGATCCTCGATGGCGCGCTTTCCCCGGCCGGTCACAAATCCAATGTCACGTAGACCCGCCGCTGAAGCTTCCTCAACTCCATACTGAATAAGCGGTTTATCAAGTATCGGTAACATTTCTTTTGGCATCGATTTGGTGACCGGTAAAAACCGAGTGCCATATCCGGCCACTGGAAACAGACACTTATTTAACATGCAGTAACCTCGTGCATCCGCCATTCACGGCGCGAAGTTGATCGAGCGTCATTCATCATTCGCGTCAAATTATATAGCTACGACGTCAAACCTCGCGTATCCCTATTACATGCATCGGGAGCGACTGTACAGGCTGGTCCATACCAATATCTCCTCGCAACGGTACCTCTGATTGACGTTCTCTCAACAAAGTCGACCCCACCAAATCAATATCGTCGACGCCGAATAGACCTTGATGTTCCTTGTCGACTCACGCATACACTAACCCGCGGGTACCAAACGACTATTTGAAATCCCCGCAGGCATAATGCGAATCTCATGCCGTACCCATTCATCAAACGTTATCTGCCAACCCGAGAATTCATGCGTGAGCACACGCTATTTCGGATTTGGGGTCATCGTTTACTCGAACCCGAGCTTTGGCATTTACACCGTCGGTCGGTCGGTGGCGCCTTTTTTATCGGCCTCTTTTGCGCATTTTTACCGATCCCAACACAAATGCTCGCGGCCGCATCGATGGCGCTGATCGGCCGATGCAACATCGCGCTTTCGGTCGCCGTCACATGGGTTACCAACCCGTTAACCATGGGACCTATGTTTTTCTTCGCCTATAAGCTGGGCGCCTGGTTACTGGATACTCAAGTGACCATCACGACCGTGGAGCTGTCTTGGGCGTGGCTTTCCAACCAGATCGGCCAGATCTGGTGGCCCTTACTTGTCGGTTGTTTGATCTGCGGCTGGGTGTCGGGGTTATCGGGAATGTTGGTTTCCCGAATACTCTGGAGGCTGCACGTCGTTCGACGCTGGAAACACCGCCTAGCAAGGCGCCAAAGTAAGATCGCTTTTTGATACTCCTAGCGCGAATGCAACTCCGGTGCCGGATTCGCTCTGGCCGCTAATAGAGTAGGACGAACTATCGCAGCCGTACACAAACCGAACGAAAGCAGCGCTATAGCAACAAGGTCTTTGCCTTTTGTTTCGGAGGGAACGGACGAAAAGTAGGTTCCCTCGATCATGTTCGAGCCCGTTGCCGATTCCAGTACTTTCACGACGACGTCAGCGTGTGACGCAATGGTTACGCCAAGAATGAGTCCAAGTGCGATTCCAACCAACGAAATGACCAGTCCCTGAACCAAAAATATCGAGACAATTACTGCCCGGCGCGCTCCCATGGTGCTCAGAATAGCAATATCTCCTCGCTTATCGTTCACCAACAAAGCCTGCCCAGACACCATATTGAACGCGGCTAGTCCGACAACCAGTGCTAATAACGCAAACATGATCCCTTTTTCGATCTCGATCGCGCGAAACAATTCACCGAACTGTTCAGCCCAGGTGCTTAGAGGAGCGTCGACGGGTGACGACCAGGAACCTATCGAGAGAGGGTCGGCCAAGGTCACCCGCCAACCCAATGTCCCAGCATTGGTAATTCCCAATTCTTCGATTCGGGCAATATCAATAATTGCTAACTGATAGTCTGGATCCGCCCCGACCGCGAACGTTGCAACGAGCTGAAACCGTTGTACTACTGGAACGATTCCCGATCCCGTTGATGTCGGAAAAACCAGGATGGTCGGATCGCCCAGCGCTAGTCCCATCAAACGCACAAGCGGTTCTCCCAGTGCAATACCAGCACCCTGTATCATCGGGAGCGAACCTGACACCATCGAATCTGCAATGAAACTGCCTCCATCCTTCGCATCAATTCCGTAGACCTTCACCGCCTGAGTTGCTCCGGGCAGGGATAGCATGGCTTCGCCCTGATACAGACGTTCAACGCCGATGACCCCCGGCGTTGCCAATACGGCTTCGCTATCCTCTTCAGTTAAGACACTCTTTTCGATAAAGACGTGCGGTACAACACCTAGAAGCCGTCCCTTAACTTCTTGGTCGAATCCATTCATAACACTCGTCACCACTGTGAGGATCGTTACTCCGAGTACGAGCCCCACCAACGAGACCCAATTAATTAACGCCGCATAGACGTTGTCGCGTCGGAAGAGATATCGAAGCGCAATCCACACGGAAGGTAATCGCTTAATTAGTAATCGGTTAGGCATTGAGCTTGCCGTCTTCCAAAACGAACGAGCGGTTCATTTTGTCCGCGATCGACGCATCATGTGTCACGACGATAAACGCTGTACCCGTCGCGGTACTCATTTCCGCTATCAGCTTCATCACTCGGGAAGCATTTTCGCGATCAAGATTACCGGTGGGCTCATCGGCCAACAGGATGTCGGGCTCAGTTGCCATCGCTCTCGCTACCGCGACACGTTGCCGTTCGCCACCCGAGAGTTGATGTGGTCGATGCCCGATACGCTCCGTCAGATCAACCGAGTCCAATAGGTTCTTCGCACGTTCCTCCGATTCGAGCGACGTACGACCCGAAACGATCAGGGGCATCGCCACGTTTTCGAGTGCGGAAAACTCGGGCAGTAGGTGATGAAATTGATATACGAAACCCATGTATTGATTGCGGATGGCGGCTCGACCATCACTTGAAGCAGAAGTCATGTTTTGACCGGCAACCCTTACCTCGCCGACGTCCGGATCGGCTAAGCCGGCAAGTATGTGCAGCAACGTGCTCTTGCCAGTTCCAGAGCGACCTACCACCGCGACCCTCTCACCCCTCCTAATATCTAAGTCAATGCCATCGAGAACCCGAAGTTCTCGCTCACCATCTACGAACCGTTTACGAAGATTTCGAGCTGACAAGACATTACTCATGTTGAAGTGCTTCCGCGGGACTCGACGAGCTCGCCCGCCACGCTGGATACAGAGTTGCCAACAGCGTGAGTAATCCCGCAATACCCGCGACATGCCATACGTCCGTCAACGCCATTGCGAACGGCAGCGTGTCAACCACGTATTCACTCATGAGTTTGACACCAAGGAGTGACTCAAGTGTCGGGAATCCGGCCTCGGCCAAAACGCCGAGAAAATAGCCTATACCAATTCCAGCAGCGACCCCAACCGCCGAAATTGCCAGGCCTAAGATCACAAATGTTCCGATAAGCAAGGACCGGTTGCTTCCCATCGTCCGCAAGATGGCGATGTCGCTACGGCGCTCACTCACAATCATTACCAGCGTTGAAACAAGATTGATGGACGCGACGGCAACCAACAAGGATAGAAGAAGAAACATCATCCCTTTTTGAGCCCTAATCGCTCCGTAGAGCGGTCCGTACGTTTGGAACCAAGTGGATACAGCAAATTCGTCGCTCAGCGAAGCGAGTATTTCAAGCCCAACCTGGCGGGCTCGTAACGGATCATCAAGCCACACTTCGATCGAATGAACGCCTGGGCCTACTCGATACAACTTCGCGGCATCAAGTCGGTGAAGGAAGACGTAGCGCTGATCAAGCTGGGACCCGGTATCCAATATCCCTTGAACGCGAAACGATTTTTGCCGCGGGAACGCCCCAAGTGGGGTCACGGTGACATCGGGAACCACGACGGTTGCGGAACTACCGAGCTTCAAGCCCAAGTCTTTGGCAAGATTGTCCCCGACAATCATTCCATATTGGCCTGGGGTCAGAGCGATCAAGTCGGTGCCTCGTACGTATTGGTTTATCCGTGAGGCCCGACGATACTGATCGGGCTCGATTCCAGTAATCGTTATACCCCGAACTTTTTGACCCAAAGAAAGGAGGGCTTGTCCGTCGATCACGGCCGCGGAACCTGCCACATGGGGGATACCTCCTATCAGCTGGAGTAGTTCCGACGAAGTTGCGATCGATTCGCGCGCTCGGACCGACACGTGCGGGATGACACGTAAGATCCGATTCGTCAGTTCCCTTTCGAACCCAGCGACCACTCCCTGCACGAAAAGAAGGACCGAAACGGATAACGCAAGACCCGCCAATGCAACGAAAGTTACGAGAGAGAGATTGCCACGCGAGGATCCCGCATATCGCATGCCGATATTCACGGACAAAGGACGAAACATCGAAAAGTTCTTGGTGAAAGTCAGAGATTTGGTCCCCAAAAAGCCGAAAAAATCGGCCAACCACACCGCGTGTAACGCGCCAAACTATCCTCTCGAATACTTTTTATAACGATATATATCAATAAGTTAGATAAATTTATCTTAAACAGACCATCGTTCATAATATTCTCAAGGCTGTTCTACAAAACTCCAATCTAGATTCAAGATTTCCGACCGCATTGCTTGGGCATCACCTTCAGCCATACGCGTTAAACTAGCATGCTGAGTCATCTGGTAGTTCGTCGATGAACAGGTATCTCTTTCCCACCGTCGTTTTGGCCGCGTTAGTCGGATTTGTCTCAGCCTGGGCATTTCCAGTTACCCCGTGGCTACTGGAATTTGCTGCGTTATTCAAAGAACTGTTTTTATCCGTGCTTAAAATGATTGTCGCACCGCTGGTTTTTTTCTCGGTGTTGTCAGGAATAGTTCGTTTGGATGCAGCAAAACAACTCCGCCGAATTGGAACCCTGACAGTCGCCTATTACGTAATCACCACTGCGTTCGCCATTACCTTAGGCCTTACAGTCGTTTTTCTATTCCACCCCTGGACGAACGCGCCGCCACTTAGCGCCATCGAGACAGCGTCCACCCATGCCACCTTAATTGGGACGTCTGAAAATACGTTCGGTGCGTTAGTTCGTAACCTATTAGCGCAAATGTTCGTAAATCCTTTTGCCGCTCTTACGGAACTCAATATCCTTGGGATCGTGACCAACAGTATTGTCCTTGGATTGGCACTTCTGATGGTCCTTCCCAGCGATAGCGTAGTGAAACGATCGATCCATGAGATCACAAACGCAATCTACAAATTAGCGAGTTGGGCCGTGTGGGTGGTCCCAATCGGTATCGTCGGCATCGTCTATCAAATGACGACTAACACAAATTTGGTGTTAATCGGACAGCTCGCGGCATTTTCTGGTGTCGTGATCGGGACCACGCTGCTGCACATGGTCGTCATCCTGCCCTCCATCGCCTGGTTAGGTGGGCGCATACAACCAGCTACCCTAGCGAAGAAGACCTTACGACCTATCGTTGTTGCACTATCGAGCTCATCGAGTGCGGCGACACTTCCCGTCAGTTTTCACGCCGCCAATGATCTCGGGGTTAGCTCGACCACGGCAAGTTTCGTGCTACCTCTTGGTTCGACCATCAACATGGACGGAACGGCGCTTTTTGAGGGCGTTGCAGCTATTTTTCTCGCGTACCTCTTCGGACTTGATCTAAATGCCACTGCCACCGTCACAGTGTTCCTTGTCGCCATGCTCGCGTCCATCGGCGCTCCTGGAATTCCGTCAGGATCGATGGCCGGCATGCAAATGGTGCTTCTTGCCGTCGGGATACCCTTGGAAGGGATACTGATACTACTTTTGGTTGAGCGTCCTCTCGACACCATTCGAACCTCAGCGAATGTGCTCGGGGACCTCGTCGGATGTGTCGTGATCGACCGACATGCAGACGTCACTTAGGTCGATGGTTCCACCCTAGAGTTATTCGAAATCATAAAAAGGTTCTCAAGTTCGCTTGACGCGCGTCCGACGCAATGGGAAAACTACTCCTACATCCGTTGAGCTTTGTGGAGCGTACCTGTCGAAACCGCTTCCCGCTCACGGATTTGGAACCACAACATGTTAGGGGGAAGCATGCCCGAATTTTGTAATGTCGAAAAAGCCGATCATGTATTGACCGTGAAACTCAATCGACCGGAAAGATTGAATGCCCTGCACCCACCAGCGAACGCGGAGCTCGGCGAAGTTTTTGACGAATTCGCAAACAACGACGATCTCTGGGTTGCCATCATCACCGGTGAGGGGCGGGGTTTTAGTGCCGGTAACGATCTTCGATACCAAGCGGAAGGAGGTCAACGAGTTCCAACACCGAGAGGATTTGGAGGGCTGTCGTCGCGCTTCGATATGACGAAGCCTGTCATTGCAGCCGTCAACGGGGTCGCTATGGGTGGCGGCTTTGAAATCGCGCTTTCGTGCGATCTCATCATCGCATCGGAGAACGCGATATTCGCACTTCCAGAGCCCAAGGTGGGGCTCGCAGCGCTCGCCGGTGGATTGCAACGATTGCCCCGTCAAATCGGATCCAAACGAGCTCTAGGAATGATCCTCACTGGTCGCCACGTCCCAGCGACGGAAGGTTACGAGTTGGGTTTTGTAAACGAGGTCGTGCCCCACGATGAATTAATGGACGCGGCGCATCGGTGGGCTGGCCAAATCCTCGAATGTGCGCCGTTATCGATTCGGGCAAGCAAAGACGTCGTCTATCGAAGCCTATCCATAGGATCGTTGCAAGAATCGATGGAAATTCCATACGACTCTGTCAAAGCGATGTCGACTGGCGAAGATTTTGTCGAAGGTCCGAAGGCCTTTTCAGAAAAACGTCCGCCCAACTGGAAAGGCCGCTAAACTCGGCAACCTGGTCGTTGAGGCCCTGTAGGAACCAAAAGCCAAGGGATACTTCGAGCCGAAATCTGCGTGCGGCTATGTTATGAGATTGTGCAACATAGCGATCTGTTGTTCGTAGTCGTCGACGGTTTGATAGCGAATACCGCAAACAAAACGTTCAATTCCGACGTCACGGTATGCTTCGAGGCGCGCCCGCGATCGAGAAACATCTACGAGTGGTAGCCCGCCCATGATCGTAATAGAACCCGCGGAACGACCGGCACGTTCGCAATATTCAAGATATTGGTCACGCAACTCGGGGACACTCTCAGGTTCAAGCCCCATTGGAATCCAACCGTCGCCAAATAGCGCCGCACGTTGAAGGGCGTGAGGAGCACGGCCACCAACTAACACCGGCGGCTTATTCGGCCTCGGCTTGAAAAAGAATCGTTGCCCGTTAAGTTCTACCTCGTCGCTGTCGAAACACGAGTTGAAAATTTGCAGCGTCCGATCGGATATGCTTCCCC